>NZ_BSQE01000038.1:0-45711 GCF_030268185.1 Pseudomonas sp. NBRC 100443
CCGGTTTCGCTCGGCCTTCTGAAGGGGCGTTTCGGAGTGCGCGGATGTTTCTCTGGAAGTCTCAAGAGCAAAAGCCAGAGCGAATGCGCTTTGGCTTTTCGTAGGAGCGAGCTTGCTCGCGAACCCAACCACCCGTCACTGGGTTCCCGCGTTCGCGGGAATGACGAGGGTGGAGGATGGTGCCTGACTCCAACCCCGCTCAGGACAGCCCCCTCTCCCGCTTGCGGGAGAGGGTTGGGGAGAGGGCGCTCTTGAACCCAACACCCTCGCTAGATGTTGTACTCCACCGGCGGCGCCGGCAGCTCCGCCAGCAGCTCATGCAACCCCGCCGACCATTGCTTGCGGATGCTCGCGTAGTACGCATCCTCCTCCGTCACCCGGTAGCCCGCCGGGACGATCAGGCTGTCGCGGTGGTACACCAGCAGGTCCAGCGGCATGCCCACCGATAGGTTGCTTCGAATCGTCGAGTCGAAGGACACCAGCGCGCAACGCAGGCCCTCGGCCAGGCTGGTGGTGAACTCCAGGTTGCGGTCGAGGATCGGCTTGCCGTACTTGCTCTCGCCCAGCTGCAGGAAGGGCGTGTCCTCGGTGGCCTGGATGAAGTTGCCCTGGGGGTAGATGCTGTACAGCTCCGGCGGGCTGCCGGCGATCTGCCCGCCGACCAGGAAGGAACAGGTCAGGTCGGTGTTGCCGGCCAGGGGCACGGCGTCGCGGGCCACCACTTCGCGCACGGTGGCGGCCACCAGCGCGGTGGCTTCGTAGAGCGTCGGCACGCTGTGCAGGTTCACCTGGGCGGCGTCGCCCAGGCGCTGCTTCAGCAGGTTCACCACCGACTGCGAGGTGGCCAGGTTGCCGGCGCTCTGCAGCACGATCAGGCGCTCGCCGGGCACCCCGAAGGTGAACAGCTTGCGGAAGGTGGCGATGTGGTCGATGCCGGCGTTGGTCCGCGAGTCCGAGGCGAACACCAGGCCCTCGTCCAGGCACATGGCTACGCAATAGGTCATGGGATGGCCTTCTTCAGGGGTTGCCCGGCAATACTAGACCACCCCGGTTTCCATCCCGTGGCTGCCTCCCCCGCCGGCCTCACTGCTGGCTGCGCAGCAGCGGCGCCACCACCACCCGCGCGTGCATCTGCTCGCCCAGGCCGCTGCCGCGGCGCATGCCGCGCACCGGGCAGGCGTCCAGGTAGTCCAGGCCCACCGCCAGCTTCAGGTGGCGCTCCGGGCGCGCCAGTTCGTTGGTCACGTCGAAGCTGTACCAGGCGTCGTCCAGCCAGGCCTCGGCCCAGGCGTGGCTGGCCAGGTCCCGGTCGCTGCCGCGGTACAGGTAGCCGGAGACGAAGCGCGCCGGGATGCCCAGGCTGCGGGCGCAGGCGAGGAAAGCGTGGGTGTGGTCCTGGCAGACCCCGGCGGCGCCGGCGAAGGCCTCGGCCGCAGTGCTCTCCACACCCGTGGCGCCCGGCTGGAACGGCATCTGCCCGTGCAGGGCATGCATCAGCCTGATCAGCGCGCTGCGGTCGCGGGCCTCGCCGCACTGCGCCAGGGCGAAGGCGCGCAGGGCGTCGTCCGGGGTGGTCAGGCGGGTGAAGCGCAAGAACGGCAGCGGCGACTGGGCGTCGTGCTCGGCCTCGCGGCTCTCGTCGATCTCCACCAGGCCGCGGGCGCGGATCACCACGGCCTCGTGGGGTTCGTCGATGCTCAGCACATGCAGCACGTTGCCGTAGGGGTCGCGCTGGGCGCGGGCCGGGCGCGGCAGCGTGAGCTCCCAGCTGAGCACATGCTGGCGCTCGCTTTCCTGGGGCGTCAGGCGCAGGTACTGGATGCTGGCGCGCACCGGGTCGTCGTAGCGGTAGGTGGTGTCGTGGCTGATGGCGAGTTTCATACGGCCTCCAGATAGGAACTGTGGATTGCCCGGGCCAGCTGGCGGATCAGCAGGATGAAATCGGTGAGCCAGGCGTGCAGGCCGTCACCGAGGATTTCGTCGATCGCCGTGTAGCGCAGGCGCGCGGCCAGTTCGGCGGCCAGGCGCTGCGCCGGGCGGCCGTTGTCGCCGGGCAAGGTGGATAGGATGCCGTCCAGTTCCTCCACGCAGGCTTGCAGGGAACGGGGCACCTCGGCACGCAAGAGCAGCAGTTCGGACACCTGGCGGGCATCGGGCGAGCCACGGTAGATCTCGTTGTAGGCTTCGAAGGAGGACAGCGCGCGCAGCAGCGCGCTCCACTGGTAGTAGCCGCGCGCCGAGGTGTCGCTGACCTCCTCGGCCTCCTCGCCGAGCAGTTCGTAGCGGGCGTCGAGCAGGCGCAGGGTGTTGTCGGCGCGTTCGATGAAGGTGCCCAGGCGGATGAAGCTGGAAGCCTCGCCGCGCATGATGGTGCCGTAGGTAGCGCCGCGGAACAGGTACGAGCGCTCCTTGACCCATTCGCAGAAGCGGCTGATGCCATAGCGGCCCAGGCCCTGCTGGGCGATGCTGCGCATCTCCAGCCAGGTGGCGTTGATGTTCTCCCAGATGTCCGCGGTGATCCGCCCGCGCACCGCGTGGGCGTTGCCGCGGGCGGCCTGCAGGCAGCGGTAGATGCTCGCCGGGTTGTCGGCGTCGAGGGCGAAGAAATGCAGCATGCGCTCGGGCTGCATCTTCCCGTGGCGCTCCAGGTAGTCGTCCATGGTGCCGGTGATCAAAAGCGGCATGGCCAGTTCGTCGGCGCCGCCGCCGCGGTCGTCCGCCGGCATCAGCGACAGCGAATAGCTCACGTCGAGCATGCGCGCGAGGTTCTCCGCGCGCTCCAGGTAGCGGGACATCCAGTACAGGTCGGCTGCGGTACGGCTCAGCATCTCAGTCCTCCACCACCCAGGTGTCCTTGGTACCGCCACCCTGTGACGAATTGACCACCAGCGAGCCCTCGCGCAGCGCCACGCGGGTCAGCCCGCCGGGCACCAGGCGCGTCTCGCGGCCGGACAGCACGAACGGTCGCAGGTCGATGTGCCGCGGCGCGATGCCGCTGTCGACGTAGGTCGGGCAGGTCGACAGGCACAGCGTCGGCTGGGCGATGTAGGCGTGCGGGCGGGCCTTGATGCGCTCGCGGAAGGCCTCGATCTCCTGGCTGCTGGCCGCAGGACCGACGAGCATGCCGTAGCCGCCGGAGCCCTGGGTTTCCTTGACCACCAGCTGCGGCAGGTGCGTCAGCACGTGGGACAGGTCGGCCGGCTTGCGGCACTGCCAGGTGGGCACGTTCTTCAGGATGGGTTCCTCGGACAGGTAGAAGCGCACCATGTCGCCGACGTAGGGATAGATCGACTTGTCGTCGGCCACCCCGGTGCCGATGGCGTTGGCCAGCACCACGTTGCCGGCGCGGTAGGCCGCCAGCAGGCCGGGCACGCCGAGCATCGACTCGGGGTTGAAGGCCAGCGGGTCGAGGAAGGCGTCGTCCAGGCGCCGGTAGATCACGTCCACCGGGCGCGGGCCGGCGGTGGTGCGCATGTACACGCGCTCGTCGCGGACGAACAGGTCGGCGCCTTCCACCAGTTCCACGCCCATCTCGCGGGCGAGGAAGGCGTGCTCGAAGTAGGCGCTGTTGAAGCGCCCGGGGGTCAGCACCACCACGCTGGGGTTGTCCAGCGGGCTGGAGCTGCGCAGGGTCTCCAGCAGCAGGTTCGGGTAGTGGTCGATGGGCGCGATGCGCTGCGCGGCGAACAGCTCGGGGAACAGCCGCATCATCATCTTGCGGTCTTCGAGCATGTAGCTCACGCCGCTGGGGGTGCGCAGGTTGTCCTCCAGCACGTAGTAGCTGCCGTCGGCGTCGCGCACCAGGTCGACGCCGGCGATGTGGGCATAGAGGTCGCGGTGCAGGTCCAGGCCCTGCATGGCGATCTGGTAGCCCTCGTTGGTCAGCACCTGCTCCGCCGGGACCACCCCGGCCTTGATGATGCGCTGCCCGTGGTAGAGGTCGGCGAGGAACATGTTCAGCGCGCGCACCCGCTGGATGCAGCCGCGCTCCACCACGCGCCATTCGCTCATGGGAATGCTGCGCGGGATGGTGTCGAAGGGGATCAGGCGCTCGGTGCCCTGCTCGTCGCCATAGAGGGTGAAGGTGATGCCGGCGCGGTGGAACAGCAGGTCGGCCTCGCGCCGGCGCTGCTCCAGGGTTTCCGGCGCCGCCGCCGCCAGCCAGCGGGCGAATTCGCGGTAGTGCGCCCGGCACTGGCCATTCGCGTCATACATCTCGTCGTAGAAAGTGCGGGACATGCCGAACTCCTTGTCGCCACCAGTAGCCTTGCCATCGCAAGCCCCGTGCCATCGAAACAAAGCCTTGGGTTTCAATGGCTTGCAAAACACGCCCGGCACTGGCGCGCCACTTTGGTGCAAGCGGCGCGGGCAGCGGGCCGGCGCCGCCCCTTTTGGCGCCAACCGCTTCAGTCTAGGCCAGCGGCGGCGACCGGCCCGGCGCGCTTGCGCCTATGCTTATGCGTGGATGGCGAGCCTGCGCTTGTAGCCCCCGCCGGGCGCGGCTAGGCTGCCAGAGATGTCGTTTCGCCATGACCCGCTACTGTCGCCCAGGTGCCCCGCCCGCGGTGCGCTACGACCGCAGAGGCTCCGAACCCCCAACAGGAGTCCGACCATGCCTTCCCCGAAACTCGCCCCCCTGGCCTTCGCCGGCGCCTGCGCCCTGGCCAGCGCCGCCCCGCAGGCCGCCCAGCTCGGCGCGCCCGAGGGCGCCCTCGACATCATCGCCTGGCCCGGCTACATCGAGCGCGGCGAGAGCGACAAGAACTACGACTGGGTGACGCCCTTCGAGAAGGAGACCGGCTGCAAGGTCAACGTGAAGACCGCCGCCACCTCCGACGAAATGGTCAGCCTGATGGCCAAGGGCGGCTACGACCTGGTCACCGCCTCGGGCGACGCTTCGCTGCGCCTGGTGTACGGCAAGCGCGTGCAGCCGATCGACGTCAGCCTGATCCCCAACTGGAAGAACGTCGACCCGCGCCTGCAGGACGCGCCCTGGCACACCGTGGACGGCAAGCACTATGGCACGCCCTACCAATGGGGCCCGAACGTGCTGATGTACAACACCAAGGTGTTCCCCAAGGCGCCGGACAGCTGGAGCGTGGTGTTCAAGGAACAGCAACTGCCCGACGGCAAGAGCAACAAGGGCCGCGTGCAGGCCTACGACGGGCCCATCTACATCGCCGACGCCGCGCTCTACCTGAAGGCCACCGAGCCGTCCCTGGGCATCCAGGACCCGTACCAGCTCACCGAGGCGCAGTACGCCGCGGTGCTCAAGCTGCTGCGCGCCCAGCACGCGCTGATCCACCGCTACTGGCACGACGCGACCGTGCAGATGAGCGACTTCAAGAACGAAGGCGTGGCCGCCTCCGGCTCCTGGCCCTACCAGGTCAACGCCCTGCAGGGCGAGAAACAGCCGATCGCCTCGACCATCCCCGCCGAGGGCGTCACCGGCTGGGCCGACACCACCATGCTGCACGTCGACGCCAAGCACCCGAACTGCGCCTACAAGTGGCTGAACTGGTCGCTGGAGCCCAAGGTGCAGGGCGACGTCGCCGCCTGGTTCGGCTCGGTGCCGGCGGCGCCGGCCGGCTGCAAGGGCAGCCAACTGCTCGGCGCCGAAGGCTGCGCCACCAACGGCTACGACCAGTTCGAGCGCATCGCCTTCTGGAAGACGCCGCAGGCGGAGGGTGGGAAGTACGTGCCCTATAGCCGCTGGACGCAGGATTACATCGCGATCATGGGCGGCAGGTAGCGCTCTGGCTTTTCGTAGGAGCGAGCTTGCTCGCGAACGGGGTTTGCCGGTGGCTGCGGTGCCAGGACCAAGAGCGCCCTCTCCCCAGCCCTCTCCCTGAAGGGAGAGGGGGCTAGTCCGTGCCGAGAGAAGGCCTGGCTTCAGCCGGCGATCTCTGTCCTAGCCGGCTAACTCAAGAGCATCAGCGCACTCCGAACGGTCCCCTCTCCCTTCAGGGAGAGGGTTAGGGAGAGGGAACGCCCTCCCCGCCACGATCAAGCATCCAGGAGCGTAGGGCGAATAACCGTTCGCGGTTATCCGCCGCCTGACCTCGATCGCCGGCCCACTCGGGTTCGACCTTGGGCGCAACGGCGTACAACCGCGAACGCTTGTACGCCCTACGTCTGGATCCAGCCCGCCCCTCCCCCATGCACTACCCTGTTAAAGCACACCAGCCACGCGGGTAGCGCCATGACCACAGCCGTCCAGTTCACCGAGGTGAGCCGCCACTACGGCGAGGTGAAAGCCGTCGACCGGGTGTCCATCGAGATCCGCGACGGCGAGTTCTTCTCCATGCTCGGCCCCTCCGGCTCGGGCAAGACCACCTGCCTGCGCCTGATCGCCGGGTTCGAGCAGCCCTCCTCCGGCTCCATCCGCATCCACGGCCAGGAAGCCGCCGGGCTGCCGCCCTACGAACGCGACGTGAACACGGTGTTCCAGGACTACGCGCTGTTCCCGCACATGAACGTGCTGGACAACGTCGCCTACGGCCTCAAGGTCAAGGGCGTGGCCAAGGCCGAGCGGCTCAAGCGCGCCGAAGAGGCGCTGGACATGGTCGCCCTCGCCACCTACGGCAGCCGCAAGCCGGCGCAGCTCTCCGGCGGCCAGCGCCAGCGCGTGGCCCTGGCCCGGGCCCTGGTCAACCGCCCGCGGGTGCTGTTGCTGGACGAACCCCTGGGCGCGCTGGACCTGAAGCTGCGCGAACAGATGCAGGTGGAACTGAAGAAACTGCAGCGCCAGCTGGGCATCACCTTCATCTTCGTCACCCACGATCAGGGCGAGGCGCTGTCCATGTCCGACCGCGTGGCGGTGTTCAACAAGGGCCGCATCGAACAGGTGGACACCCCGCGCAACCTCTACATGAAACCGGCCACGCCCTTCGTCGCCGAGTTCGTCGGCACCGCCAACGTGCTGCGCGGCGACCTCGCCCGGCGCCTGCTCGGCAAGGCCGGGGCCTGGTCGCTGCGCCCGGAGCACGTGCGCTTCGGCCAGCCGCGCGAGGGTGAGCTGCAGGTCGCCGGCACCCTGGTGGACGTGCAGTACCTGGGCGCCGCCAGCCGCTACGAGATCGCCCTGGACGCCGGCGGCCGGCTGGTGGCCGCGCTGCCCAACGGCGAGCGCGAGGAGCAGCGCCCCCAGCCCGGCGAGGCGGTCAGCGCCTGCTGGGCGCGCAGCGCGCTGGTGCCGCTGCGCGAGGAACCGCTGCCATGATGCGCGCCGTCTCCAGCTTCCTCTACCGGCGCAGCGGCCTCTACCTGCTGATGCTGCTGATCCCGCCGCTGCTGTGGTTCGGCGTGATCTACATCGGCGCGCTGTTCGCCCTGCTCTGGCAGAGCTTCTACACCTTCGACGACTTCACCATGGCGGTGACGCCGCAGCTGACCCTGGCCAACTACGCGGCGCTGTTCAACCCGGCCAACTACGACATCGTCCTGCGCACCCTGGGCATGGCCGTGGCGGTGTCCCTGGCCAGCGCCGTGCTGGCCTTCCCCATCGCCTACTACATGGCGCGCTTCGCCGGGCCCAAGGAAAAGGCCTTCTTCTATATCGCGGTGATGCTGCCGATGTGGGCCAGCTACATCGTCAAGGCCTACGCCTGGACGGTGATCCTGGCCAAGGGCGGCATCCTCTACTGGATCATCGAGAAGCTGCACCTGCTGGGCCTGCTCGACCTGCTGCTGGACGTGCCCGGGGTGGGCGGCAACACCCTGTCCACCTCGCACCTGGGGCGTTTCTGGGTGTTCACCTACATCTGGCTGCCGTTCATGATCCTGCCGATCCAGGCCGCCCTGGAGCGCCTGCCGCCGTCGCTGCTGCAGGCCAGCGCCGACCTGGGCGCGCGGCCGCGGCAGACCTTCGCCCAGGTCATCCTGCCGCTGGCCTTCCCCGGCGTGGTGGCCGGCTCCATCTTCACCTTCAGCCTGACTCTGGGCGACTTCATCATCCCGCAGCTGGTGGGCCCCAGCGGGCTGTTCATCGGCACCATGGTCTACGTGCAGCAGGGCTCCATCGGCAACATGCCGCTGGCCGCGGCCTTCACCCTGGTGCCCATCGTGCTGATCGCCGTCTACCTGTCCATCGCCAAGCGGCTGGGGGCCTTCGATGCACTCTGAACGAGCTTCCTGGGCCTTGCGCCTGGCCGCCTGGGGCGGGCTGGTGTTCCTGCACTTCCCGATCCTGGTGATCCTGCTCTATGCCTTCAACACCGAGGAGTCGGCTTACAGCTTCCCGCTGCAGGGCTTCACCCTGCGCTGGTTCGCCGAGGTGGCCCAGCGCGGCGACGTGCTCGACGCCATCTGGCTGTCGGTGAAGATCGCCTGCGTCGCCACCCTGGTGGCCATGGTCCTCGGCACCCTGGCCGCCGGCGCGCTGTACCGCCGCGACTTCTTCGGCAAGGAGGGCATCTCGCTGATGCTCATCCTGCCCATCGCCCTGCCCGGCATCATCACCGGCATCGCGCTGCTCTCGGCGTTCAAGACCCTCGGCATCGAGCCGGGCTTCCTGACCATCGTCATCGGCCACGCGACCTTCTGCGTGGTGATCGTCTACAACAACGTGATCGCGCGCTTCCGCCGCACCTCGTTCAGCCTCATCGAGGCCTCCATGGACCTGGGCGCCGACGGCTGGCAGACCTTCCGCTACATCGTCCTGCCGAACATCGCCACCGCCCTGCTGGCCGGCGGCATGCTGGCCTTCGCGCTGTCCTTCGACGAGATCATCGTCACCACCTTCACCGCCGGCCACGAGCGCACCCTGCCGCTGTGGCTGCTGAACCAGCTCACCCGCCCGCGCGACGTGCCCATCACCAACGTGGTGGCCATGCTGGTGATGCTGGCGACCATGCTGCCGATCCTCGGCGCCTACTACCTGACCCGCGGCACCAGCGACGTGGCCGGCGGCGGCAAGTGAACCGGCGGCCCGCCGCGGCGGGCATCCAGCCACCGAAGCAGAGGAGCCCCGCAATGCAAAGCAAACTCCTGATCAACGGCCAGTTCGTCGCCGGCGAAGGCGAGAAACTGGACATCCTCAACCCCTCCACCGGCGAGGTGCTGGGCCAGATAGCCGAGGCCAGCGAGGCCCAGGTGGACGCTGCCGTGCGCGCCGCCGACGCCGCCTTCGACGGCTGGTCGCAGACCACCCCGAAGGACCGCGCGCAGCTCCTGCTGCGCCTGGCCGACAAAATCGAGGAACACGCCGCGGAGCTGGCGCGCCTGGAATCGCAGAACTGCGGCAAACCCTACGCCGCCGCGCTGAACGACGAAATCCCGGCCATCGCCGACGTGTTCCGCTTCTTCGCCGGGGCCTGCCGCTGCCTGCCCGGCTCGGCGGCCGGCGAGTACCTGCCCGGCTTCACCTCGATGATCCGCCGCGACCCGGTGGGGGTGATCGCCTCCATCGCGCCCTGGAACTACCCGCTGATGATGGCCGCCTGGAAGCTCGGCCCGGCCCTGGCCGCCGGCAACTGCGTGGTGCTCAAGCCCTCGGAGCAGACGCCGCTGACCGCCCTGCGCCTGGCCGAGTTCATCGCCGAGCTGTTCCCCGCCGGGGTGGTCAACCTGGTGTTCGGCCGCGGCCCCACGGTGGGCAGCCCGCTGGTGAGCCACCCGCTGGTGCGCATGGTCTCGCTGACCGGCTCGGTGGGCACCGGCAAGAACATCATCCGCAGCGCCGCCGACAGCGTGAAGCGCCTGCACATGGAACTGGGCGGCAAGGCCCCGGTGATCGTCTTCGACGACGCCGACCTGGCCGACGTGGTCGAGGGCATCCGCACCTTCGGCTTCTACAACGCGGGCCAGGACTGCACCGCGGCCTGCCGCATCTACGCCGGCAAGAAGATCTACGACAACTTCGTCGCCGACCTGGCCAGCGCCGTGTCCAGCCTGAAGACCGGCCTGCAGGACGACCCGGCCACCGAACTGGGCCCGCTGATCACCGCCAGCCAGCGCGAGCGCGTCTCCGGCTTCGTCGAACGGGCCAAGGCCAGCCCGCACATCCGCATCGCCACCGGCGGCGCGGCGGTGGCCGGCAACGGCTTCTTCTACCAGCCGACGGTGGTGGCCAACGCCCAGCAGGACGACGAGATCGTGCGCAACGAGGTGTTCGGCCCGGTGGTCTCGGTCACGCCCTTCGGCGACGTCGAGCAGGCCATCCGCTGGGCCAACGACTCCGAGTACGGCCTGGCCAGCTCGGTGTGGACCCGCGACGTCGGCCGCGCCAGCCGGGTGGCGGCGCGCCTGCAGTATGGCTGCACCTGGGTGAACACCCACTTCATGCTGTGCAGCGAAATGCCCCACGGCGGCTTCAAGCAGTCCGGCTACGGCAAGGACCTGTCGATGTACGGCCTGGAGGACTACACGGTGGCGCGGCACGTGATGATCAAGCATTGAGGCTGGCCGGGCGCGAAGAGCCCCTCTCCCCAACCCTCTCCCTGAAGGGAGAGGGGGCTGTCCTGAGCGGATGGGAAGTTTGGACTCATCCTGAAACTCCTTACTATCCTCGTCATTCCCGCGAACGCGGGACGCGGCTCCATCGCGAACAGCGCTTGCGCTGGCCCGAAGGGGAATAACCCAGTGACGGATGGTTGGGTTCGCGAGCAAGCTCGCTCCTACGAAGAGCAGCCCTGGCACAATCGTGAGGCCACCCCGTAGCGGATCTCATCCGCGAATCGCGCCGATACCTCCGGCTAACCACCTGTAGGAGCGGGCCCTGCCCGCGATTCGCGCGCAGGGCGCGCTCCTACGAAGCGCATCGGTGTCAGAGATCGATCACCAACCGCGCCGTCCGGGCGCGCGATACGCACAGCATCAGGCTCTGCTGCGCGGCCTTTTCCGCGTCGCTCAGGTACTGGTCGAAGTGCTCCGCCTCGCCTTCGAGGATCGCCGTCTCGCAGGTGCCGCAGACGCCCTCGCGGCACAGGCATTCGACCTTGGCCGCCTTCACGTTCTCGATGGCCTGGAGGATGGTCATGCCCTCCTCCACCCGCAGTTCGCGGCCGGAACGGGCCAGCACCACGGTGAAGGCGGCGCCTTCGGCCGGGGCGGCGGCGAACTGTTCCCAGTGCACGCGCTCGTCCGCGATGCCGGCTGCCTTGGCGCCTTCGATCACCGCATCGATCAGCGGCTTGGGCCCGCACACGTACACATGGGCGTCCGCGGCCAGGCCGGCGAACAGCGCTGCCAGGTCGAGCTTACGCCCCAGGCTGTCGATGTAGAAGCGCACGTGCCCGGCGTGCGGGCCCTGCTCCAGCTCGGCCTGGAACGCGCCGTGCTCCGGGCTGCGGAACGCGTAGTGCAGCTCGTAGGGCGTAGCGCCGCCTTCCAGGTCGTGCAGCTGGGCCAGGAACGGGGTGATGCCGATGCCGCCGGCGATCAGCACGTGGCGCCCGGCGCCGGGGTCCAGGGCGAACAGGTTGTTCGGCGTAGAGATGGTCAGCCGGGTGCCGACCTCCACCTGGCCGTGCATGAAGGCCGAGCCGCCCCTGGACTGCTCTTCCAGGCGCACGCCGATCTGGTAGTGACTGAGGTCGCGCGGGTCGCTCATCAGCGAGTAGGCGTTGCTGAAACTACCCGCCGGGTCCTGCACGATCACATGGCTGCCGCCGCTGAACGCCGGCAGCGCCTGGCCGTCCTCGCGCACCAGGGTGAAGCGCTTGATCAGCGGCGTCGCCTGTTCCACCGCGCTGACGCGGACGCTGAACATCTCGTATTTGTTGGCCATCATTCACCTCGACTGCAAGGGCGAGCGGCAGGCCCTGCCGCTCCCCGTGACCTCTCCCCCGCTCAGACGGCGAGGCACAGGTACTTGATTTCCAGATAGTCCTCGATGCCGTACTTGGAGCCCTCGCGGCCCAGGCCGGACCGCTTCACCCCGCCGAACGGCGCCACCTCGTTGGAGATCAGCAGGGTGGCGCTAGCCAGCGCGATCACCTCGGTGGCGGCGCTGGCCATCAGTCGTCCAGGTGGGCGACGGCGATCAGGTTGTGGAAGTGGGCGATGCCGTGCTCGCTGATGCCGCTGCGCTGCTTGTCCACCATGATCCGGCCCTGGCCGCGGTAGCCGCGGGACTTCAGGCCCTTCTGCACGCTTTCCACCAGGCGCAGGTCCTCGGGGCGGAACACGTCGCGGTACCACTCCACCAGCACCTTCTGCTCCTCGGTCAATTCCTTGTCGAGGAAGTAGATGTCGTAGTGCTGCAGGGTGGTCTCGGCGTCCACCGGGAACTCGTAGATCACGGTCATGAAGTTGGCGCCCGGCGGCACGTTGAACATGGTGCACGGCCAGGCCCAGAAGCCGGCGAAGGACGGGTCCTTGACCGACTCGTCGACCTTGAACGACTGCTCCGAGGACTTGGCGATGCCGTACTGCAGCGACCAGTTGCCGTGCAGGGTGTGGCCGTACTGGCCGACGTCCACCGAGTCGGCGAAGCTGGGGTGCGCCGGGCCGCAGTGGTAGCACTCCAGGTAGTTGTCGACGATGGACTTCCAGTTGGCCGGGGTGGTGGTGACGAAGCGCGCCGCCAGCTGCAGGTCGTCGATCACCGCGCAGGCCTGGCGCATGCGCGCCTGCAGGCCCGGCAACTGGTCTTCGACGCTGCCGGCGTCGTTGTCCATGTTGATGAAGATGAAGCCGGCGTATTCCTCCACGCGCAGCGGCACCAGGCCGTAGTCGCCCTTGTCGAAGCCCTGCACGGCGTCGCAGTTGCGCACGTGGGTCAGCTCGCCATCGAGCTTGAAGGTCCAGGCGTGGTACGGGCAGGCGATGACGTTCTTGGCCTTGCCGCTGCCTTCCAGCAGTTGGTGGCCGCGGTGCGGGCAGACGTTGTAGAAAGCGCGCAGCACGCCGTCGCGGCCGCGCACCACGATGATGCTTTCGCCGATCACCTCGCGGGTGATGTAGGCGTTGTTCTCCGCCACCTCGCTGCGGTGCGCCACGCAGATCCAGCTGCGGGCGAAGATGGCTTCCTTCTCGTGCTCGTACACCGCCTTGCTGGTGTAGAAGTGCGCGGGGATGGTGAAGGCTTCTTCGTGGTTGGCGCAGAAATCGGCTGGCAGGCGCTGGAAGTCGTTCATCGGTTGGTCTCCGGTTTCAGGCACGGGCTCGCCGTGCTTTTTACTTATTGGTTAACGGATATCTACTGGTTAACAAACCGGGCAAAAAAATTTGCCGCGGGGTGCCCGCCTCCGCTCGGGAGGCGGGCCGTATCGCTTACTGCGCGGGCGCCGCGGCGGCCACCGGCTGCGGCTCGGCGTGGGGCTCCTCGCCGGCCAGGCGGGCGGCCTCTTCCTCGATCAGGTGCGCCGGCATCGAGCCGTAGTCCTGCACCATCCACTTGAGGAAGCCGTAGATCTTCACCAGCAGGATCGCCATGAACGGAATGGCGGTGAGCACCACCGCGGTCTTCATGGTCGACAGCGAGGCCTTGGCGAAGAGCATGGCCAGCGGCACCAGGGTCAGGGTCACGCACCAGAACAGCCGGTGGGTCGGCGTCGGGTCGTCGCCTTCCTGCAGGTTGCGGGTGCTGGTGGCGGCCACCGCGTAGGCCGCGGCGTCCATGTGCGAGGCGCAGAACACCGCCATGATGAACAGGTACACGGCGAGGAACGCCTTGCCCATGGGCAGGGCCGCCAGCAGCGCTTCCACCGCGCTCTCGCCGCCGTGCTCGCTGAGGATCTTCGGCACGTCGATGGCCCCAGTGATGAACTGGTGCATGCTGTAGCTTTCCAGCGCGCCGAAGAAGAACCAGCAACCGAAGCTGCCGCCCATCAGCAGGGCGAACACCACTTCCCTGATCTGCCGGCCACGCGACACGCGGGTCACGAACATGGCCACGCCGGGCGCGTAGGACACCCACCAGAGCCAGTAGAACACCGTCCAGTTGCGGGTGAAGGCGCCGTCCCCGGCCGGGTCGGTGAACAGGCTCATGTGCACGTAGTTCTGGATCATCAGGCCGACGGCGTTGGCCGTGTTGTTGATGGTGAACTGCGTCGGGCCGACCAGCAGCACCACCGCGGCGAACACCAGGGCGCCGTAGCAGACCATCTTGCTCAGGTGCTGCAGGCCGCCGTCGATGCCGATGTAGGAGCTGAGCGAGAAGAGCACGGCGATCACGCCGATGACCATCAGCTGCACCATGAAGGTGTCCGGCGTGCCGACCAGGCCGGAGAGGCCGCGGGTCAGGGTCGAGGCGGTCAGCGCCAGGGACACGGTGAGCGCGCCCATCATGGTCAGCAGGAAGATCAGGTCCACCGCGCGGCCCACCGGGCCGGTGGCCTTGAAGCCGGTGACGGCCTCGACGATGGAAGCCAGGTTCAGGCCGCTCTTCTTGCGCACGTGGAAGTGGTAGGCCATGGCCAGCGAGGCCAGGGCGTAGATCGACCAGGCGCTGATGCCCCAGTGGAAGAACGAGTAGCTGACGCTGTATTCCAGCGCCTGGGCCGACTCGGGGACCATGTTCAGGCCGGGGGTCTGGTAGTAGTAGGCCCACTCCATCACGCCCCAGTACAGGGTCGAGGAACCCATGCCGGCGCAGATGAACATGAACACCCAGGTGGCGGTGGAGTATTCCGGCTTGCCGCTCCCCAGGCGGATGTGGCCGTACTTGCTGAAGGCCAGGTACAGCACCACCAGGGAGCTGGAGAACACCAGCAACTGCACGCTGGTACCGAAGGTGCGGGTGGAGAGTTCGAACAGGGTGTTGGCCAGCTGCCCGGACTGTTCCGGGAACGCGGCCAGGCCGACCACGGTGAGCAGCACGGCGACGAGGCTTACGGTAATCAGGAACACATCAATCTTTTTGTTCTTGTGCGACATCAATCGACTCCTGGAGCTATGGAAGTCTCCCCGCCCGCGGGTAGGCAAATCCCGTCTGTGGGTGGGAAGGATTGTTTCGTTCGGCTGTGCTTGCGCTTCCTTCTGTAAACCTTAAGTTAACCAAAATCCAATGGTTAACATTGTGCCCGCAACGCTTTCTCCCTGCAAGCCTGAAGCGCAGGTCTCATGGGGCCTTCCGGATCATTGGCGGCCCGCTGCGCCTTCCCGTTGCGCAGCGGGCCGGGGGAACTCAGCCGGCGACGCGCGCGGCGATGGCCTCGCCCACTTCCTGGGTGGAGCGCTGGCCGCCCATGTCGCGGGTCACCTCGCCTTCGGCGATGACCTGCTCGATGGCCGCGAGGATGTCGTCATGGGCGGCGCGGTAGCGCGCATCGCCCTGGCCGAGGAAGTCCAGCATCAGCGCGCCGGACCAGATCATGGCGATGGGGTTGGCGATGTTCTTGCCGTAGATGTCCGGCGCCGAGCCATGCACCGGCTCGAACAGCGAGGGGAACTTGCGCTCGGGGTTGAGGTTGGCCGAGGGTGCGATGCCGATGGTGCCGGCGCAGGCCGGGCCGAGGTCGGAGAGGATGTCGCCGAACAGGTTGGAGGCCACCACCACGTCGAAGCGCTCGGGCTGCAGCACGAAGCGCGCGCAGAGTATGTCGATGTGCTGCTTGTCCCAGGTGATCTGCGGGTAGTTCGCGGCCATGGCCTCGGTGCGCTCGTCCCAGTAGGGCATGCTCACGGCCATGCCGTTGGACTTGGTGGCCGAGGTCAGGCGCTTGCGCTCGCGGCTCTGGGCCAGGTCGAAGGCGTACTTGAGGATGCGGTCGACGCCGCGGCGGGTGAATACCGATTCCTGCAGCACGAACTCGTTCTCGGTGCCTTCGAACATGCGCCCGCCCAGGGAGGAGTACTCGCCCTCGGTGTTCTCGCGGATCACCACGAAGTCGATGTCGCCGGGCTGCTTGTTCGCCAGCGGGCACGGCACGCCGGGGAACAGGCGCACCGGGCGGATGTTCACGTACTGGTCGAACTCGCGGCGGAACTTCAGCAGCGAGCCCCACAGGGAGATGTGGTCGGGCACCTTGTCCGGCCAGCCGACCGCGCCGAAGTACAGGGCGTCGAAGCCCTGCAGCTGCTGGAACCAGTCGTCGGGCATCATCTTGCCGTGCTGCAGGTAGTAGTCGCAGCTGGCCCACTCGAAGTGCTCGAACTCCAGCGCCAGGCCGTGTTTGGCGGCCGCCGCCTGGACGACGCGCAGGCCTTCGGGGAGGACTTCGTTGCCGATGCCGTCGCCGGCGATGGCGGCGATGCGATAGGTCTTGCTCATGCTGGGCACACTCTTGTGGCTGTAGGGCTTGTCGTGCCGACCATGCTATAAGCGCCATTCGAAAACATAATCCTGCTTTCCATGGATTCTTAAGACACGAATCGTGAACAATCTGCCGAACCTGGAAGACCTCGCCGTCTTCGTCCAGGTCGCCAAGCGCGCGAGCTTCGCCGCCGCCGCCAGCGAGCTGGGCATGTCTACCGCCTTCATCAGCAAGCGCATCCGCCTGCTCGAGCAGAACCTCGGCGTGCGCCTGCTGCACCGCACCACCCGGCGGGTGTCGGTGACCGAGGACGGCGAACGGGTGTACCACTGGGCGCTGCGCATCCTCGACTCGGTGCAGCGCATGGGCGACGAGGTCTCGGCGCTGCACCGCGAGCCCAGCGGCCAGCTGCGCATCGCCAGCAGCCTGGGCCTGGGCCGGCGCTTCGTCGCCCCGGCGCTGTCGGAGCTGGCGGCGCGCTACCCGCAGTTGGACATCCGCCTGGACGTCCACGACCGCCTGGTGGACCTGGTGGCCGAGGGCGTGGACCTGGACATCCGCGTGGGCAACGAGATCGCCGCCAACCTCATCGCCAAGCCCCTGGCGAAGAACCGCCGGGTGCTCTGCGCGGCGCCCGGCTATCTGGAACGACGCGGCACGCCGCGCAGCCTGGCCGAGCTGACCAGCCACGACTGCCTGGTGATCAAGGAGCGCGACCACCCCTTCGGCGTCTGGCACCTGGAGGGGCCCAGCGGCGAGGAGAACGTGAAGGTCACCGGTCCGCTGTCGTCCAACCACGGCGAGGTGGTGCACCAGTGGTGCCTGGACGGCCGTGGCATCCTCCTGCGCTCCTGGTGGGACGTGCACGACAGCCTGGCCGACGGCCGCCTGGTGCAGGTGCTGCCGGAATACCAGCAGCAGGCGGACATCTGGGCGGTGCACGCCTCGCCCCTGGCCAGCTCGGCCAGGGTGCGGGTGGCGGTGGAGTTCTTCCGGCAGTATTTCGCCGAGCGCTATACGCTGCCGGAGAGTTGAACGGGGAAGGCTGAAGGCTTTTCGTAGGAGCGAGCTTGCTCGCGAACGGTGTTCACCGCTGGCAGTTGCGGTGATGGGTATCGCTTCGCTCAACACCATCCTACGGGTCTTGTGCTTACCGGAGGGGGTAGGAGCGGGCTCCGTCCGCGATTGTGTTCACCGTCGGCAGTGGTGTTCGGGTTGGCTCCTTACCCTCACCCCAGCCCTCTCCCAGAGGGAGAGGGGGCCGTTCGGCGCGGCCGGGTTGATCGGTTTCAACCTGACCTCAACGCAGTAGAACTTTCAGGATGAAGCCTGACTTCCACTCCACTCAGGACAGCCCCCTCTCCCTTCAGGGCGGGGCGCGCAGCCGAGGGTTGGGGAGAGGGCGCGTAGTCACACCCCGCACCGAAACACCCGGCATACACCACACCACCCCAGCCCTCAAACCTCCGGCAACGCCCAATCGATCGGCGTCTTGCCATTCTGCTCGAGGAACTTGTTGGTCCGGCTGAAATGCCCGTTGCCGAGGAAGCCACGGTAAGCCGACAACGGCGACGGATGGGCGGACTTGAGGATCAGGTGCTTGCGCGGGTCGATCAGCTTCTGCTTGCTCTGCGCGTGGGAGCCCCAGAGCAGGAAGACCACGCCGTCGCAGCGCTCGTTGACCACCTCGATCACCCGGTCGGTGAACTGCTGCCAGCCGGCCTGGGCGTGGGAGCCGGCGCGGGCCTGCTCCACCGTCAGCGAGGTGTTGAGCAGCAGCACGCCCTGCTCCGCCCAGTGCTGCAGGTAGCCGTGGTTGGGAATGGGGACGTTGAGGTCGCGCTGCAGCTCCTTGTAGATGTTCTGCAGCGACGGCGGCGCCGGCACCCCCGGCTGCACCGAGAAGCACAGGCCGTGGGCCTGGCCGGGACCGTGGTAGGGGTCCTGGCCGATGATCACCACCTTCACCTTGTCCAGCGGCGTGGAGTTGAGAGCGTTGAAGATCAGCGGGCCCGGCGGGTAGATCACCTTGCCGGCGGCCTTCTCCCTGCGCAGGAATTCGCCCAGCTCGCGCATGTACGGCTTGTCGAACTCCTCGCGCAGGGCACTCTTCCAGCTCTCTTCCAGTTTGATACGATCGTCGGTCTCGGTCATGGGACACCTGATGGAACATGGCCGCCGCACCCTAAGAAAAGCTCCCGCCCCTTGTCAATGCGGCAAAGTCCATGGATCCCTCGGAAAGCTCTCCTGCCATCCCCCCTGCCGACGCCGTGCGCTTCGCGCTGTACAACCGTTTTCTCAAGGGCGAGGCCAAGGTGCCGCAGATGCCCGAGTCGCACCTGCGCGTGCGCCGCCTGCTGGGCGATGCGCGCACTTCGCTGGAGCAACTGGCGCGGGTGATCAACGCCGACCCGCCGCTGGCCGCCTACCTCATGCAGTTCGCCGAAAGCCCGCTGCTGCGCGGCGCGCGCCCCTGCGCCTCGCTGCGCGACGTTTTGGCGCGCCTGGGCACGCGGCGCCTGGGCAACCTGGTGTTGGGCTTCTCCCTGCGCAACCTCTACATCGGCAAGGAACGCATCCTCCAGCAGATGTTCCGCGCGCGCTGGAACGCCGCCCGCGAGCGCGCCGCCTACAGCGCCCTGCTCGCCCAGCACAGCCAGGTGGCCGAGGCCGACGACGCCATCCTCGGCGGCCTGCTGCAGGACGTCGGCAGCCTGCCGCTATTGGCCGAGCTGGAGCGCTGGCCGCAGTACCCGCGCGACGCCGAGTCGCTGCAGCGCCTGTGCGAGCAACTGTCCGGCGACATCGGCGTGGTCATCATGACCGTCTGGAAACTGCCCACCCTGACCATCGAATGCGCCCGCCAGCGCAGCCGCTGGGACCGCGAGCACGACGGCCCGGCCGACCTCGCCGACCTGGTGCAGGTGGCCGAGCAGCTGCGCAATCCGGCCCTGGCCGGCGACGCCCTGGCCGAGCTGCCGGCCTTCCGCCGCCTGGTGCAGGGCTGCCCGGCGCTGCAACAGCCCATCCCGCAGCTGCGCGCGCAATTGAACGAAGAAGTGAAGCTCTGGCAGCGCCTGCTCGCCGGCCGCTGAGCCTCAGCCCTGGTGCAGCGCCCGGTAGTGGCTGGGCGCCATCCCCACCACCCGCTTGAACAGCCGCGAGAAGTAATAGGCATCGGCATAGCCGAGCTGCTCGGCCACCTGGCGCACCTCCAGGTGGCCCTGGTCGAGCAGGCGGCAGGCGTGGGTCATCTTCAACCGGATGAAGTCCTGGATCGGCGCCCGGCCGGTCAGCGCGCGGTAGGTCTTGGCGAAGTGGAAGCGCGACAGGCGGAACTGCGCGGCCAGCTCGTCGAGGTTGAGGCTGCTGTCCAGGTGCTCGCGCATCAGCGCCTGCACCGCCTCGATGTCCAGCACCGCGCCGGACTTCAGCCGGGCGCGCACCGGGCGCAGCGCCAGGGAGGTCAGCAGGGCCTGCAGCAGGTGCGCGGCATGGATGAAGTGCGGCAGGCTCAGGCCCTGGCGGCGCAGCGCCAGCAGCGCGTCGAACTCCCCGCGCAGGCGCGGCTGCACGCCCACCCGCAGGCGCGGCGAGGAACCCAGCGGGCGCAGGAACTCCTCGGCCAGGGCGCCGTCCAGGTGCACCCAGTAGATCGACCAGGGCCGCCCGGGCGCGGCGCCATAGGCGTGGGCCAGGCCCTTGGGCAGCACCAGCAGGTCACCGGCCAGCACCTCGAATCGTCCATCCGCGCAGCTCAGCCAGCCCTCCCCGGCGCTGCAGTAGATCAGCAGGTGGTCGTCCGGCGCCTGGCGCTCCATGCGGTGCCCGGCAGCGGCCGGGTAATAGCCCAGCGCCAGCGGGTAGCAGGCCTGGCCCAGCGGGTGCCGCGCCAGGGCGCGGCGCAGCCGCGGCGGGGTGATGAAGCGGACGCCCTGCTGCGGCAGGGGCCAGGCCGAGAGAAGCGGGCTGCCGGACATGCGGATGAATACCCTGGGAAGTCGATCCAATGCCAAGATCGTCCATCCCCCAGGCAAGATCGTCAATCCACAGCGGGGGCCGCCTCGCGCTATAACCGTGGCAAGCTGTCTCACTCCACAAGAACAAACCGAGGAAGCTCCATGGAATTCGATCTCAGCGAAGAACAGCGCCTGCTGGTGGAAAGCGCCAAAGCCTTCGCCCGCCACGAACTGGCGCCGCACGCCGCGGACTGGGACCGCGAGCACCACTTCCCGGTCGACGTCATCCGCCGCGCCGCCGAGCAGGGCTACCTCGGCCTGTACATCGCCGAGGACGACGGCGGCCTGGGCCTGTCGCGGCTGTCCGCATCGCTGATCTTCGAGCAACTGGCCGCCGGCTGCGTGGCCACTACCGCCTACATCACCATCCACAACATGGCCGCCTGGATGCTCGCCAGCTTCGGCGACGCCGCGCTCAAGGCGCAGTGGCTGCCCGGGCTGATCGGCGGCGAGTCGCTGGCCTCCTACTGCCTCACCGAGCCGGACGCCGGCTCCGACGCCGCGCACCTGCGCACCCGCGCCCGCCGCGACGGCGAGGAGTACGTGCTGGACGGCGCCAAGACCTTCATCTCCGGCGCAGGCAGCACCGACGTGCTGATCGTCATGGCGCGCACCGGCGCGGACGGCGCCAAGGGCATCTCCTGCTTCCTGGTGCCGGCCAACGCCGAGGGCATCCGCTACGGCCGCAACGAGGACAAGATGGGCTGGAAGGCCCAGCCCACCCGCACCATTACCTTCGAGGGCGTGCGCATCCCGGCGGGCAACCGCATCGGCCCGGAAGGCCAGGGCTTCGTCTACGCCATGAAGGGCCTGGACGGCGGCCGCCTGAACATCGCCAGCTGCTCCCTGGGCGCGGCCCAGGCGGCGCTGGAGCAGTCGCTGCGCTACGTCGAGGAGCGCAAGCAGTTCGGCAAGGCCCTGGCCGAGTTCCAGGCCCTGCAGTTCAAGCTGGCCGACATGCTCACCGACCTCACCGCCAGCCGCCAGATGGTGCGCCTGGCCGCGCACAGGCTGGACCACAAGGACGCCGAGGCGACGCTGTACTGCGCCATGGCCAAGCGCTTCGCCACCGACCGCTGCTTCGCCCTGTGCAACGAGGCCCTGCAGCTGCACGGCGGCTACGGCTACCTCAACGACTACCCGCTGGAGCGCTGGGTGCGCGACAGCCGCGTGCACCAGATCCTCGAAGGCACCAACGAGATCATGCGGGTGATAGTCGCGCGCCGCCTGCTGGACCAGGGCGGCATGCTCGACCGCCTGCTGTAACCGCCCCGCACCCGGCCCTCGCCCGTAGGATGGGTTGAGCGAAGCGATACCCATGCCACGAAAAGCACCGCGCAGAAAGATGGAAAAAACGCCCGCCCGGGCGGTCCAATCCGAACGCAACGGACATGGACGCCCGGGCCCGCGCCCCCTAGAGTCCCCGCATACCCCGGCGCCGGCCCCGGCCCGCGCCCTGCCAAGGAGAACCCCATGAGCACCGCAGTCGAACCCTACAAGCCCGGCCACTTCGACCTGACCCACAAGCTCACCGTGGAGAAGCACGGCCATACCGCGCTGGTCACCATCAACCACCCGCCGGCCAACACCTGGGACCGCGACTCGCTGATCGGCCTGCGCCAGCTCGTCGAGCACCTCAACCGCGACGACGACATCTACGCCCTGGTGATCACCGGCCAGGGGCCGAAGTTCTTCTCCGCCGGCGCCGACCTGAACATGTTCGCCGACGGCGACAAGGCCCGCGCCCGCGAAATGGCCCGGCGCTTCGGCGAGGCCTTCGAGGCCCTGCGCGACTTCCGCGGCGTGTCCATCGCCGCGATCAACGGCTACGCCATGGGCGGCGGCCTGGAATGCGCCCTGGCCTGCGACATCCGCATCGCCGAGCGCCACGCGCAGATGGCCTTGCCCGAGGCCGCGGTGGGCCTGCTGCCGTGCGCCGGCGGCACCCAGGCGCTGGCCTGGCTGGTCGGCGAAGGCTGGGCCAAGCGCATGATCCTCTGCGGCGAGCGGGTGGACGCCGAGACCGCCCAGCGCATCGGCCTGGTCGAGCAGGTGGTGGACAGCGGCGAGGCCCGCGGCACCGCCCTGCTGCTGGCGGCCAAGGTGGCGCGGCAGAGCCCGGTGGCGGTGCGCACCATCAAGCCGCTGATCCAGGGCGCCCGCGAGCGCGGCCCGAACACCTGGCTGCCGGAGGAGCGCGAGCGCTTCGTCGACCTGTTCGACGCCGACGACACCCGCGAGGGCGTCAACGCCTTCCTGGAGAAACGCGAACCGAACTGGCGCAACAAGTAAGGATGACCCGATGAATGTACTTTTCGAGGAACGCCACGGCCTGCACGGCTTCCGCATCGGCATAGCGACCCTGGATGCGGAAAAGAGCCTCAACGCCCTCAGCCTGCCGATGATCGAGGCGCTGCTGCAACGCCTGCAAATCTGGCGCGACGACCCGCACATCGCCTGCGTGCTGCTGCGCGGCGCCGGCACCAAGGCCTTCTGCGCCGGCGGCGACGTGCGCAAGCTGGTCGACGCCTGCCGCGAACACCCCGGCGAGGTGCCGGAACTGGCGCGGCGCTTCTTCGCCGACGAATACCGCCTCGACCACCTCATCCACAGCTACGGCAAGCCGCTGCTGTGCTGGGCCCACGGCTACGTCATGGGCGGCGGCATGGGCCTGATGCAGGGCGCCGGGGTGCGCATCGTCACCCCATCCAGCCGCCTGGCCATGCCGGAGGTGAGCATCGGCCTGTACCCGGACGTCGGCGCCAGCTGGTTCCTCGCCCGCCTGCCGGGGCGCCTGGGCCTGTTCCTCGGCCTGGGCGCCACCCAGATGAACGCCCGCGACGCGCTGGACCTGGACCTGGCCGACCGCTTCCTGCTGGACAACCAGCAGGAGGATCTGATCACCGGGCTGATCCAGCTGAACTGGCGCGAACAGCCCGAGGTGCAGCTGCACAGCCTGCTCCGCGCGCTGGAGCACGAGGCCCGCGGCGAACTGCCCGAGGCCCAGCTGCTGCCGCGCCGCGAGCGCCTGGACCAGCTGCTCGACGTGGCCGACGCCAACGACGCCTGGCAGGCCCTGGCCGCCCTGCAGAACGACGCCGACCCGTTGCTGGCCAAGGCCGCGCGGACCCTGGCCAGCGGCTGCCCGCTGACCGCCCGGCTGGTCTGGGAGCAAATCCGCCGCGCGCGCCATTCGTCGCTCGCCGAGGTGTTCCGCATGGAATACGCCATGAGCCTGAACTGCTGCCGCCACCCGGAATTCCCGGAGGGCGTGCGCGCCCGGCTGATCGACAAGGACAACACGCCGCACTGGCACTGGCCACAGATCGCTGCCATACCTGAGGCAGTGGTGGACGCGCATTTCGAGGCGACCTGGGAGGGCGCGCACCCGCTGGCGGACCTGTAGCCCCGCCCCCTCCCCGTGAAAGACGTGCTTCGTGGCGTTCATCCCTGGCAACCAGAGGAGAACGCGGATGAAACAGATAGCCTTCATCGGCCTCGGCCACATGGGCGCGCCCATGGCCGCCAACCTGCTCAAGGCCGGTTACCTGCTGCGGGTCTTCGACCTGGTGCAGAGCGCCGTCGACGGCCTGGTGCCGCTGGGCGCCAGCGCCGCGCGCAGCGCCCACGACGCGGTGGACGGCGTCGACGTGGTGATCACCATGCTGCCGGCCAGCCAGCACGTCGAGGGGCTCTACCTCGGCGAGCAGGGCCTGCTGCAGCACATCGCCCCCGGCACCCTGGTGCTGGAATGCTCCACCATCGCCCCGGCCTCGGCGCGCAAGGTCCATCATGCGGCGGCTGAACGCCGGATTCCCATGCTCGACGCGCCGGTCTCCGGCGGCGTCGGCGGCGCCGTCGCCGGCACCCTCACCTTCATGGTCGGCGGCGACGCCCAGGTGCTGGAGAAGGCCAGGCCGATCTTCTCCGCCATGGGCCGCAACATCTTCCACGCCGGCAGCGACGGCGCCGGCCAGGTGGCCAAGGTGTGCAACAACCAACTGCTGGCCATCCTCATGATCGGCACCGCCGAATCCCTGGCCCTGGGCGTGGCCAACGGCCTGGACCCGGTCGTGTTGTCCGAGATCATGCGGCGCAGCTCCGGCGGCAACTGGGCGCTGGAGGTCTACAACCCCTGGCCCGGGGTGATGGAAAACGCCCCGGCCTCGCGCGGCTACGAGGGCGGCTTCCTCAGCGCGCTGATGGCCAAGGACCTCGGCCTGGCCCAGGAGGCCGCACAGCTCACCGGCAACGCCACGCCGCTGGGCAGCCTGGCCACCAGCCTCTACCGCCTGCTGCTCAAGCAGGGCTTCGGCGACAAGGACTTCTCGGTGGTGCAGAAGCTGTTCGACCAGGGATTGTGAAGCACAGCTTACGAGTGCATGGCGACCCGGCCGGTTTTTCCCGCGCCGGGCGTGGCCGATCATGGGCGCCATTCCGCCGTGCTACGGCCTTTGCCCTGGAGCTTTACGATGAAAATCGCCCTGATCGGTGCCACCGGCCATGTCGGCCATTATTTCCTGGAAGAAGCCCTGCGCCGCGGCCTGCGGGTGACGGCGCTGGTCCGTGACCCGGCCAAGCTGGCCGACCGCGCCGGCCTCACCGTCGTGCGCGCCGACGTCTACGACGCCGCGCAGGTGGCCAAGGCGGTTGCCGGCCATGACGTGGTCATCAGCGCCTTCAACGCCGGCTGGGGCAACCCGGACATCCGCGCCGCCCACGCCCGCGGCAGCCAGGCCATCCTCGACGGCGCCAAGGCCGCCGGGGTGAAGCGCCTGCTGGTGCTCGGCGGCGCCGGCAGCCTGGAAATCGCCCCCGGCCAGCGCCTGGTGGACAGCCCGGAATTCCCCGAAGCCTGGAAACAGGGCGCCCTGGGCGCCGCCGACGCCCTCGACCAGCTGCGCGGCGAAAAGGACCTGGACTGGGCCTTCCTCAGCCCGGCCATGCTCCTGGAAGGCGAACAGCGCACCGGCAGCTTCCGCATCGGCGCCGACCAGGTGCTGTTCGACGCCAAAGGCGAAAGCCGCATCTCCCTCCCCGACCTGGCCGTGGCCATGCTCGACGAAGCAGAACGCCCCGCCCACCACCGCCAGCGCTTCACCGTGGCCTATTGAGCGGAACACCGTAGCGGGCCCTGCCCGCGATATCGCGCGCAGGGCGCGCTCCTACAGGGGAACACCGCGGGTGGGGCAGCGTAGCGGATCTTATCCGCGAACCGCGCCGGTGGTTTCGGCCATCGCGGACAAGGTCCGCTCCTACGGGGGAATGCCGTGCTTGTAGGGACGCCGAAATGCGGCGGATAACCGCGAACGGTTATCCGCCCTGCGAACTCGCCGGCTGACGCTGAACTATCCCCCGCTCCGAACGGCCCCCTCTCCCGCTTGCGGGAGAGGGCTGGGGAGAGGGCGCTCTTCCGGGAGTGAACAACTGGCCCGCCGCCTGCGCCGCGATGCTCTGCGTAGGATGGGTTGAGCTTGCGATACCCATCCTACGAGGGTACGTCTTCCCGCATCACCCCTCGCGCTTCCCCGGCGTGGCGATATCGAACCAGAATTCGAAGTCATCCAACATCCCGAACAACTTGGCCAGTAACAGCGGGTTGCCCGAGCTCTTCAGCTTGCCCTGGGCGATCAGCACCACCGGGTTGGCCTCCTTGAGCAGCAGGCGGTTGAGGTCGGCGCGGTCGATGGTCACCGTCTGCCCGGCGTCTTCGCTGTGCACCCCGCGGATGTTGTTCAGGTGCGAGTTCTTCAGCTCCAGCAGGTACTCCTGGCCGATGTCCGGCAACACCAGGTTGATGGCGAAGTCCTCGCCCTCGGCCTTGCCGGCGTTCAGGCGCACGCCCAGGTAGTCGAACAGCAGGCCGGTGTCCATGGCGGCCAGGGCATCGGCGCTGGAGGTCTTCAGCGACGGCAGGTCACGCGGCACGCCGTGGCGCAGTTCGTCCGCCGCGGCCAGGTAGCTGTTGCGCCAGCCGGCGTTCTCCGCCTGGTAGCCCAGCTGCTCCAGGGCGTCGGCCTGCAGGCGGCGGGCGGCCTGGTTATCCGGCTCGGCGAAGACCAGCTTGTTGACCACCTCCACCACCCAGCGGTACTCGCCCTGGTCGAAGGACTTCTGCGCCATCTGCAGCACGTGCTCGGCACCGCCCATGAATTCCACGTACTTCTTCGCCGAATCCTCCGGCGCCAGCGGGTTCAAGGTGGCCGGGTTGCCGTCGTAGTAGCCCAGGTACTTGTTCACCACCGCGCGCACGTTGTGGCTGACCGAGCCGTGGTAGCCGCGGTTGTACCACTCGTTGGCCAGCTCCGGCGGCAGTTGGAAGCGCTCGTGGATCTGGTTGATGGTCACGCCCTGGTTGGCCAGGTGCAGGCTCTGGTCGTTGAGGTAGCCGTAGAGGTCGCGCTGCTTCTCCAGGGTGCGGACGATGTCCTCATGCCCCCAGCGCGGCCAGTTGTGCACGGCGAACATCACCTCGGCCTGGTTGCCGTAGCGGTGCAGCGCCTCGTTGATGTACTTGCTCCAGCCCAGCGCATCGCGGGTCTCGGCGCCGCGCAGGGTGTAGAGGTTGTGCAGGGTGCCGGTGACGTTCTCGGCCATCAGCAGGGCCTTCTGCTTCGGCAGCCAGACGTTCATCTCCGAAGGCGACTCGGTGCCGGGGGTGTTCTGGAAGGCGAAGTCGACGCCGTCGATGCGCAGTTGCTCGTCGTCCTTCTCGACCAGCCGGGTCGGCGCGATCAGGCTCATCGGCCCGTGGGCGACGGCCTTGCCGATGGCCATGTCCACCAGCCCACGCGGGCCCTGGGGCAGTTCGGTGCCGTACTGGTAGGTGGCGCGGCGCAGCATGGCGTTGCCGGCCAGCACGTTCTCCTTGATCGCCGACTCCATGAAGCCCTTGGGCGCGATGATCTGCACCTCGCCCTTGTCCACCTGTTCCTGGCTCACCAGGCCCTTCACCCCGCCGAAGTGGTCGACGTGGGCGTGGCTGTAGATGATCGCCTTGATCGGCTTCTGCCCCAACTCCTGGCTGACCAGGGCATAGGCAGCCCTGGAAGTGGCCGGGGTGGTCAGGGTGTCGATGATGATCCAGCCGCTGTCGCCCTGGACGAAGGTGATGTTGGCCAGGTCGAAGCCGCGCACCTGGTAGATGCCGTCGGCGACCTTGTACAGCCCGTACTTGAGGTTGAGCAGGGCCTGGCGCTGCAGGCTGGGGTTGATGCTGTCGATGTCCTGGCCGGCATCGAGGAAGCCGAAGCCGCCCAGTTGCCAGGCCACGCTGCCGTCCTCGTTGCGGATCACCAGCTGTTCCGGGCGCTTGATCAGGCCCTGCTCGACCCGCGCGAAGTCGGCGCGGTCGTTGAACGGCAGCGTCTCGCGGACCTTCTGCTGCAGGGCCACGGTGAAGGCGCTGGGCGGCTTGGACGCATCGGCGGGGTCGTCGGCGGCGAGCAGCACGGGCGACAGGCCGGCCAGCAGGACGGCGGCGGAAAGGCGCAGCATGGAAAACTCCGGTTCTTGTTATGGGAATGCCTGGCACTATGCCCGCAGGCATGGCAATAATTCCAATGCATTCCTTTACCAATCCTGATGCAAACCAAGCATGACCGACCTGCGCCAGCTCCGCCATTTCGTCGCCCTCGCCGAACACGGCCACTTCGCCCGCGCCGCCGAAGCGGTGAACCTCAGCCAGCCGGCGCTCTCGCGCAGCATCCAGGCCCTGGAAAGCCAGCTCGACTGCCGCCTGCTGGACCGCAACCCGCGCGGCATCAGCCTGACCGCCCACGGCCGGCTGGTGCTGGAACACGCCCGCCGCCTGCTGGCCGGCAGCCGCGCGCTGGACAACGCGGTGAGCCAGCTGGGCAACCTGGAGGCCGGCGAACTGCGCCTGGGCGCCGGCCCCTTCCCCGCCGCGCGCCTGCTGCCGCAGACCCTCGCGGCCTTCAGCCGGGCCCACCCGCGGGTCAGCGTGGCGCTGGCCATCGAGAACTGGCAGCTGCTGCACCGGCGCCTGCTGGACGACGAGCTGGAACTATTCGTCGCCGACTGCCGCGAGTTGCAGGGCGACCCGCGCCTGGACATCCAGCCGCTGCGCGAGCACGACAGCCTGCTGTTCTGCCGCCCCGGGCACCCGCTGCTGGCGCGCGGGCGCCTGGCCATCGACGACCTGCGCGACTACCCGCTGGCCGGCCCGCGCCTGCCGCGCGACGCCCACCAGCGCCTGGCCCGCAGCCTGGGCCGCGAGCAGCCGCTGGACGTGCAGTGCGACGACGTACTGATGCTCAAGGAACTGGTGCGCGGCAGCGACGTGCTGTGCCTGGCGGTGGCCGACGTGGTGGCCGCCGACGTCGCCGCCGGGCGCCTGGCCACCCTGCCCTGGCCGCGCCAGGCCGGCGACACCGCGCTGCGCGGCTCGGCCTACGGCCTGGTGCGCCACGCCAGCCGCAGCCTGTCGCCGGCGGCGCAGGCATTCGTCGAGCTATTGCTGCAGGTCGACGGCCGGCCCATCGAAGGCCCGGCGCAAAACGACTGACGGCACCCGAAGGTGCCGTCAGCAGGGGCATCAGCGACGCCAGTAGTAACCGGGGGCCGGGGCGTAGCGCACCGGCGGCGGCGGAGGCGCGTAGTAGCGATGGCCGCCGCGCCAGCCGCCGTGGTCGTGTTCGTAGACCACGCAGCCGGACAGCGGCAGGAACAACAGCAGGGCAACGAGAAGGCGACGCATGGCTAACTCCTGATCGGCATCCGCTTCGAATCAGCGGCTTGTAGGATCAGACCCGGCGCCCCGGCGGCGGTGCCCGGCTACAGGGTAAAGCTTATGTAAATCACGGATTTACCCGCAGCGCGGGCAGGTGCAGCACGCCAAAGAACAGCACCTGCAGGCGTTCCAGCCAGGGTTGCCGGCGCGCCTTCAGGCGCCGGCCCAGCAGCAGCACCTCGCCGGCGTGCAGCGCCAGCAGCACGACCGAGAGCGACAGCAGCGGGCGGTACAGCTCGCCGAACGGGTACAGCAGGTTGACCGCGGCGGCCAGCCAGAACATGGCCAGCGCGCCCTTGGCGAAGGACAGCAGGTGCGACATGGGCGACTCCGATGGGGTGGATGGTCCGCGCAGTCTGCCGTGGGCCGCGCACCGGCCGACACCGACTTTCGACTGGCGCACCCGGCCCGGCCACGGCTGAGCGCCGCAGTGGAGAGCCGCCGCGGGAGTCGCTAGAGTGGAAAGGTGACCGGCCCTACTCCACGGGATGAACGCACTCGTAGGATGGGTTGAGCCTGCGAAACCCATGCTGCCGTGATGATGGGTATCGCTTCGCTCAACCCATCCTACGCAGAGCGATCCGGTGCAGTCGGCAAGACAGTTGCTCCTACGAGGTGCGCCATGTCCACGTTCAGCCATCACGACGCCCAGCAGCGCGTCGATGACATCCACGCCTTCACCCGCGAGCTGCAGCGCCTGGGCGAGGAAGGCGCGCTGAGCCTGGACGCGGCCCAGCGCGAGGGCCTGCAGGCGCACCACCTGCGCCTGCTGGACGAATACCGCGAGCGGTTCGACATCGACCGCGACAGCCAGGACAGCCGCCTGTCCCTGGGCATGCGCATCGCCTCGTTCCTCGGCGCGCTGGCCCTGGCCGCCAGCCTGTTCTTCCTCTTCTACCAGTTCTGGGGCCTGTTCGGCGAAGCCGTGCAGGTGGGCATCCTCGTCGGCGCCTCGGTGATCACCCTGCTGGCCACCTTCTGGCTGCAACGCCGCGACGCTTCCGGCTACTTCGCCAAGCTGGCGGCCATGCTGGCCTTCGCCGCGCTGGTGCTGAACATCAGCATGCTCGGGCAGATCTTCAACATCACCCCGTCCGAGCGCGCCCTGCTGCCCTGGGCGGCCTACGCCCTGCTGCTGGCCTACCTGTGCGACGCGCGGCTGCTGCTGGGCGCCGGGCTGCTCTGCCTGATGGGCTTCGTCGCCGCGCGCTTCGGCACCTGGGGCGGCGTCTACTGGCTGGACGCGGGCGAGCGCCCGGAGAACTTCTTCCCCGCCGCCGTGCTGGTGTTCCTTGTGCCGCTGGTATTCGAGCAGCGCCGCTTCGACGGCTTCGCCGCGCTGTACCGGGTGTTCGGCCTGCTGGCGCTGTTCGTGCCCATGCTGGTGCTGGCCAACTGGGGCAACGGCAGCTACCTGCCCTTCGCCCCGCACCGCATCGAGGGGCTGTACCAGGTGCTCGGCTTCGTCTGCGCCGCCGCGGCCATCTGGCTGGGCGCGCACCGCGAGTGGCCGGAGGTGGTCAATACGGGGCTGGCGTTCTTCGTCATCTTCCTCTTCACCAAGTTCTACGACTGGTGGTGGGAGGTGCTGCCCAAGTACCTGTTCTTCCTCGCCCTGGGCGTGGCGGCGGTGCTGATCCTGCTGTTCCTGCGCTACCTGCGCAACGCCCACGGCCTGCTGGGAGGACGCCTGTGATGAACATCACCCGCAACCACGGCCTGCTGCTGGGCCTGGGCCTGATCCTGCTGAGCAACGCCGCCGCCCTCGGCGCCGCGGCCTGGAACCGCAGCGGCGAGCCGGACAGCCGCCTGAGCCTCAGCGAGCGCGAACTGCAGCGCAACAGCGACTGGCACCGCGAGAACAGCGGCGTGAGCCTGCGCCTGCTGTGGCGCATTCCCGGCGACGAGGCCAATGCCGCCTGGGCCCCGCGCATCCCGCTGGAGACCATGCGCGCGCTGGGCTTCCGGGTGCCGGACAAGGTCGACCGCGACAGCGCCCTGGCCTTCGACCGCCAGCAGGCCCGCGACGCCCTGCTGGTGCTGGAACTGGACGGCCCGCTGTACCAGCGCGAGCTGGCCCTGGCCCGCGAGCGCCTGGCCCAGGCGGAAAAACGCCTGGCCGCCAGCCCCGACGACGTGCACCTGAAGAGCGAGCGCGACTTCCAGCGTAGCGCGCTGGACAACGAGGAACAGCGCGCCAGCCGGCTGTTCCTGGCCGACGCCGGCACCGACCTGCAAGCCCTGCGCCAGCAGTACCCGGACCGCCAGCACTACGCCATCGTCCACGGCCAGGTGCGGCCCATCTCGCTGTACCGCAACCGCGCCTGGGCCCTGGGCGGCAGCGCCAGCACCGAGGGCGTGCGCGCGCTCAACGTGCCGCAGCGCTGGCACGACGAACTGGAGGGCCTGGCCCCGCGCGCCGAACAGCGCGCGGCCCAGGAGCAACCGCAGCCCTTCGGCGCCGAGGTGGCCTTCGGCCAACGCCTGGAGCCGTGGATAGAGCAGATCCAGGCGCGCTGAGCGGCCACCGCCACGCCCCGCGAAGAGGCGTGGCCAGGTGCCATCTAGGACTTTGGGCCTAGTACCTATTGAACATTGCGCTCCACGGCCGGGTGGCTAAGGTGGAATACAGGCCCTGCCGATATCCGCGACGGAGCCCGTGCCAGTTGTAGCCTCTCGAGGATTGCTCCCTGCCTCCCAGCCCCGCCGTCCGGCGGGGCTTCTTTATGCCCTGGCGGTCGCCTGGCGCTGTCCTTGCCCCTGGCACTGCCCTTGCTAGAGCTTCTGCGGCACGGCCCAACGGCGGGTCGTCCACCGACACCGGCGTCCCTTCGCCCGCCCGCCTGGCGCGGGGCGAAGCGGCGCCTTTTTGCCCCGAGGTAGCGATGACCGACATGACCGCCGAACTGCACCCACTGGCCTGGGTCGCGGGCTCCGATGCACCAGAAAAGAGCGTGCTCGACCTGGGCTTCATGGCCCTGAGCGACGCCGCCTCGCTGATAGTCGCGGCCACCCAGGGCTTCGCCCAGCCCTACGGGCTGACGCTCAACCTGCACCGCCAGGGCTCCTGGGCCATGCTCCGCGACGGCCTGCTCGGCGGCCAGCTGGATGCCGCCCACTGCCTGTACGGGCTGGTCTACGGCGTGCAGCTGGGCATCGGCGGGGTGCCGGCCACCGACATGGCGGTGCTCATGGGCCTGTGCCGGAACGGCCAGGCGATCAACCTCTCCGCCGCCCTGCAGCGCGACGGCGTGACCAGCGCGGAGGCCCTGCGCCGGCTGGTCCTGGGCCAGGGCGCGCGGCTGACCCTGGCGCACACCTTCCCCACCGGCACCCACGCCCTGTGGCTCTACTACTGGCTGGCCAGCCTGGGCATCCACCCGCTGCACGACGTCGACACCCTGGTGGTGCCGCCGGCGCAGATGGTCGAGCACCTGCGCGCCGGGCGCATCGACGGCTTCTGCGCCGGCGGGCCCTGGGGCGCCCTGGCCATCGACGAAGGCATGGGCTTCACCGTCGCCACCAGCCAGTCCATCTGGCCGGACCACCCGGAAAAGGTCCTCGGCGCCACCCGCGCCTTCGTCGAGGAGTGCCCCAACGCCGCCCGCGCCCTGGTCATGGCCCTGCTCGACGCCAGCCGCTTCATCGAGGCCAGCGAGGCGAACCTGCGTGGCACCGCCCAGCTGATCAGCGGCAGCGACTACCTCGACGCGCCCCTGGCGAGCATCGAGCCGCGCCTGCTCGGCCACTACCAGGACGGCCTCGGCCACGCCTGGAAGGACGCCCACCCGCTACGCTTCCACGACGCCGGGCGGGCCAACCAGCCCTGGCTGTCCGACGGCCTGTGGTTCATCACCCAGTTCCGCCGCTGGGGCCTGCTGCGCGGTGAGCCGGACTACCTCGCCGTGGCCGGGCAGGTGCAGCAGCAGGCGCTGTACCGCGAAGCCGCCCAGGCCCTGGGCATCGCCGTGGACGAGCGCGGCCTGCGCAGTTCGACGCTGCTCGACGGCAAGCCCTGGGACGGCACGGACCCCGCCGGCTACGCCCGCGGCTTCGCCCTGCACGCCCTGAACGACGCCTGAGGGAGCTGCGAAGATGCTGCGCATCCTGCTGATCAACGACACCGCCAGCAAGGTCGGGCGCCTGCGCGCCGCACTGGTCGAGGCCGGTTTCGAAGTGCTCGACGAATCCGGCCTGAGCGTCGACCTGCCGGCGCGGGTCCAGGCCCTGCACCCGGACGTGATCCTCATCGACAGCGCCTCGCCCGGCCGCGACGTGCTGGAACAGGTGGTGCTGGTGAGCCGCGACCAGCCCCGCCCCATCGTCCTGTTCACCGACGAGCACGACCCCCAGGTGATGCGCCAGGCCATCCGCTCGGGGGTCAGCGCCTACATCGTCGAAGGCATCCAGGCCGAGCGCCTGCAGCCGATCCTCGACGTGGCCATGGCCCGCTTCGAGAGCGACCAGGCCCTGCGCGCCCAGCTGCAGGCCCGCGAGCAGCAGCTGGTGGAACGCAAGCGCATCGAGCTGGCCAAGGGGCTGCTGATGAAGATGAAGGGCTGCCCCGAGGAAGAGGCCTACACCCTGATGCGCCGCCAGGCCATGAGCCGCCAGCAGAAGCTGGTGCAGGTCGCCGAGCAGATCATCGCGATGCACGAGATGCTGGGCCACTGAGCCGCGGCCAGTGGCCAGCGGCGGCACCGCGCGATCATCGCGCCAGCGCCACTGCTGGCCCAGCCCGCGAGCGAAGCGGCCTATGCTGCCGCCGCCCCGCCGCCATGGCGGGGCCAGGACCCGCTTCCGCCGCCTGCGCGGAAGCCCGCAGTGGGCGCGCCTGGCCAGGCCCCCGGACGCCCACCCGTCAGCGCCGGCACGCCGGCCCAGCAGAGGCACCCATGCTCGACATCAGTACCTGGAACCTCAGCGTTCCCACCGACCCCAGGCCCACCGAGGTCACCACCCAGCAGATCGCCCGCGGCTACCAGAGCCACTTCTTCACCCGCAACAGCGCGCGGATGACCTTCTGGGTGCCGGTCACCGGCTCGCACACCTCCGACAGCGTGTTCCCGCGCAGCGAACTGCGCGAGACGCTGCCCGACGGCTCCATCTACAACTGGTACTACCGCGCCGCCGACAACGAGCTGCGCGCCACCCTGACGGTGGAACAGGTGCCGTCGAAGAACAAGGTGATCATCGGCCAGATCCACAGCAAGTCGCCCTACAGCAACGACGGCGAGCCGCTGGTCAAGCTGCAGTACCACTACATCCCCGGCCAGGAGAGCGGGCGCATCGAGGCCCTGGTGCGCAACCACCCCGACGACTCCGCGGTAGTCAACGTGCCCCTGCTCAACGGCGTGCAGCTGGGCGAGCGCGTCACCTACAGCCTGCGCGTCACCTCCTCGGGCAACCTGGGCATCCGCGCGCGCAGCGCCGACGGCGCGGAGAACTACTACAGCAAGGCGCTCAGCAGCACCTGGTCGAAACAGTTGCTGTACTTCAAGGCCGGCGCCTACATCGCCGACAACTACGGCCCCAGCGACGAGGGCGCGCGGGTGACCTTCTACCACATCAACATCGCCCACCGCTGAAATCGCCCGCCGGCAGGCTGCCCGGGCGGGCCGCCAGGGCCTAGAATCGGCCTCCTCTTCCACCGCTTCGCGCAAGGTACCCATGGCCCGCCTCGACCTGCAGTTCCCCGAGGAACTGTTCTGCTACCAGACCCAGCTGACCGTCCGCGTCACCGACATCAACGGCGCCCGCCACCTGGGCAACGACTCCATGATCTCGATGATCTCCGAGGCCCGCGCGCGCTTCCTGTTCGACTTCGGCATCAGCGAGGGCGTCGGCGCGGACGGCACCGGCATCATCGTCACCGACCTGGCCACCACCTACCGCGCCGAGGCCCATGCCCGCGACCGCCTGCTGTTCGAGGTGGGCGTGATGGACTTCAACAGGTACGGCGGCGACATCATCTTCCGCATCACCCGCCCGGCCGACGCCACCCTGGTGGCCATGGCCAAGTCCGGCTTCGTGTTCTTCGACTACCGCCAGCGCAAGGTGGTGCCCATGCCCGAGGCCATGAAGGCGGCCTTCCCGGCGGTCAACCGGGTGGACTGAAGCGCCCCATCGGCGGGCACCGGGCCCGCCCCGGCGCCCCTTTCTGGTTCGCCCCTGGGCCGGTTTCGCCGGCCAGGTAGCCGATTCCACGCCACCTGCGCGGTTGGCCCGGCCCTTGCTGTGGCACCTGCGGTGGCGATCAACGGCGATCCCCCATTCACACGACAAAGGCGTCGCATCCGCACCTGCCCCACGGGGTAGTGCGCGGAGCGGCGCCTTTTTCGTTTCACCCCGGCGCAGGGGTGTGCGGGACCTGAACGAGACGCGCGACCGCCGCTGACGGCGGCGCCACGAACCCCTCTACCGTTGCTGACGAGGTACCCTCCATGAACACCAGCTTCTGGAAAGCCGGCCACGCGCCGACGCTGTTCGCCGCCTTCCTCTACTTCGACCTGAGCTTCATGGTCTGGTACCTGCTCGGCCCGCTGGCCGTGCAGATCGCCGCCGACCTGCAGCTGACCACCCAGCAGCGCGCCCTGATGGTCGCAACGCCGATCCTCTCCGGCGCGCTGCTGCGCTTCGTCATGGGCCTGCTGGCCGACCGCTGGTCGCCCAAGCGCGCCGGCCTGTTCGCCCAGGTGATCGTCATCGCCAGCCTCGCCGGCGCCTGGAGCCTGGGCATCCACAACCTGGAGCAGGCGCTGCTGTTCGGCGTGCTGCTGGGCATGGCCGGCGCCTCCTTCGCCGTGGCCCTGCCGCTGGCCTCGCAGTGGTACCCGCCGCAGCACCAGGGCAAGGCCATGGGCATCGCCGGCGCGGGCAATTCCGGCACCGTGTTCGCCGCCCTGTTCGCCCCGGTGCTGGCGGCGGCCTTTGGCTGGCAGAACGTCTTCGGCTTCGCCCTGATCCCGCTGCTGCTGACCCTGGTGGTGTTCGCCCTGCTCGCCCGCAACGCCCCCGAGCGGCCGGCGCCGAAATCCCTGGGCGACTACCTCAAGGCCCTGGGCGACCGCGACAGCTGGTGGTTCATGTTCTTCTACAGCGTGACCTTCGGCGGCTTCCTCGGCCTGGCCGCCACCCTGCCCGGCTACTTCCACGACCAGTACGGCCTGGACCCGGTCACCGCCGGCTACTACACCGCCGCCTGCGTCTTCGCCGGCAGCCTGATGCGCCCGCTGGGCGGCGCCCTGGCCGACCGCATCGGCGGCATCCGCAGCCTGCTGGCGATGTACACGGTGGCCTCGGTGTGCATCGCCGCGGTCGGCTTCCACCTGCACAACGCGGTGGCCGCCCTGGGCCTGTTCGTGGCCGCCATGCTCAGCCTGGGCGCCGGCAACGGCGCGGTGTTCCAGCTGGTGCCGCAGCGCTTCCGCCAGAGCATCGGGGTGATGACCGGGCTGATCGGCATGGCCGGCGGCATCGGCGGCTTCTGCCTGACCGCGGGCCTGGGCGCCATCAAGCAGGCCAGCGGCGACTACCAGTTGGGCCTGTGGCTGTTCGCCGCTCTCGGCGTACTGGCCTGGTTCGGCCTACATGGGGTGAAGCGGCGCTGGCGTACCACCTGGGGCAGTGCTGCGGTGACTGCGGCGCGGGTTTGAAGGCTTCCTGGGGCGTAGGTGCTGGGTGTAAGAGCGCCCTCTCCCCAACCCTCTCCCTGAAGGGAGAGGGGGCTGTCCTGAGCGAGTGGGGAGTTTGGAGTCATCCTGATACTCCTCATCCGCGAACGCGGGAACATAGGGCGAATAACCGTTCGCGGTTATCCGCCGTTGAAAAGGCGGATCGGGAATGACGAGGTGAAAGGATGAAGACGGTCCCCCAGCCCCCTCCGAACGGCCCCCTCTCCCTCTGGGAGAGGGCTGGGGTGAGGGCGCGGAGTCAACCTGATTCACCGCAGCCCAACCCCCTTCGCGAGCAAGCTCGCTCCTACGAAGAGCACGCAACCCCCATGACCTTGCAACTGACCATCGCCCAGGCCAGCGCCACCGGCCCGCGCACGGAGAACCAGGATGCCCTGCGGGTGGTCACCCCGCCCGCCGGCCTGGCCGCCAGCAAGGGCCACCTGTTCGCCCTGGCCGACGGCGTCAGCCAGTGCGCCGACGGCGGCCTGGCCGCGCGCCTGACCGTGCAGGCGCTGGCCAGCGACTACTACGCCACCCCGGAGACCTGGGCCATCGCCCAGGCCCTGGACCGCCTGCTGCTCTCGCAGAACCGCTGGCTGCAGGCCAACGGCGGCGGCCAGCCGCTGCTCACCACCCTCACCGCGCTGGTCCTGCGCGGCCGGCGCTTCACCCTCGCCCACGTCGGCGACTGCCGCCTGTACCGCTGGCGCGACGGCGAGCTGGAATGCCTGACCCAGGACCACGTCTGGGAACAGCCGGGCATGCAGCACGTGCTCAAGCGCGCCCTGGGCCTGGACCAGCACCTGGTGGTGGACTACCGCGACGGCGAACTGCAGGACGGCGAGAGCTTCCTGCTGGCCAGCGACGGTGTCTGGGCCACCCTGGGCGATGCCGGCATCCGCCGCATCCTCGCCGACGCCCGCGAACCGCGGGGCGCCGCCGAAACCCTGGTCAAGGCCGCGCACCTGGCCGGCAGCCAGGACAATGCCAGCGCCCTGCTGGTGCGCATCGACGCCCTGCCCGCCAGCGGCCTGGGCGACACCCTGGCGCAACTGGAGCACTGGCCGCTGCCGCCGGAACTGCGCCACGGCCAGATGTTCGAGGGCTGGCAGGTCGAAGGCCGCCTGGCGCAGTCGCGGCAATCGCTGATCTACCGCGTGCGCGACGCCCAGCAACGCCCCTGGCTGCTGAAGACGCTGCCGCCGGCGCTGCACGACGAGCCACGGGCCAGCCAGGCCCTGCTGCTGGAGGAATGGTTCCTGCGCCGCGTGCAGGGCCGCCACTTCCCCGAGCTGCACGGCCTGCCGCAGCGTCAGCACCTGTACTACGTGATGCGCGAATATCCAGGGCAGACCCTGGCCGAGCGCCTGCGCCAGGGCCCCCTGCCGCTGGCCAAATGGCAATCCCTGGCGCCGCGCCTGTTGCACGCCCTCGGCCAGTTGCACCGGCGCAACATCCTGCACCGCGACGTCAAGCCGGAGAACCTGCACCTGGGCGAGGACGGCGAGCTGCGCCTGCTGGACTTCGGCCTGGCCTACTGCCCGGGCCTGTCCGGCGACGAAGCCCACCAGTTGCCCGGCACGCCCTCCTACCTGGCCCCGGAAAGCTTCCAGGGCGCCGCCCCGGAGCCGCGCCAGGACCTCTACGCCGCCGGCGTCACCCTCTACCGCCTGCTCTGCGAGCGCTACCCCTACGGCGAAATCGAAGCCTTCCAGCACCCGCGCTTCGGCAGCCCGACGCCGGCCAGCCGCTACCGCCCCGACCTGCCGGCCTGGCTCGACGCCTGGCTGCTGCGCGCCTTGGTCGCCGACCCGGCGCAGCGCTTCGAGACCGCCGAGCAAGCCTTGCTGGAGCTGGAACAGGGCGAACACCAGGCCGGCCTGGCCAGCCGCCCGCGGCCGCTACTGGAACGCGAGCCGCTGCGCTTCTGGCGCGGCCTGGCGCTGGCCTCGCTGCTGTTCAACCTGGCGTTGCTGGCCTGGCTGCTGCGCCACTGAGCGCGCACCAGTTCGAACCCGCCCGCCTCATCACGGTGCAGGAAAACCCCGGCAGCACCGCGAAACCCCGCTGAATGCGCGCTCCGACGACCTGGCACGGCACCTGCAAGAGCACTGGCAACAATCTACAAAAGCGCGTCCCTCAACGAAGAGGCTCGCACTTCCCGATCGATCGGGACTTGGACAAAGGCGTCCTCGCCGGGCAACCGGCGGGACGCCTTTTTTGTTTTCCGTGATACCAGGAGCCCTTGCATGAAGAAGCTCAAGCTCGTCCTGATCGGCAACGGCATGGCCGGCATCCGCACCCTCGAGGAACTGCTGAAGATCGCCCCGGACCTCTACGAGATCACCGTGTTCGGCGCCGAGCCCCACCCCAACTACAACCGCATCCTGCTCTCGCCGGTGCTGGCCGGGGAGCAGACCTTCGAGGACATCGTCCTCAACGACCTCAACTGGTACGCCGACAACGGCATCCGCCTGCTGCTCGACCGCAAGGTGGTGAAGCTCGACCGCCGCCTGCGCAAGGTCTACGCCGCCGACGGCAGCGAGGCCGAGTACGACCGCCTGGTCATCGCCACCGGCTCCAACCCCTTCATCCTGCCGGTGCCGGGCAACCGCCTGGAGGGTGTGATCGGCTACCGCGACATCGCCGACACCCAGGCCATGATCGACACCGCGAAAAGCCACAGCCACGCGGTGGTCATCGGCGGTGGCCTGCTCGGTCTGGAAGCGGCCAACGGCCTCAAGCAGCGCGGCATGGACGTCACCGTGGTGCACCTCGCCGACTGGCTGCTGGAGCGCCAGCTCGACCGCACCGCCGGCAAGCTGCTGCAATCGGCCCTGGAGGCGCGCGGCATCCGCTTCCGCCTGAACACCGTCACCGACGAGCTGGTGGACAACGGCGACGGCCGCGTCTGCGCCGTGCAGTTCAAGGACGGCGACGTGGTGGCCGCCGACCTGGTGGTGATGGCCGCCGGCATCCGCCCCAACACCGAGCTGGCGGAAAAATCCGGCATCCCCTGCAACCGCGGCATCCTGGTCAACGACACCCTGCAGACCTACGACCCGCGCATCTACGCCATCGGCGAGTGCGCCAGCCACCGCGGCATCGCCTACGGCCTGGTGGCACCGCTGTTCGAGCAGGCCAAGGTCTGCGCCAACCACCTGGCCCAGTTCGGCTTCGCCAGCTACAAGGGCTCGGTGGTCTCGACCAAGCTCAAGGTCACCGGCATCGACCTGTTCTCCGCCGGCGACTTCATGGGCAGCGAAGGCACCGAGACCATCACCCTCTCCGACCCCATCGGCGGCGTCTACAAGAAGCTGGTGATCAAGGACGACGTGCTGGTCGGCGCCTGTCTGTACGGCGACACCGCCGACGGCGGCTGGTACTTCCGGCAGATCCGCGAGAACCACAACGTGGCGCAGATCCGCGACCACCTGATGTTCGGCGAAAGCAGCCTGGGCGACGCCGGCCACCAGGGCCAGAGCAGCGCCGCGAGCATGCCCGACAGCGCCGAGGTGTGCGGCTGCAACGGCGTGTGCAAGGGCACCATAGTCAAAGCCATCCAGGAGAACGGCCTGTTCAGCGTCGACGAGGTGAAGAAGCACACCAAGGCGGCCAGCAGCTGCGGCTCCTGCGCCGGCCTGGTGGAGCAGATCCTGATCAGCACCGTGGGCGGCGCGGCGGACGTCAAGCCCAAGAGCGAGAAGGCCATCTGCGGCTGCAGCGAACTCAACCACGGCCAGGTGCGCAAGGCCATCCGCGAACACCACCTGACCTCCATGGCCGAGGCCATGCGCTTCATGGACTGGAGCACGCCCAACGGCTGCGCCACCTGCCGCCCGGCGCTGAACTACTACCTGATCTCCACCTGGCCGGGCGAGGCGAAGGACGACGCGCAGTCGCGCCTGATCAACGAACGCGCCCACGCCAACATCCAGAAGGATGGCACCTACTCGGTGGTGCCGCGCATGTGGGGCGGCGTGACCAACCCGGCCGAGCTACGGCGCATCGCCGACGTCGCCGACAAATACAACGTGCCCATGGTCAAGGTCACCGGCGGCCAGCGCATCGACCTGCTGGGGGTGAAGAAGGAAGACCTGCCGGCGATCTGGAAGGACCTCGACATGCCCTCCGGGCACGCCTACGGCAAGTCCATCCGCACCGTGAAGACCTGCGTGGGCAGCGAGTTCTGCCGCTTCGGCACGCAGAACTCGACGCAGCTGGGCATCGACCTGGAGCACGACCTGTTCAACATGTGGTCGCCGCACAAGGTCAAGCTCGCCGTCTCCGGCTGCCCGCGCAACTGCGCCGAGGCCGGCATCAAGGACATCGGCATCATCGGCGTGGACTCCGGCTGGGAGCTGTACATCGGCGGCAACGGCGGGATCAAGACCGAGGTGGCGGAGTTCTTCGTCAAGCTCAAGAGCGCCGACGAAGTGCGCGAGTACAGCGGCGCGTTCCTCCAGCTCTACCGCGAGGAAGCCTTCTACCTGGAGCGCACCGTGCACTACCTGCAGCGCGTGGGCATGGAGCACATCAGGAAAGCCGTGCTGGAGGACGCGGAGAACCGCAAGGCGCTCAACGCGCGCCTGCAGTACGCCCTGTCGCTGGAGCAGGACCCGTGGCAACAGCGCATCGAGCAGCCACGGCTGAAGCAGGAATTCGAACGCATCCCGCTCGTGCAACTGGAAAGCGCCTGACCGGCCTGGGAGAACACACCATGAACTGGCAAGACATCTGCGCCCTGGAAGACATCCAGCCGCTGGGCTCGCGCGTGATCGCCGCGCCCCGTGGCGACATCGCCCTGTTCCGCAGCGCCGACGACGAAGTCTTCGCCCTCGACGACCGCTGCCCGCACAAGGGCGGGCCGCTGTCCCAGGGCCTGATCTTCGGCAAGCGCGTGGCCTGCCCGCTGCACAATTGGCAGATCGAGCTGGACAGCGGCAACGCCGTGGCCCCTGACGTCGGCTGCGCCCACCGCCACCCGGTGAAGGTGGAGAACGGCCGCGTGCTGCTGGCCCTGAAAGACCTGGCCGCCTGCGCCTGAGGCGGCCGCGACACGGGAGAGCCCCATGAGCGAACGCCAAGTCACCGCCAGCACCTGCTGCTATTGCGGCGTGGGTTGCGGCGTCCTGATCGAGCACGACGGCGAGCGCATCCTCGGCGTGCGCGGCGACCCGGACCACCCGGCCAACCTCGGGCGCCTGTGCAGCAAGGGTTCCAGCCTGCACCTGACCGGCGACCTGGCCGCCCGCGCGCTGCATCCCGAGCTGCGCCTGGGCAAGCAACTGGCGCGCAGCCGGGTGGACTGGGACAGCGCCCTGGAGCACGCCGCCGGGGTGTTCGCCGAGACGATCCGCGAGCACGGCCCGGACAGCGTGGCCTTCTACGTCTCCGGGCAACTGCTGACCGAGGACTACTACGCCTTCAACAAGCTGGCTCGGGCCCTGGTCGGCAGCAACAACATCGACAGCAACTCGCGGCTGTGCATGTCCTCGGCGGTGGTCGGCTACAAGCGCAGCCTCGGCGCCGACGCCCCGCCCTGCTGCTACGAGGACCTGGAGCAGAGCGACTGCGTGCTGATCGCCGGCAGCAACATGGCCTACGCCCACCCGGTGCTGTTCCGCCGGCTGGAGGCGGCCAAGGCGGCGCGGCCGCAGATGAAGGTGATCGTCATCGACCCGCGGCGCACCGACACCTGCGAGCTGGCCGACCTGCACCTGGCGATCCAGCCCGGCACCGACGTGGCGCTGTTCCACGGCATCCTTCACCTGCTGCTCTGGGAAGGCTGGGTGGACCGCGCCTACATCGAGGCGCACACCCAGGGCTTCGACGAGCTGAAGAACCTGGTGCGCGACTACGGCCCCGTGGCGGTGGCGGAAATCTGCGGCATCGCCGTGGAGGACCTGCAACGCTGCGCGCAGTGGATCGGCCATGCGCCGAGCTTCCTCTCGCTGTGGTGCATGGGCCTGAACCAGTCCAGCGCCGGCAGCGCCAAGAACAGCGCGCTGATCAACCTGCACCTGGCCACCGGACAGATCGGCCGTCCCGGCGCCGGGCCCTTCTCCCTCACCGGCCAGCCCAATGCCATGGGCGGCCGCGAGACCGGCAGCCTGGCCAACCTGTTGCCCGGCCACCGCGACGCCGGCGATGCCGCACACCGCGCCGAAGTCGCGCGGTACTGGGGCGTCGAAGCACTGCCGGAGCAGCCCGGGCTGACCGCCATCGAGCTTTTCGACGCAGTGCGCGACGGGCGCATCAAGGCGCTGTGGATCGCCTGCACCAACCCCGCGCAATCCCTGCCGGACCAGGCGCGGGTACGCGAAGCGCTCGCAGCCTGCCCCTTCGTGGTGGTGCAGGAAGCCTTCGCCACCAGCGAGACCTGCCGCTACGCCGACCTGCTGCTGCCGGCCGCCAGCTGGGGCGAGAAGGAAGGCACCGTGACCAACTCCGAACGCCGCGTCAGCCACGTACGCCGCGCCGTGCCGACCCCCGGCGAGGCCCGCGCCGACTGGTCCATCGCCTGCGACTTCGCCCGCCGCCTGGAACGCCGCCTGCGCCCCGGCCGGCCGAGCCTGTTCGACTTCGCCCATCCCCAGGCGCTGTTCGACGAATACCGCCCGCTCACCCAGGGCCGCGACCTCGACCTGGGCGGCATCAGCTACGCCCTGCTGGATGCGCGCGGCCCGCAGCAATGGCCGCTGCCCGAGGGCGCCAGCCAGGGCCTGAAGCGGCTCTACGCCGACGGCAACTTCGCCACCGCCAACGGCCGCGCCCGCTTCATCGCCGAAGCCTACCGCGCGCCGAAGGAACGCCGCGAGGCGCGCTTCCCGCTGATCCTCAACACCGGCCGGTTGCGCGACCAGTGGCACGGCATGACGCGCACCGGCACCGCTGCCAGCGCCTTCGGCCACATCGAGGAAGCCTGCCTGGGCCTGCACCCGGCGGAACTGCGCCGGCGGCGCCTGGAAGACGGCCAGCTGGTGCGCCTGAGCAGCCGCCGCGGCAGCCTGGTGCTGCCGGTGCAGGCCGACGACGGCCTGCTGCCCGGCCAGGCCTTCCTGCCCATGCACTGGGGCGAACGCTTCCTCAAGGGCCTGGGGGTGAACGCCCTGACCCTGCCGGCCTTCGACCCGCTGTCGCGGCAGCCGGAACTCAAGCACGCCGCCGTGGAAGTCGCCGCCGTGACGCTGCCCTGGCAGTTCTACGCGCTGGTCGAGGGCGATGTGCAGCAACGTTTCGAGGCGCTGCGCCCGCTGTTCGACGGCCTGGACTACGCCAGCTTCACCCTGGCCGGCCGCGAGCGCCCCGCCCTGCAGGTGCGCGCCGCCGCCAGCGCGGCACCGGACGCCGCCTGGCTGCAGCAGGTCGATGCGCTGCTCGACCTGCTCGACGGCCCGGTGCTGGCCTACGACGACCCGCGCCGCGTCCAGGGCAAGCGGGTGCGCCTGGAAGACGGCCGCATCGCCGGCCTGCGCCTGGCCGGCAGCGGCATCGCCAGCGACTGGCTCAAGGCGCTGTGGCTGTCCGGCGAAAGCGACGCCGACCTGCGCCGCAAGCTGCTCGCCCCGCCCGGCGCGCAGGTCGCCACGGCCAGCGACAAGACCTTGTGCAACTGCAGGAACGTGCGCCTGAGCCAAGTGCGCGAAGGCATCGTCCGGGGCCTGGACCTGGACGGCCTGAAGCGCGAACTGGGCTGCGGCAGCCAATGCGGTTCCTGTGTTCCCGAAATACGGCGGTTGCTGGCCAGCGAAGCCGGCGCCCTCGCCGCCAACGCCTGAGGAGAGAGAAGATGAGTGGAAAAGTCTGGCTGGTCGGCGCCGGTCCCGGCGACCCGGAGCTGCTGACGCTGAAGGCCGTGCGCGCGCTGTCCGGCGCCCAGGTGGTGCTGCTCGACGACCTGGTCAACCCGCAACTGCTGGAGCACTGCCCGGCGGCGCGGGTGGTACGCGTGGGCAAGCGCGGCGGCTGCCGCTCCACGCCCCAGGACTTCATCCAGCGCCTGATGCTGCGCTACGCCCGCCAGGGCCTGTGCGTGGTGCGCCTGAAAGGCGGCGATCCGTGCATCTTCGGCCGTGGCGGCGAGGAAGCGGCCTGGCTGGAGGCCCGTGGCATCGCCTGCGAGCTGGTCAACGGCATCACCGCCGGGCTGGCCGCCGCCACCTCCTGCGGCATACCCCTGACCCTGCGCGGCATCAGCCGTGGCGTCAGCCTGGTCACCGCACACACCCAGGACGACAGCGAACCGAACTGGCCGGCGCTGGCCCAGTCCGGCACCACCCTGGTGATCTACATGGGCGTGGCACGCCTGGCGGAAGTCCGCGACGGCCTGCTGGCGGGCGGCATGCGCCGGGGCATGCCGGTGGCGATGATCGAAAACGCCTCGCTGCCCCGGCAGCGCGAATGCCGCAGCACTCTGGGTGCAATACTCGACGACGCCACCGCCTTCGGCCTGCGCAGCCCGGCCATTCTGGTGATCGGCGAAGTGGCCGCCGAGGCCGCGCTGGAGCTGGCGCGCAGCGCCTGAACGACTGTTCCGAGACGTGGGGCGGATAACCGTTCGCGGTTATCCGCCGTTGGCCGATGCACCGATGCCATCATGACTGTAGGAGCGAGCTTGCTCGCGAATGGGGTTTCCCGGTGGCGTAGGTGCTGGGTTCAAGAGCACCCTCACCCCAGCCCTCTCCCGGAGGGAGAGGGGGCCGTTCGGAGTGGGTTGGGAGTTTGGAGTCGTCCTGATACTCCTCACTCCCCCCGTTGCTCCTGCGCGGGAACGTAGGGCGTATAACCGTTCGCGGTTATACGCCGTTGGCCGGTGCGCCGATGCCATCATGATTGTAGGAGCGAGCTTGCTCGCGAACGGGGTTTGCCGGTGGCGTAGATGTCGGGGGTAAGAGCGCCCTCTCCCCAGCCCTCGGCTGCGCGCCCCGCCCTGAAGGGAGAGGGGGCCGTTCGGAGTGAGTGGTGAGTTCAGAGTCATCCTGAAACTCCTCACTCTCCCTCGTCATTCCCGCGAACGCGCACTACTGTCCGGCACGCCTCATGCTATTAACAGTTGCCCCTGACGCAGGTTGATCTCGCGTATTCGCTCCTGCCGTCGTCGGTAACGTTCGGCCTCCAGGCCA
>NZ_BSQE01000039.1:0-32678 GCF_030268185.1 Pseudomonas sp. NBRC 100443
CCCGAACTCAGCAGTGAAACGACGCATCGCCGATGGTAGTGTGGGGTTTCCCCATGTGAGAGTAGGTCATCGTCAAGCACCTATCCCAAAACCCCTGATCAGCCTGGCTGGTCGGGGGTTTTGCTTTGGCGCGCGGAAAAGCCGGCGCATCTCCCTGTAGGAGCGGACCTTGTCCGCGATCACCGGAGGTCCCGGCGCACTTCGCGGATAAGATCCGCTCCTACGCCGCCCCACCCGCGCCGTGTCCGCGAGGCCATGGCGATGGGTATCGCTTCGCTCAACGCCATCCTACGAGGGTACGTCCTGCACCCGTAGGAGCAGACCTTGTCCGCGATAGCCGGCGGTCCCGGCGCGTTTCGCGGATAAGATCCGCTCCTACGCCGCCCCACCTGCGCCATTCCCCCTGTAGGAGCGCGCCCTGCGCGCGAATCGCGGGCAGGGCCCGCTCAGCAGGCAGACATTCGGAACTTCGCCTCGCTGTGTAGCGCCTATAGTCAGAAACAATAGGTAACAAGTTCCCGGCCACCGCCACTGCTCGCCGGGAGTCCACCGTCTGCAGGACGCGCTCTCGAGGATGGGGAGGCCCGGTCGTGGAGTCGGGTGCCGTGGCCAGGAGGGCCGGCGCCGACCTGGAGAAAGGTAGCCGCCATGAGCAAGAAACCCTTCTACAAGAGCCTCTACGTGCAGGTGCTGATCGCCATTGCCATCGGCATCGCCCTGGGCCACTTCTATCCGCAGACCGCGGTGTTGATGAAGCCCCTGGGCGACGGCTTCGTCAAACTGATCAAGATGGCCATCGCGCCCATCATCTTCTGCACAGTGGTCACCGGTATCGCCGGCATGCAGAGCATGAAGGCGGTGGGCAAGACCGGTGGCATGGCGCTGCTGTACTTCGAGGTGGTTTCCACCATCGCCCTGATCATCGGCCTGGCGGTGGTCAACATCGTCCAGCCGGGTGTGGGCATGCACGTCGACCCGGCCAGCCTGGATACCAGCAAGGTCGCCGCCTACGCCTCGGCCGGCGAGAAACAGAGCACCATCGAGTTCCTGCTCAACATCATCCCCAACACCGTGGTCGGCGCCTTCGCCAACGGTGACATCCTTCAGGTGCTGTTCTTCTCCGTGCTGTTCGGCTACGCGCTGCATCGCATGGGCAGCCTGGGCCAGCCGATCTTCCTGTTCATCGAGCGTTTCACCCAGGTGATGTTCAACATCATCAACGTGATCATGCGCGTCGCCCCCATCGGCGCCTTCGGTGCCATGGCTTTCACCATCGGAGCCTATGGCGTGGGTTCGCTGGTGCAACTGGGCGAGCTGATGGCCTGCTTCTACCTCACCTGCATCCTCTTCGTGCTCCTCGTGCTGGGCAGCATCGCGCGCTTCCATGGCTTCAACATCCTGCGTTTCATCAACTACATCCGCGAGGAACTGCTGATCGTTCTCGGCACTTCCTCGTCAGAGTCCGCGCTGCCGCGGATGATCGCCAAGATGGAGAAGCTGGGTTGCGACAAGACCGTGGTCGGCCTGGTGATTCCCACCGGCTATTCCTTCAACCTCGACGGCACCTCTATCTACCTGACCATGGCTGCGGTGTTCATCGCCCAGGCCACCGATACGCAGATGGACATCATCCACCAGGTGACCCTGCTGGCGGTGCTGCTGATCGCCTCCAAGGGCGCGGCCGGCGTCACCGGTTCGGGCTTCATCGTCCTGGCCGCCACCCTGTCCGCCGTGGGCCACCTGCCGGTCGCCGGCCTGGCGCTGATCCTCGGTATCGACCGCTTCATGTCCGAGGCCCGCGCGCTGACCAACCTGGTGGGCAACGGCGTGGCTACCGTTGTGGTAGCCAAGTGGTGCAAGGAGCTGGACGAGGAAACCCTGCATCGCGAACTGGCCGCCGGACCCTCGGCGCTCGAAGCATCGATGGATCATTGAAAGCTTCACGCGCTACCCTCTACGGCGCCCCTGCACGGGGCGCTGTCGTTTCCTGAAGCCCGTCATGCAGGCAGTGGAGAAAGCCATGACCGAACGCAAGTCGAACTACCCGCTGTACACCCACTATTCGGGCCCGGCCCTGCTGGAGATGCCGCTGCTGAACAAGGGCAGCGCCTTCAGCCCGCAGGAGCGCATCGACTTCAACCTCATCGGCCTGCTGCCGCAGACCGTGGAGACCATCGAGGAACAGGCCGAGCGCGTCTACCAGCAGTACCTGCAATGCGCCTCCGACCTCGACCGGCACGTCTACCTGCGCTCCATCCAGGACAACAACGAGACGCTGTTCTTCCGCCTGCTCGAAGGCCACCTGGAGGAGATGCTGCCGATCATCTACACCCCCACGGTGGGCCAGGCCTGCCAGGACTTCTCGAAGATCTACCGCACCCACCGCGGGCTGTTCGTCTCCTGGCCGGACCGCGAGCGCATCGACGACGTGCTGCGCAGCGCCACCAAGGACAAGGTGAAGATCATCGTGGTCACCGACAGCGAGCGCATCCTCGGCCTGGGCGACCAGGGCATCGGCGGCATGGGCATCCCCATCGGCAAGCTGTCGCTGTACACCGCCTGCGGCGGCATCAGCCCGGCCTACACGCTTCCCATCGTGCTCGACGTGGGCACCAACAACCAGGCGCTGCTGGACGACCCGCTGTACATGGGCTGGCGCCACCCGCGCATCAGCGGCAAGGACTACGACGACTTCGTCGAGCTGTTCATCCGCGCCGTGCAGCGCCGCTGGCCGGGCGTGCTGCTGCAGTTCGAGGACTTCGCCCAGACCAACGCCATGCCTTTGCTTGCGCGCTACCGCGACCAGCTGTGCTGCTTCAACGACGACATCCAGGGCACCGCCTCGGTGGCGGTCGGCACCTTGCTGGCGGCGTGCAAGGTCAAGCAGCAGAAGCTCAGCGAGCAGGTGATCACCTTCGTCGGCGCTGGTTCCGCCGGCTGCGGCATCGCCGAGCACATCATCGCCGCCATGCAACTGGAAGGGCTGTCCGAGGCGCAGGCGCGCCAGCGCATCTTCATGGTCGACCGCCACGGCCTGCTGGTGGAGGGCATGGACGGCCTGCTGGACTTCCAGCGCAAGCTGGCGCAGAAGGCTGCCGACGTGGCCGACTGGCAGCGCGGCGAGGACGGCATCGGCCTGCTCGAAGTGGTCAGCCGGGCCAAGCCGACGGTGATGATCGGCGTTTCCGGGCAGCGCGGGCTGTTCAGCGAGGCGGTGATCCGCGAGATGTACAAGCACTGCCCGCTGCCGCTGGTGATGCCGCTGTCCAACCCGACCTCGCGGGTCGAGGCGACGCCGGCGGAAATCCTCCAGTGGACCGAGGGCCGCGCGCTGGTCGCCACCGGTAGCCCGTTCCAGCCGGTGGAGCATGGCGGACGCAGCATCCACATCGCCCAGTGCAACAACTCCTACATCTTCCCCGGCATTGGCCTGGGGGTGATCGCCGCCGGCGCCCGGCGCGTGACCGAGGCGATGCTGATGGCCGCCTCCAACGCCCTGGCCGAGTGCTCGCCGGTGGTGACGGGGGAGGGCGATGCGGTGCTGCCGCCGCTGCGCGACATCCAGCAGGTCAGCCGGCGCATCGCCTTCGCCGTGGCCAAGCAGGCCCAGGCCGAGGGCGTGGCGCTGGAAACCCCGGACGACATGCTCCAGGCCGCCATCGAGCGCAACTTCTGGGTGCCGCGCTACCGCGAGTACCGCCGTCGCTCGTTGTGAGGTTGCCGCTACAGGCGTTGCGCTAGCGCTTCCAGCGCCCGTGGCGCTCTTCGCCTGCCGGGCGCCCTGCGCGGCGCTCCTGCAGGGCGAACTGCAGGGCCTTGGCTGCGCCGGCGCCGAGCAGTCCGCCCAGCAGGGTGGCGACGACCTGCAGCAGCAGGCCCCGCGCGCTGGCGGCGTTCATCTCGTGCAGGAAGGTCGCCGCTTCCGGCCAGAGCGCCAGCCACAGGCCGACGAAGCCCAGCACCAGGTCGTACCAGAAGGCGCCGACCCCGGCGGGGCGGTAACCGCGAACGAAGAGGATGAAGGCGCTGAAGGCCAGCGCCAGGAGCAGAGTGCCCAGCGTCTGGCTGAGCGCATCAGGACCGGACATGGCCATCACCTCCCTGCCTCGCGCAGACGCAGGCACTGGCGGCTGTGCAGCCCCAGGCGCACCTCGTCGAGCAGCGCCTCGGCACAGGACAGGGCCTGCTGGCTCGCCTTGTCCATGGGCGCGGCGGCGCTGCTGAAGTCATCGATGCGCAGGCCTTCGATCAAGTCCGGCGCCTCCACCAGCGTCCAGTTCAGGCCGCTCACCTCCAGGCTGCGCGCAAGGCCGGCGCCGAGTTGCTCGTCGGCGGCATCTTGCGGCGCCACCAGCCACTGCCAGTGGCCCACCAGGAACAGCCGCGGCATGCCGGCGCGCAACGCACCGTCGATGAGCGCGCCGCACTGCGGCGGGAGCTGTTGCGGCGGTTGGTCGCCGAACATGGCGAAGACCACGTCGAGCCCCGTCACCGCCTCGCTGACCTCGATGGACGACGCCAGGCCGCCCAGCTTGCAGCGCAGGCCGGGGCGCGCACGCAGGTCGTTGAGGTCCTCCACCAGGGCGCTGACCTCGTGCTGCCGGTGCAGCGCGGCGGCGACCAGGGCCTGGCCGAGGCTGTCGAAGGGGCGGAACACGCCCAGCTTCAGCGTGGGGGTCTCGAGGTTGTGCATGGCGCTTCCTCCGATTGAAGGGCAGGGCGGGCCTATGCATATCGAAGCCTTGGCGAGGGCGGAGGTTCCGCCGGCCTGGCAGTTGGCCGGGGCAGGGAGTGGAGCACGCAGTCCGGTGTCGAGTGCGGGCGGGTTCTTTCCCGAGGGCTTTTCCTCTATCTTCTGCGCTTGCGCCTTCCTTCCTCACGCAGACTCGCCGCATGTCCGTCCCGTCGTTCCTTTCGCCATCCCTCACCGCCGGTATCGAGGCGTTGACCCGTCACTACGCCGACACCGTCCTGCCGCTGTGGCGCGCCGCCGGCTGGAACGAGGCGCTGCAGTTGCCCTACGAGTCGCTCGACGACCGCAGCGGGCAGCCCCTGCCCGCGGTGCGCTACCGCGCCATGGCCTGCGCCCGCCAGCTGTTCGTCTTCAGCCACGCGGGGCCTGCCGGCGCTGCTCGGGCCGAGGCATTGTTCGACTCGCTGCAACGCCACTTCGGCGATGGCCAGGGGGCCTGGCTCTACAGCATCGACGCGGCCGGCAAGCCGCTGGACAGCAGCCGCGACCTCTACACCTTCGCCTTCGTGGTGTTCGCCTGCGCGCAGTATCACAAGCTCAGTGGCAACGCGGCTGCGCTGGAGCTGATGACGCGCACCACCGAGCTGATCGAGCAGCGCTTCGCCGATGGCGAGGGGTTGTACCTGTCCGCGCTGGCCGAGGATTTCGCAGACGACGGCGCGCCCGTGCTGCAGAACCCCATCATGCACCTCACCGAGGCCTATCTGGCGGCCTATGCCATCGCCGGCGAGCCCTGGTACGGAGAGCGCCTGCAGGCGATCGGCGCCGCGGTATTGGCGCGCTTCGTCGATCCGGCCAGCGGCTGCATCGCCGAGCTGCCGCAAGGCGAGGCGGGCAACCGCATCGAGCCGGGGCATCAGTTCGAATGGTTCTCGCTGGTCATGGGCGCGCCGGCGTTGTTCGCCGGTTCGGCCCTGGAGGCCGCGCTGCGTCGCGCCTTCGTCTTCGCCCGGCAGCATGGCGTGGCCGCCGATACCCTCGGCGTCAGTGCCGCACTGGCGGCGGACGGCACGCTGCAGGACGCCACCCAGCGCATCTGGGCGCAGACCGAGTTCGCCCGCGCCCTGGCCGTGGAGGGTAGCGCCCGATCCCTCGATACCCTGGCGCTCTGGACCGAGCGCTTCCGTTCGCGCTTCCTCCACGACGGCGGCTGGCACGAGGTGCTGGGGCCGGACGGCGAGGTGCTGCGCGCGGACATGCCTTCCACCACGTCCTACCACCTGCTGGGCGCCTACCAGGCGCTGCAGGCCCTGGTTGGGCGCGTCTGACTCCTTGTACCGCCCGGCGGCCATGCCTTTGGCAGGGGCGATCCGGCGGAACCGCTGGCAAGCTGGAGAGTCCGTGAAAGGGTGGGCGACCGTCCGCCATCTCGCGCAACTCCAGCCATGTGAACGGCCTGCCAGCGGGCCAGGGGGAACGATGCATGCAACAGCGAACCAGTGAGCCGAACTTCATGCCACCCAGCGAGTACACCACCTCCAGCGGGGTGGCGGTGCTCATCTCGCCGCGTTACGCCGGCCCCGGCAAGGTCGCCGAGATGCTGCTTTCGCTGGCGAAGGTGCCCACCAGCGTATCGCCGCTGGACGTGGTGATCGGGCCCTGGGAATCCCATGAGGCCGCCTTCGAGGCCTCCTTCGCCGCCGCCGAGCGCTGGGTGGACCAGCTCGACGGGAGGGCCTGAGCCGGGCTTTTCGCGTTATCCATTAGCGCATTCCCGGGGCATATGGGGCGCCGAGGTGCTTTCGTTTCTTGCAGGCCGCGCTGGGATGCTCTTCGTATGAGCGAGCCATGCCCACCTCCGGCTCTACCTGGGAGCGCGCCCTGCGCGCGAATCGCGGGCAGGGCCCGCTCCTACAGGTGTTGGGAGACGCTTCCTGCGCGTCGTGGAAAGGCGACCGGCCGTCCAGAATCGCGATGCGGAAAAGAAAATGCTGTTCAAATCCGTCGAACCCTGTATTCTGCTGCCACTGCCTGCCAGTTTAGCGCCTCCGTCTTGATGTTCAGTCCGTTCTGATTTCCATCTCCTCGGTTTCTCTTCACTCTGCATTCAGTTTCAGCCAGGCATGTCGCCTGTGCTCGTTCCTACCTTGGAGATCTACATCATGGCAAACCGCCAAACTGGTACCGTCAAGTGGTTCAACGCTGAGAAGGGCTTCGGCTTCATCACCCCGGAAAGCGGCCCGGACGTCTTCGTTCACTTCCGCCAGATCGAATCCACCGGCTACAAGAGCCTCGACGAGGGCCAGCGCGTCAGCTTCCTCGTGACTGCCGGCGCCAAAGGCCCGCAGGCCGAGCAGGTTCAAGCCCTGTAAGCGCACCTTCTGGTGCCCGAAGCCCCGCATCGCATTGCGGGGCTTTTCGTTTGTGCTCGAAAAATTCCCTCTCGCAATCGAAACTCCGCTACCTCGGCCGGGCAATCTGGTACTTGATGACCGACGCCGTCGCCTGTCTTGCCCCTGACCGGGCGCTCCGTACCTCCGCGCAGACGCTGTCCGTGGACGGTCGCTGCATCTAGCAGCGTCGCTGCCCTTCCTCTTCTTCCTCTTTCCGCCGATGTCGTTTTCATGCTGTCGCCAGCGCCGGGCCTGGGCGCTCGCGGGCGAGGCCATGTCGTTTTTGCTCATGCCCATGGCGATCTTGGGCAAATGCCCGGATAACGCCCTGGAATAGGGTTGTGCCCGCGTCCCGCAGTCCGGGACGCCCGCCAGGTGGCGCCTTGCCACCGCATAACAAATTCAACAAAGGCCGACCGATGAGTATTCCAAGTGCGAAAGGCGCCAGTGGCGAACTGGTCCAGGGCTTCAAGCCGCGCCATGTGACCATGTTGTCCATTGCCGGGATCATAGGCGCGGGGTTGTTCGTCGGTTCCGGCCATGCCATCGCCGCCGCGGGGCCTGCCGCCATCCTGGCCTACGCGCTGTCCGGGCTGCTGGTGGTGCTGGTGATGCGCATGCTCGGCGAGATGGCCGTGGCCCGCCCCGACACCGGCTCCTTCTCCGCCTACGCCGACCAGGCCATCGGCCGCTGGGCCGGCTTCACCATCGGCTGGCTGTACTGGTGGTTCTGGGTGCTGGTGATCCCCATCGAGGCGATCGCCGCCGGGGTGATCTTCAACAGCTGGTTCCCGCAGGTGCAGACCTGGGTGTTCGCCCTGGTGATGACGCTGCTGCTGACCGTCACCAACCTGTTCAGCGTGGCCAAGTACGGCGAGTTCGAGTTCTGGTTCGCCATGCTCAAGGTGGGCGCCATCGTGCTGTTCATCAGCCTGGGCGCGGCGGCGCTGCTCGGCGTGCTGCCGGCGGGGCACGAGGTCAGCGGCCTGGGCAGCCTGATGCGCGAGCACGGCGGCTTCCTGCCCAACGGCTGGGGCGCCATCTTCACCGCGCTGATCACCACGCTGTTCAGCTTCATCGGCACCGAGGCGGTGACCATCGCCGCCGCCGAATCCAGCGACCCGCGGCGCAACATCGCCAAGGCCACGCGGGCGGTGATCTGGCGCATCAGCGTGTTCTACCTGCTGTCGATCCTGGTGATCATCTCCGTGGTGCCCTGGAACGACCCCATGCTCACGGCGCAGGGCTCCTACCAGCGCGCCCTGGAACTGATGAACGTGCCCCACGCCAAGCTGATGATGGACGTGGTGGTGCTGGTGGCCGTGGCCAGCTGCCTGAACTCTTCGATCTACATCGCCTCGCGGATGATCTACTCGCTGAGCCGCCGCAACGACGCGCCGGCCTTCATCCAGCGCACCTCGGCGGGGGGAGTGCCGCGGGCGGCGGTGATCGCCAGTACGCTGATCGGCATGCTCACCACCGTGCTGAACTTCATCGCCCCGGCGCGGGTGTTCGACTTCCTCCTCGCCAGCTCCGGCTCCATCGCCCTGCTGGTGTACCTGGCCATCGCCGTCTCGCAGCTGCGCATGCGCGCCAATCTGCAGCGCAGCAACCAGGAGATCGCCTGCCGCATGTGGCTGTTCCCCTGGCTGACCTGGGCGGTGATCGCCTTCATCACCTCCGTGCTGGTGGTGATGTTCATCCTGCCCGAGCACCGCGTCGAAGTGAGTTCCACCCTCGGCCTGACCGTGGCCACGGTGCTGCTGAGCTTCACCACCCGGCGCCAGGGCGCCCATGCCGGCAGCCGCTTCGAGCCGTTGCGTTCGGCCGGCTGAAGACAGGAGTCGCGATTGGTAGAACGGCGGCAATTCAGCGGCGCCATGCAGGGCCGCAACCTCAGGTTCCTTTCCGCGCCCCGGGCGGGCGCGCAACGCCAGGGGCGGGTGGGCTTCCTGCTGCTGGAGCATTTCTCCCTGCCGGCCTTCACCCAGGCGCTGGACACCCTGGTCACCGCCAACCTGATCCGCGCCGACGCCTTCGCCACCAGCACCTTCAGCCTGGACGGCGAATCGGTCACCAGCGACCTGGGTCTGGTCATCTGCCCCGGCTCGGCCCTGGCGCCCGCGCACCTGGCGGGGCTGGACCTGCTGGTGGTCTGCGGCGGTCTGCGCACCCCGCTGCGCGCCGCGCCGGAACTGACGCGCCTGCTGCAACTGGCGGCGGAGAAGGGCGTGGCCCTGGCCGGGCTGTGGAACGGTGCCTGGTTCCTCGGCCAGGCCGGCCTGCTGAACGGCTACCGCTGCGCAGTACACCCGGAGAACCGCGCCGCGCTGGCGGAGATCGCCCGGCATAGCGAAGTCACCAGCGAAAGCCACATGGTCGACCGCGACCGCCTCACCGCGGCGAGCCCCACCGGGGCCTTCAACATGGTGCTGGAGTGGATGGACGCGCTGCACGGCCGCGAACTGGTGGAAGCCGTGGCGGACATCCTCGCCTTCGAGGAATCGCGCTTCCGCCGCGCCCGGCCGGCGCTGCACGAGAAGCTCAGCGAGCCGCTGCGCGAGGCCATCAACCTGATGAGCGCCAACATCGAGGAGCCGCTCAGCCAGGAACAGCTGGCGCGCTACGTCGGCCGCTCCAAGCGGCAGATCGAGCGGCTGTTCCAGCAGCAGCTGGGCACCACGCCGGTGCGCTACTACCTGGAACTGCGCATCACCGAGAGCCGCCGTCTGCTGCAGCACTCGGACCTGCCGATGTTCGAGGTGGGCCTGGCCTGCGGCTTCGTTTCGCCCAGTCATTTCAGCAAGTGCTACACGTCCTTCTACGGGTATCCGCCGTCGAAGGAGGTGCGCCATGGGTGTGTGAAGTCGGTGAGGTAGGTTGGCTTGCGGAAATGGCGGATAACGCTGGGGCGTTATGCGCCCTAGGATTCGGGAGGGGTGTTTTCCGGGGGCCGAGGTGTTTTGGATTGACTCCGTTCCCTCTCCCCAGCCCTCGGCTGCGCGCCCCGCCCTGAAGGGAGAGGGGGCTTGTCCGTGCCGAGACAAGCTTTGGTGTTAGTCGGGAACTCGGTACAAGCCGACTAACGCCGAAACACCAGCGCGCTCCGAACGGTCCCCTCTCCCTTCAGGGAGAGGGTTAGGGAGAGGGGCGGCCTCGAACCCGAGCACCAGAACGCCCGGCGAACCCCGCGCTGCCTTGAACGTAGGACGGACAACCGCGAACGGTCATGCGCCCCACGCCACCGCAGGATGGGTTGAGCGAAGCGATACCCATCGCCACGCCCGCATGGGTTTCGCCAGGCGGTGCTGGAGATGGTCGACTACCACCGGCGCTTCGAGGTGCCCATCCGCCTGGTGGAAGGCCCGGAATTGCGCGAGCTGGAACCGGCGCTCAACGCCCGCGCCGCCTGCGCGGTGGAGCTGCCGGGGTGAGCCGCACGCTCGACCCCTACGCCCTCAGCCGGCGCCTGTTCGAGCGCTTCCTGCGCCTGCCGCAGGTGTTCTACAACTTCGGCCACGGCCATATCGGCCTGACCTTGGGCGCCATCACCGGCCAACTGCTGGCCGAACAGGCCTCGGGGCTGGCGCCGTCGGTGCCGCTGGCGCCCTTCCTGGCGCGGCGTTTCGCAGGGTAAGCGCCGGCAGGTATCGCCCGGCGCGATACCTGCCAGCGGCAAACGCGCTCCGTCGCCGGCGTCGCGCGGGGTATAAAGCGCCCATGCGCTACCGTCGCCTCGATCTCAACCTGTTGGTGGCCCTGGCCGCGCTGCTCGACGAGTGCAGCGTCAGCCGGGCCGCCGAACGCCTCCACCTGGGCCAGTCGGCCACCAGCGCGGCGCTGGCGCGCCTGCGCGAGCATTTCAACGACCCGCTGCTGCTGCCGGTGGGGCGGCGCCTGGTGCCCAGCGCCCTGGGCCGCCAGTTGCTGCCGAAGGTACGCGAGGCGCTGGCCCTGGCTGGCGAGGTGGTGGATGCGGCGGTGGTGTTCGACCCTTCGCGCTGCGACCGGCGCTTCACCCTGGTGGCCTCGGACTACGTGGCGGCGACCCTGTTGCCGGCGGCCAGCCGCGAACTGTCGCGGCTGGCGCCGGGGGCCTCGCTGGTGGTGCGCGACCTGCCGCTGCCGCGTGATGGAGACGTGGTCGCCGAAGCCCTGGAGTACCGCCGCAGCGACCTGGTGATAGTGCCGCAGCGCCGGGTGAATGCCCGTTATCCGCAGATGTCGCTGCTCAGCGACGAGCTGTGCTGCATCGTCTGCGCCGGGCATCCGGCCTTCGCCGAGGGCCTGAGCCTGGCCGACTATTGCGCCGCCGAGCATGTGCTGCGCGAGTTCGCCGACGGCCAGAACCTGGCGATGGACGCGCTGCACCTGCGCGAGCTGGGCATCGAACGGCGCGTGGCGGTGGCGGTGCAGAGCTTCGCGCTGATGGCCGAGTTCATCGTCGGCACGCCGCGGGTGGCCACGCTGTTCCGCCGTCAGGCGCAGGCCTTGGCGCGGCGCTACCCGCTGCGCGTGCTGCCGGCGCCGCTGGCCTTCCCGGCGGCGCCGCAGCTGTTGCAGTGGCACCCGCAGCAGGACTTGGACCCGGCGCTGGCCTGGCTCCGCGGATTGCTGGCGGAGCAGGCTGCGCGGCTGGATCAGGCCTGAGCGTCGCCGGTGTCGCCGTGCAGGCCCAATTCCTCGATGGCCAGCAGGGCGCAGCGCTCGTCGTTGTCGGAGGTGTCGCCGCTCACGCCGATGGCGCCGAGCAGGTTGCCGGCCTCGTCGCGCAGCAGGATGCCGCCGGGCACCGGGATCACCTCGCCGCCGGTCAGGCTGTTGATCGCATCGAAGAACGCCGGCATGGCCTGGGCGCGGCGCGCCAGTTCGCGGCCGCCGAAGCCCATGCCCAGGCAGCCGCGGGCCTTGCCGCTGGCGATCTGCGGGCGCAGGAAGCTGGCCTGCTCGTCGCGCAGCACCGCCAGCGGGTGGCCGGCGGCGTCCAGCACCGCGGCGGCCAGCGGGCGCAGGCCCAGCCTTCGGGCATGGCGTAGGGTGGCGGCGGCCAGTTGCGCGGCGCGTTCGAAATCGAGGGTGGGCATGCTCACAGGCTCCATTTGCCGAGTTGGGCGACGCGGTCGCGGGTGTAGAGGTCGGTCCATTTCAGCGAATTGAAGTCCGACACCTGCTTGGGGTTGTACGCCGTGCGCTGCAGGCGCACCGGTTCGCCGGCCTTGTACACGGCCTGCAGGCGCTGGCGGTCCTGGAGGATGCGGATGTCGTCCAGGGGCGAGCCGTCGAGCAGCAGCAGGTCGGCCTGCTTGCCCGCTTCCAGCGTGCCCAGCGTCTCGCCGCGCGGCATCAGCCGGGCGCCGACGTTGGTGGCGGCGTACAGCGCCTCGGCCGGGGTGAAGCCCAGGCGGGTGACCAGCAGCTCCAGCTCGCGGGCATGCCATTCGCCGTAGGGGGTGACGGCGAAGCCGCTGTCGCTGCCGCAGGCGAAGGGGATGCCGGCGGCCTTGGCGCGCTTGAGCACCGGAGTGCCCAGCTCCAGGGTGCGCGCGCAGTAGCCGGCGTAGCCGGTGGCGATGGCCGGGTCGTGGGGCTGGCAGAAGTCCACGGTGTTCTGCGGGAAGGTCATGGTCGGGGCCAGCACGCTGCCGGCCTCCAGCAGCGCCTCGATGCAGGCGTCGTCCATGTAGAAGGCATGGAACACCAGGTCCACCCCGGCCCTGGCGGCGTACATCACCGCCTCGCAACCATAGGCGTGGGTGGCCACCCGGCAGCCCAGGCGGTGGGCTTCCTCGACCATCTCGCGGGTCTCGTCGGCGGTGAAGGCGGCGATGATCTCGCCGTTGGGCCGGCGGTGGGTGCCGTCCATGGCGATCTTGATCAGGTCGACGCCGTCCTTGGCCTGCTTGCGGATTTCGGCGATGGCCTCGGTGCGGCTGGTGACCAGGGCGGCGGTGAAGTATTCCGGCGCGCCGACGCGGCTGGGAAACCAGTCGTTGAGGCTCTGCCGGTTGGTGATCACGCGGCTGCTGGCGGCGATGCGCGGGCCTTCGAACAGCCCGGCGTTGACCGTGTTGCGCACGGCGATGCTGAGCTGGCCGCTGTCGCCGGGGCAGACCATGGAGGTGACGCCGGCGGCGAGCACGTGCTGGACGAAGAACAGCCCGCGCAGGGCGCGGAATTCGTCGCTGGTCCAGATATCGATGTCTTCCTCGCTCTGGGCGTTGCCGAAGGCCAGGTGGGTGTGCACGTCCACCAGCCCGGGCATGACGAAGGCGGCGCGTTCCTCGCGGTCGCCCGGCTGCGGTCGCGGGGCCTGGGCGGTCGGGCCGACATGGCGGATCAGGCCGTTGTCGATGATCAGCGTCTGGGCGTGGCGGGCCTCCAGGCCGGTGCCGTCGAACAGGGTGGAGCAGTGCAGGTGCAGGGCGCCCATGGGCGTTTCTCCTCGGCTTCTTGTTGTGCCGGCAGGCTAGGGCGGTGTCGGCCCGGCTGACCAACAGATGCTGTCGATGCGCGGTCATCGATGGTGTCGATACCTGCTCCAGGGGGCGTGGCGTCCGGGCTCCGGGCAGGGGGGAGGCCGCGCAGGGCAGGTATCGGCAGTGGCGATGCCTGGCATGGCCAATGGCGATTTTTCCCGCCGGGGCTGCCGGGGCGAGGATGCCGCCGCCATCAAACCCAGAGGGAAACCCGATGAACGATATCCGTAGCGAACTGCTGGCCCTGGAGCAGGAACGCCAGCGCGCGCTGGTGGAAGAAGACCACGCCGGCCTGGAGTGGCTATTCGCCGACGACCTGCTGTACGTGCACACCACGGGTCTGGTGCAGGACAAGGCGCAGTACCTGGACTACGCCCGCCACGCCGTGCGCTACCTGGCGGTGGAACGCGGCGAGTTGCAGGTGCGCCTGTTCGGCGACGGCCTGGCGTTGATGAGTGGGCCGCAGTGCAACCTGCTGCAGAAGCGCGGCGGCGGCGAGCCGGTGTGCGCGGAAGGCTTCGCCACGCAGCTGTGGGTGAAGGAAGAGGCGGGCTGGCGGATCGCGTCGTTCCACGGGACGCGGGTGCTGGCGTAGGGCTATTGGAAGCGCCGATGGAGGTCCGGGAATATCTCCTGGGCGAACCAGGCCGGCAGCCCTGGTTGCACGCTGCGGGACTTTGGCGTCGGGCTGAGCACCACGCCCAGGCGTATCAGGCGGCTCAATTCGTCGATCGCCGGGCGTGGCGTCAGGCCGGTGAAAGTCTTGAAGTCACTGCGTGGCATTTCGCCCTGCACCAGCAAGGCATGCATCGCCGCGGCGCTTTCTTCCCGGGCGCCGGCCGCGCGTAGCTGCGCGTTGTAGCGGAAGGCTCGCACCACCCGCTCGCGCAGCGCTGCCGGGTCGACGGCCTGGGTCATGTAGTCGATCTGGTCGTGGCAGACGTCCAGCATGAACTCGATGAAGGCGAAGTAATGCTTGCGACTCAGTTTGCCGCGCCCGTCCAGGTCGCCTTCCCGTGGGCGGTCGGCCAGCGCCAGCATCCGATAGTAATCCTGGTGCTGGCGCGCCAGTCCGCGGGACAAGGACCAGAGCGTCGGGCGCAGACCCAGGGCGACGAGATGGAGATGGGTCATCAGTCGCGTGGTTCTGCCGTTGCCGTCGAGGAACGGGTGCACGAAGGCCAGCCGGTGATGATAGGCGAGGGCGCCGATCAGGCGGCGGCGCGGGTCGTGGATGCGCCCGAAGTCATAGCGCAGGTGGCGCAGCATCGGCAGCACGACGGCGGCGGCCGGCGCGGGCCTGCCGCCAACGGAAACTTCCTCGTCCGGCCTGGCGCGCAGCTGGCCTGGCCGCAGCAGGCGGCCATCGTCGAGGCGCCGGCTGGCATCCTCCGTAGCGTCGAACAGGCGCCGATGCACGCGCTGCACCAGCGCCGGTTCGAACAGGGCGCTCCACTGCGCGGGGGGAAAACGCCGCAGGGCGCGTTCGAACACTTCTTGCGCCTGCATGTGCCGGATAGCCAGGTCCTGCAGCAGCAGGCGCTCGCGGCGTGGCGCGGTCTGCGCCTGCTGCATCATGGCGATTTCGGTATAGCGGCCCTCGATAAGGTTCGAGTAGTAGCTGTTGGTTATCTGCAGCAGTTGCCCGAGTTGCTCGCTCGTTTGCCTGGCCAGGCGGCCGGCCAGGAAGGCCGCCTTGCCCGGTAGAGTGTCGGCGCGTTCGATGATCGAGGCCGGCAGCTCTTCGGGCAATATCGGGTCCAGCCAGTCCTTGTCGGTGATCAGCGGCATTGCAGCTTTCCAGGAGGAATGTCTTCATATTTAAATTCACATCTGGAAAGGTGGCAAACCCTTATATATTGCGGATTCTGTCAGGGTTTTGAGCGTATTTCTGCGGGCTTCCCTTCATATTTCCATGGGCAGCTCGCCGGCCCGCCCGGCAGGTGGGAAGCGGCACCGGAATCCGCTGCCGCAAAGCAAACCCTCAGGCCGTACGCCCACCCAGCGTCTCCGCCACCCAGTCGGCTATGTAGTGCCCGGCATTGATGCTGTTGTCGAAGCTCGAATGCTGCACGCCGCCTTCGCGTTCGGTGAAGATCTTCAGCTCGCGTTTCGGGCTGTTCACCAGTTGCTCGTAGGTACGGTGCGCCCATTTCAGCGGGATCTGCGAGTCCTTCTCGCCGTGGGTGACCAGGAAGGGCACGCGGATGCGCTCGAGCACGCCGTCGAGGTGGACGTTCTCGGCGATGCGCATGAACTCGTCCATGTCCCTGGCGCCCCATACCCAGCGCACGTGGGCCCAGTAGTGCGGCACCGGGAAGTCGCCTTCCTTCTCCAGGCGGCGTTTCTGCACGTCGCGCCAGTCGTGGTTGGCGCCCCAGGCCACGCCGCAGGCGAAGCGCGGTTCGAAGGCCACCGCGCGGGGGCAGTAGTAGCCGCCCAGGGACACGCCTTCCAGGCCGATGCGCTTGGCGTCGACGTCCGCGCGGGTTTCCAGCCAGTCGAACACGCGGCTGGCCCAGTGCTCGCTGTCGTAGCGCGCGGTCAGGTCGTGCAGGCGCAGGGCCTCGCCGGTGCCGGGCTGGTCGATGATCAGCGAGGCCACGCCGCGTTTCGCCAGCCAGGCCGGCAGGCCGACGCGGTATTTCATTTCCTTGGTCGAATCCAGGCCGTTGACCTGCACCAGCAGCGGCGCCGGGCCTTCGACGCTTTCGGCGCGCACGTACAGGCCGGCGATGTGCTTGCCCTCGTAGGGGATCTCCACGCGCTCGCAGTTCTCCTTCGCCAGCGCGATGCCGCGGGCGAAGGTCTGCAGGAAGCGCTGGTACAGCGCCTCGCGGCCCGGCGCGCCATGGGCCTGCAGGCGTTCGCAGGTGAGCAGGTAGGTGGCGGCGCGGTTGTATTTCTCGCCGGCGGAGAGCAGGCGGCCGGCGGCTTCGTCTTCCTCGGCCAGGCCGCAGAGCTTGTCGGCCATTTTCGACCAGGTCTCGCGGAAGGCCTGGGTGCCGGCGGCGTCGGGCTGCTTCGCGGCCTCCTGCAGCGGGGCGCACATTTCCTCGATCTCGCCCAGGCGGGCGCCCATTTCGATGGCCAGGTCCACCGAGAGATTCCAGACGTAATTGGTGGGGAAGTAGCGGAACATTCTTGTTGTCCTTCTGCGGTCGATGTATCCGGCGCCCGGGAATGGCGGCAGGCACGCAGGGCGCGGTTCGACGGCAAGGTACGCAGGCGGGGCGGCGGCGCGCCAATCGCGAGTGGGGATGCGAGGTATCGCCAAACGCGATGCCCCGGTGCCATGCCGGCGGCCGGGGCGATGGGACGGGCTCAGCCGGTGTGGCGCAGGGCTTCGGGCTGCTGGTCGAGGCTCTGGATGAAGTCGCGGATGCGCTCGCGCAGCCAGCGGTGCATGGGGTCGCCCTCCATGCTGCGGTGCCAGAGCATGTACTCGCGCATCACCGGAATCTTCACCGGCGGCGGCAGGATGCGCAGCGGCAGGTAGCGCGCGTACAGCTCGGCCAGGCGGCGGTGCATGGTGGCCACGCGCTGGGTGCCGACCAGCAGCTGCGGCAGGGTGTTGAAGTCGTTGGTGATCACTTCCAGGCGGCGGTTGAAGCCGTACTGGCTCATGAACCAGTCCTCGATGCTCAGGTGCCGGTTGCGCCCGAAGCCCACCGAGATGTGCCCCATCTGCATGTACTGCTCTAGGGTCAGGCTTTCGCCCACCTGGGGGTTGTCGCGCCAGACCACGCAGACGTGGTCCTCCTCGAACAGCAGCTGCGCCGGGTGGCCGTCGATGATGTAGCGCTCGGGCACGATCATCATGTCCACCTCGCCGCGCATCAGCAGCTCGGCGCTGTTGTCGCCGGGGGTGAGGATCTCGAAGGTGATGTGCGGGGCCTGCTGGTGGATCTTCTGGATCACCTGGGCGAAGAGCACGCTGATCAGGTAGTCCGAAGTCACCAGGCGGAAATGGCGCTTGCTGCTGGCCGGGTCGAACACCGGTTTGGCGGTGATCGAGGAGCGGATGGTCAGCAGTACCTCGCGCACCGGCACCGCCAGTTCCAGGGCATAGGGGGTGGGCTGCATCTTGCGGCCGACCTGCACCAGCAGCTCGTCCTCGAAGAAGGCGCGCAGGCGGCCGAGCACGCCGCTGGTGGCCGATTGCGTCATGTGCAGGCGTTCGGCGGCGCGGGTGATGTTCTGCTCTTCCAGCAGCACATCCAGCGCCACCAGGAGGTTCAGGTCCAAGTGGTGGAATCGCATGGCAGATGGCTCAGGCTTGTTGTAGTTATTTTCGCGATACCTTCCCGCCGCATTCCCGATACGTCAATAGCGCTCCGCCGGGAGTGGGCGGCAAACGCCCGCCGCCATGGGCCTGCGCCCAGGTATCGCGATCGGCGATGCCTCGCATCCCCACATGCGATTGGTCAGCCCGCCGCGCCACCCAGCAACCTGCGCTCCAGTCGAGCGGCCCCCGAGCCGCGGCGACCCACCACCGGCGACCCCCTGCCCGGCGCCGAATCATAATTTCAATGGAGTGGTAGCCATGAACATCCTTGGCCTCGACGCCCTGGTCTTCGGCGTCGACGATATCCAGGCCTGTGCCGATTGCCTGCGCGACTATGGCCTCACGGCCGTGCAACTCACCGCCGACGGCGGGCGCTTCGAAGCCCTCGACGGCACCGCCATCGTCATCCGCCGCGGCGACGACGCTAGCCTGCCGCCGGCCCTGGGCCCAGCGCCATCGCTGCGCGAGACCGTCTACGGCGTGGCCGGCGCCGCGGACCTGGACGCCATCGCCGACGAACTGGGGCGCGACCGCGAGGTGCGCCGCGATGCCGCCGGCATGCTGCACTGCGTCGATGACCTGGGCTTCGCCATCGCCTTCCAGGTCAGCTGCCGGCGCCCCTTCGAGGCCCCAGCCGACCTGACCAACGCCCCCGGCAGCGCGCCGCAGCGCCCGCTCAACCAGCTGGGCATCACCCCGGACATGCCGGCGCTGCCGCGCACCCTGTCCCACGTCGTGTACTTCGTGCCCGATGCGGCCAGGGGCGAGGCCTTCTACCGCGAGCGCCTGGGCTTCGTCACCACCGACAGCTTCGTCGGCGTCGGCCCCTTCATGCGTTCGGCGGGCATGGACGACCACCACTGCCTGTTCATGATCCAGACGCCGCCGCACATGCAGGGCTGCGAGCACTTCACCTTCCACCTGGGCAGCGGCACCGAGGTACTGCTGGCCGGCACGCGCTTGCAGAACAAGGGCTGGACCAGCTTCTGGGGGCCGGGCCGGCACCTGTTGGGCTCCAACTGGTTCTGGTACTTCAACAGCCCGCTGGGCTGCCACATCGAGTACGACGCCGACATGGACAAGCACGACGACGCCTGGGCCGCGCGCCAGGCGCCGATGTCGGCGGACAACTCGCAGCTGTTCCTCTTCACCGCGCGGGAGAAGTGGGCGCCGGGCGGCCCGCCGCCGAAGCAGGGCTGAGCCGTGGACTGCGTGGCGCTGTGCCGGCTCGACGAGCTGGGCGAGGGCCAGGCGCGCGGCTTCGACCCGCAGGGCGAGGGTGCGGATGCGCTGTTCGCCCTGCGTCATCGCGGCCAGGTGCGCCTGTACCGCAACCGCTGCCCGCACCTGCAGGTGCCGCTGGAGTACCGCAAGGACAGGTTCCTCAGCGCCGATGGCCAGTGGGTCGTCTGCTACGCCCACGGCGCGCGCTTCCGCCCGCACGATGGCGAATGCATGTACGGCCCGTGCCTTGGGCAATCGCTGGCGGCGCTGGTGCATGAAGAGAAGGACGGCTGGCTGCTATTGCCGTTGGCGCAACTGCAAGGCTGAGGTATCGCGCCGTGCGATAGGTCGCATCCGCGGACTCGATTGGTCAAGACCCGGCCCCGCCGGGAAGCTGTGCCCCAGGGCACGGAGAACGGCCGCACCGCCAGTCGGTGCGGACAACAAGAACAACACGTGAGAGACGCCATGAACACTGTGAGCAAGGTGCTGATCGTCGGTGGCGGTATCGGCGGGCTGTGCGCCGCCATCGCCCTGCGCCGCAAGGGCATCGCCGTCGACCTGGTCGAACTGAAGACCGAGTGGACCGTCTACGGCGTGGGCATCATCCAGCAGAGCAACGTGGTGCGCGAGATGCACCGCCTGGGCCTGCTCGACGCCTACCTGGACGCCGCCTACGCCTTCGAGGACGTAGCCATCTACACCACTGCCGGCCAGCAACTGGTGCGCATCCCCGGCCAGCGCCTGGCGGGGCCTCAGTACCCGGCCAACGTCGGCATCTCCCGCCGCGCGCTGCACAAGGTGCTGAGCGAAACCGCCATCGAGCTGGGCACCCGCGTGCGCCTGGGCACCTCGGTGGAAAGCTTCGAGCAGGACGCCAGCGGCGTCGACGTGCTGTTCAGCGACGGCAGCCAGGGCCGCTACCAGCTGCTGGTGGGCGCCGACGGGCTGTACTCGCGGGTCCGCGGCCTGCTGTTCGGCGACAAGTACCAGCCACGCTTCACCGGCCAGTCGGTGTGGCGCCACAACTTCCGCCGCGCCGCGCAGATCGACCACCTGGCCAACTACCAGGGCCCCTCGGGCAACGCCGGCCTGGTGCCGCTGGCCGACGACCTCATGTACCTGTTCACCACCTCCCACGAGCCGGGCAACCCCTGGATGGACCCGGCCGGCCTGGCCGAGGGCCTGCGCCAGCGCCTGGCCGGTTTCGGCGGGCTGATCGGCGAGCTGCGCGAGCAGATCACCGACAGCGCCGAGGTCGTCTACAAGCCGCTGGAAGCGGTGTTCGTCGACGAGCCCTGGCACCGCGGGCGGGTGCTGCTGATCGGCGACGCCGCCCACGCCACCACGCCGCACCTGGGGCAGGGCGCCGGCATGGCCATCGAGGACGCGGTGGTGCTGGCCGAGGAAATCACCACTGGCGGCAGCCTGGCCGAGCAGTTGCAGCGCTTCATGGGCCGGCGCTTCGAGCGCTGCAAATTCATCGCCGAGAAGTCCCTGCTGGCCGGCGAGAAGGAGATCGCCCAGGACCCGTCCTTCGACCGCATCGGCCTGGTGAAGCAGATGCTGGAGGTCACCGCGCGCCCCATCTGACCCCACGGCCCGGCGCGCCCCGCCTTGCCGGCGCGCCGCGGCCCACGCCAACACCAACGCACAAGAACAAGAAAGAGGTGACCTCGATGTCCGCTGACAAGCGTGCAACCGCGCGGCCGCTGCCGCCGCTCAAGCCCCTCACCCTGGCGCTGCTGGCCCTGGCCGCCGGCCACGCCCAGGCTTTCGAATTCGACACCGGCAACCCCGACCTGCGGGCGCGCTGGGACAACACCCTGAAGTACAGCGCCGCCTGGCGCACCCAGGACGCCAGCAGCAAGCTGAGCGAGGGCCAGACCGCGCTGAACCTCGACGACGGCGACCGCAACTTCGACAAGGGCCTGATCTCCAACCGCCTGGACCTGCTCTCCGAGCTGGACGTCACCTACGGCGACGTCGGCGCGCGGGTCAGCGGCGCGGCCTGGTACGACGACGTCTACAACCGTGGCAGCGACGCCAACGACCCCAGCCGCGCCAACAGCTACTCGGTGGACTACGACGAATTCACCGACGACACCCGCACCCTGCACGGGCGCAAGGGCGAGCTGCTCGACGCCTTCGTCTTCGGCAAGACCGAGCTGGCCGGCATGCCGCTGTCCGGGCGCCTGGGCCAGTACGCCATGCAGTGGGGCGAGAGCCTGTTCTACGGCATGAACGGCATCGCCGGCGGCATGGCGCCGATCGACGTGGTCAAGGGCCTGTCGGTGCCCAACACCCAGTTCAAGGAACTGATCCGCCCGGTGCAGCAGGTCTCCGGCCAGCTGCAGCTGACCCCGGACGTGTCCATCGGCGCCTACTACCAGTTCGAGTGGGAGGCCAACCGCCTGCCGGCCGCCGGCAGCTACTTCTCCACCGACGACTTCTTCGGCGACGGCGCCGAGCGCATGTACATCGGCTCGCCGGTGATGCCCGGCGGCCAGCCGCTGGCCTTCTACCACGGCAACGACAAGGAGGCGAAGGACTCGGGGCAGGGCGGTGTGCAGCTGCGCTGGCGCACCGAGACGGTGGACTGGGGCCTGTACGCCATCCGCTTCCACGACAAGTCGCCGCAGCTGAACGTGCGCAGCGACTTCGCCAACCTCAACCCGCTCACCGGCAAGGCCGGCGAGTTCTACTGGGTGTATCCCGAAGGCATCAGCGCCCTGGGCGGCAGCTTCTCCACCACCCTGGGCAACTTCAACGTCGCCGGGGAAGTCTCCACCCGCTGGAACCAGCCGCTGGCCTCCACCAACCAGCACGCCCTGGCCGTGGGCGAGGCGATCAACAACAGCGACGACCCGCTCTACGCCACCGGCCGCACCCTGCACGCCAACTTCTCCTGGCTGGCCAGCCTCGAGCCGAACTTCATCGCCGGCGAGTCGAGCTTCCTCGGCGAGATCGCCTGGAACCGGGTGCTGAGCGTGAGCAAGAACCGCGACGCCATCGACCCCAACGCCGACCGCGACGCCACCAGCCTGCGCCTGGTCTACGAGCCGATGTACCGGCAGATCTACCCGGGCCTGGACCTCTCGGTGCCGATCGGCGCCAGCTACACCAACGGCGCCTCCGAGGCCCTGGGCACCGGCTTTGGCACTGACCACGGCGGCGACATCAACATCGGCCTGAAGGGCAACTACCTCAACACCTGGAGCCTGGGCCTGACCTACACGCACTACTACGGCCCGCAGAACACCTTCCTCGACGCCGACAACCACTACACCTTCGAACAGTCGCTGAAAGACCGCGACTTCATCGCCTTCACCGTCAGCCGCACCTTCTGACCGAGGACTGCCCGATGAAACACAAAAAAGTCGTTTCCCTGCTCACCGCCCTGAGTGCCTCCCTGCTGTTCGCCCACGGCGCCCTGGCCGCCGTCTCCGCCGAGGAGGCGGGCAAGCTCAGGACCACGCTCACCCCGCTGGGCGGCGAGCGCGCCGGCAACGCCGACGGCAGCATCCCGGCCTGGACCGGCGGCTACACCCAGGCCGACCCGGCCTACAAGGACGGCGGCAAGCGCGGCGACCCCTTCGCCAACGAGAAGCCGCTGTTCACCATCACCGCGCAGAACATGGCGCAGTACGCCGACAACCTGTCCGCCGGGACCCAGGCGATGCTCCGCAAGTACCCGGACAGCTACCGCCTGGAGGTCTACCCGAGCCACCGCAGCGCCGCCGCGCCGCAGTCGGTGTACGACGCCACCCTCGCCAACGCCACCAGCGGCAAGCTGGTGGACGGCCCCGCCGGGCTGATGCCCGAGGGCGCCGCCGGCGGCATCCCGTTCCCGATCCCGCAGAGCGGTGCCGAGGCCATCTGGAACCACCTGCTGCGCTGGCGCGGCGCCTCCTGGCACGCCAGCTTCACCCAGTACCTGACCACCGCCGACGGCAAGCACGTGCTGACCAACGACTCGCGCGCCGACCTGCAGATGCCCTGGTACCTGCCCGGCGGCGCCGGCGAGCGGGGCGTGTTCTGGTCCATCCGGATGATCAACGACGGCCCGCCGCTGCGTGCTGGCGAGGCCATCACCGGGCTGGAGAACCTCAATGCCGACAAGACCACGGTGTGGACCTACCTGCCCGGCCAGCGCCGCGTGCGCCGCCTGCCCAACGCCTGCTGCGACACCCCGACGCCGGCCACCGCCGGGGTCCTGAGCTTCGACGAGCTGTACGTGTTCGACGGCCGCGTCGACCGCTTCGACTGGAAGCTGGTGGGCAAGAAGGAGATGTACATCCCGTACAACGCCAACAAGGTGTTCACCGCCGCAGGCCCCGAGGCGCTGCTGGACGCGCACCACCTGAAGTCCGATGCCCTGCGCTGGGAGAAGCACCGCGTCTGGGTGGTGGAAGCGACCCTGAAGAGCGGCCAGCGCCACGTGATGCCCAAGAGCACCTACTACCTGGACGAGGACACCTGGACTGCCGTGCTCGGCGAGCGCTACGACGCCCGCGGCCAACTGGCCAAGGTGCTCTGGACCTCGCCGGTGGTGCTGCCCGACCTGCCGGGCGTGGTGACACTCACCAACGGCTTCTACGACCTGCTCTCCGGGGCCTGGTTCGCCGGCGACCTGTTCGCCGGCAAGAGCGAGCAGTACCGCATCGTGCCGCCGTACAAGGACTCGGTGTTCACCGCCGACGCCATGGCGGGCGAGGGCGTGCGCTGAGCGTTAGCACCCTGCTCCTGTAGGAGCGCGCCCTGCGCGCGAATCGCGGGCAGGGCCCGCTCCTACGGGAGACCTCGCGGTACCCGGCCTCGACAGGCCCGACTCCAAGAAAAACCAAGGTTGCGTGCGATGAACAAAATGCTTTCCGGCCTGCTCCTGGCGGCCTGTTGCGCCCTGCCGCCGGCTTTCGCGGCAAGTCCCCCGGACGTGCTGGCCCAGCCCGCCGTGCAAGGCCCCCAGGCCCTGCACGCGGTGCTGCAGGACGTCACCCGCGCCGGCCAGCGCCTGGTGGCGGTGGGCGAGCGCGGCGTGGTGCTGCTCTCCGACGACAACGGCGCCAACTGGCGCCAGGCGAGCTCGGTGCCGGTGAGCGCCAGCCTGGTCGCCGTGCAATTCGTCGATGCGCGCAACGGCTGGGCCGTAGGCCATGCCGGCGTGGTGCTGCACAGCGACGACGGCGGCGAGCACTGGAGCCTGCAACTGGACGGCAAGCGCGCCGCCGCCCTGGAACTGCAGGCCGCCGAGGCCTCGGCCGATGCCGGCCGCGTCGCCGCTGCCCAACGCCTGGTGGCCGACGGTGCCGACAAGCCCCTGCTGACCGTGCACTTCAGCGACGCCCGCCATGGCCTGGTGCTGGGCGCCTACGGCCTGGCCCTGGCCACCACCGACGGCGGCCGCAGCTGGCAGTCGTGGATGGGCCACCTGCCCAATCCCCAGGGCCTGCACCTGTACGCCGTGGCGGGGCAGGGCAGCGACCTCTACATCGCCGGCGAACAGGGCCTGCTGCTGCGCTCGCGCGATGCTGGCGAGCATTTCGAGGCGTTGCAGGGCCCCTACGAGGGCAGCTACTTCGCCGCCGCCATGCTGCCCAGCGGCCGCCTGCTGGTGGGCGGCCTGCGCGGCAAGCTGTTCGCCTCCGACGACGGCGGCGCCAGCTTCCAGGCCCTGGTCAATCCCATCCCGGCCTCGCTCAACGGCATCCGCGTGGCCGGCGGCCAGCTGCTGCTCGCCAACCAGGCCGGCATGTTGCTGCGCAGCGGCCTGGGCGACTTTGCCGTAACGCCGCTGCCGGTCTCCGACGGCCTGCCGCTGAGCGCCGCCACCATCGCCGCCGACGGCGCCCTGGTGGCCGTCGGCATGGCCGGCGCGCGCCGCCTGGCGCCTTCTTCCTCCTCCAGCACAGCGGACTGAGCCATGCACGCCCCGACTTCTCCCGCGCCGTCCTGCGGCCGCCTCGACGACTTCGACAGCGCTTCCGGCTCGCTGCTGGAACGCGCCCTGTTCAACCACCGCGGCCTGGTCCTGCTGCTGTGCCTGGCCGCGACCCTGCTGCTGGGCTGGCAGGCCACGCGGCTGACGCTCAACGCCAGCTTCGAGAAGATGATCCCGCGCGAGCACCCGTTCATCCTCAACTACCTGGACCACCGCCAGGAACTGGCTGGCCTGGGCAATGCCGTGCGCATCGCCGTGGCCAACCCCGCGGGCAGCATCTACGACAAGCACTACCTGCAGGTGCTGCAGCAACTCAATGACGAGGTGTACCTGCTGCCCGGCGTGGACCGCGCGGCGATGAAGTCGCTGTGGACGCCGTCCACCCGCTGGACCGGCGTGACCGAGGACGGCCTGGAAGGCGGCCCGGTGATCCCCGACGGCTACGACGGCGGCGCCGCCAGCCTGGAGGCGCTCAAGCGCAACGTCGAACGCTCCAACGAGATCGGCCAGCTGGTGGCCTTCGACCAGCGCTCCAGCATCCTCTACGTGCCGCTGCTGGAGAAGACCCCCGACGGCCAGGCGCTGGGCTACACCACTTTCGCCCATGAGCTGGAGGCCCTGCGCGGCAAGTACCAGGCCCGGGGCGTGGACATCCACATCACCGGCTTCGCCAAGGTGGTAGGCGACCTGATCGACGGCCTGAAGCAGATCCTGCTGTTCTTCGCCGCCGCCATCGCCATCACCGCCGCGGTGCTCTACTGGTACACCCGCTGCGTGCGCAGCACCGCGCTGGTGGTGCTGTGCTCGCTGGTGGCGGTGGTCTGGCAGCTCGGCCTGCTGCCCTTGCTGGGCTACGAGCTGGACCCGTACTCGGTGCTGGTGCCGTTCCTGGTGTTCGCCATCGGCATGAGCCACGGTGCGCAGAAGATGAACGGCATCATGCAGGACATCGGCCGCGGCATGCACCGCCTGGTCGCCGCGCGCTTCACCTTCCGCCGGCTGTTCCTCGCCGGGCTCACCGCGCTGCTGTGCGACGCGGTGGGCTTCGCGGTGCTGATGATCATCCGCATCCAGGTCATCCAGGACCTGGCGGTGATCGCCAGCCTGGGCGTGGCGGTGCTGATCTTCACCAACCTGATCCTGCTGCCGGTGCTGCTGTCCTACGTCGGCGTCAGCCCGAAAGCCGCGCGGCGCAGCCTGCGCGCGGAGGAGGCCGAAGCGAGCGGGGCGGACAAGCACGCCGTATGGCGCTTCCTCGACCTGTTCACCCGGCGCCGCTGGGCGGCCGCGTGCATCGCCGTGGCCGCGCTGCTGGCCGCCGGCGGCTACGCGGTAAGCCTCAATCTGAAGATCGGCGATCTCGACGCCGGCGCCCCGGAACTGCGCCCGGACTCGCGCTACAACCGCGACAACGCCTTCGTCACCGCGCACTACGGCGCCAGCAGCGACGTGTTCGCGGTGATGGTGCAGACCCCGGCCGGCGCCTGCTCGGCCTATGACACCCTCAAGCGCGTCGACGACCTGGACTGGCAACTGCGCGGCCTGGCCGGCGTGGATTCGACCAACTCCCTGGCGCTGCTCAACCGCCGGGTGCTGGTGGGCCTCTCCGAGGGCAGCCCGAAGTGGTACGAACTGGTGAACAACCAGGCCACCCTGAACATGGTCACCGCCAACGCCCCGCGCGGCCTGTACAACGACGACTGCAGCCTGCTGACGCTGTACGCCTACCTCACCGACCACAAGGCCGACACCCTGGCGCGGGTGGTCGACAGCGTGCAGGCCTTCGCCCGCGACAACGACAGCGAGCAGGCGAAGTTCCTCCTCGCCGCCGGCAGCGCCGGCATCGAGGCGGCCACCAACATCGTGGTCAGGCAGGCCAACCACGACATGCTCTGGTGGGTCTACGGCGCGGTCATCCTGCTCTGCCTGGCGACCTTCCGCTCCTGGCGCGCGGTGCTCTGCGCGGTGCTGCCGCTGGTGCTCACCTCGATCCTCTGCGAGGCGCTGATGGTGGCCCTGGGCATCGGCGTGAAGGTCGCCACCCTGCCGGTGATCGCCCTGGGCGTGGGCATCGGCGTGGACTACGCGCTGTACGTCATGAGCATCGTCCTGGCCCAGCTGCGCCAGGGCGCCAGCCTGTCCAGCGCCTATTACCGGGCGCTGCTGTTCACCGGCAAGGTGGTGATGCTCACCGGCGTGACCCTGGCCATCGGCGTGGGCACCTGGATCTTCTCGCCCATCAAGTTCCAGGCCGACATGGGCGTGCTGTTGGCCTTCATGTTCGTCTGGAACATGGTCGGCGCCCTGGTCCTGCTGCCGGCGCTGGCCTATTTCCTGCTGCCCCGGCGCCAGGCGCAACCCGCCGTGCCGGCGCACCAGCTGGAGGAAGTCCACCACGACCGCGACTGCTGCGAGCCGAATACCAGCCAGAGGACCGCCCGATGCCATGCCTGAACCCATCGAATGCCGGCTCCTACAGGTGCGGCAGGAACACCTGCGTAGGATGGGTTGAGCGAAGCGATACCCATCGCCACGACCCCATGGATTTCCGGCGTGGAGGTGCGCAATGACCACCCAACGCCCCGCCGGAACCGCGCAAGCGCTGCTCCTGCTGTTCGGCAGCTGCCTGCCTGTGCTTGGCGCTGTGCTCATCGCACCGGTGCTGCCGCGCATGCAGGCGCACTTCGCCGAAACCCCCGGCGCCGCCGTGCTGGTGCCGGTGGCGCTGACCCTGCCGGCGCTGGTGATCGCCTTCCTGGCGCCGCTGGCCGGATTGCTCGCCGACCGCGTCGGCCGGCGCCCGCTGCTGCTGGCCAGCATGCTCCTGTACAGCCTGTGCGGGGTGCTGCCGCTGTGGCTGGACTCGCTGGGGCCGATCGTCGCCAGCCGCGCCGGCATCGGCCTGGCCGAGGCGGGCATCATGACCTGCTGCACCACCCTGATGGGCGACTACTTCGACGGCCAGCGCCGCGAGCGCCTGTTCGCTCTGCAGATGGTCGCCACCTCGCTGTCCGCCGCGCTGTTCATGGGCCTGGGCGGGGCGCTGGGCGAGAGCGGCTGGCGCACGCCCTTCGCGCTCTACGCGGCGGGCCTGCTGTGCCTGCCGCTGATGGCGGCGCTGCTGTGGGAGCCGCAGGTGCGCCATGCCGGGCCGCTGCGCGCGGACGCCGGACGCTTCCCCTGGGCCGCGCTGGCGCTGCTGTACCTGCTGACCCTGCTGGCCGGCGTCAGCTTGTTCATCGTCCCGGTGCAGGCCGGCTACCTGCTGCAACTGCTGCACGTGGACGCCCCGCAGCAAGTGGGCATGACCATGGGCGCCAACCAGCTCGGCGTGCTCGCCGGGGCCCTGGCCTTCCGCCTGCTCGCCACGCTGCCGGCGCGGCGCCTGCTGGCCCTGGGCTTCGCCACCGCCGGCCTGGGCGGCGCGCTCATGGCCTTGGCCGATAGCCACGCCCCCGTGGTGCTGGCGGTACTGGTCAACGGCCTGGGCGTGGGCCTGCTGCTGCCGACGCTGATCACCCAGGTGATGCTGCAGGTCGGCTTCGAGCAGCGCGGCCGCGCCACCGGCGGCTTCACCGCGTCCATCTTCGCCGGCGAATTCCTCAGCCCGCTGCTGGTGCTGGCGATCACCGGCGGCGCCAATCCGCACTTGCCCCAGGCCTTGCTGGCGGTCGCCATCGGCCAACTGGTCCTGGCGCCGCTGTGCCTGGTGCTGCTGCGCCATGGCCGGCCGGCGCCGGTGGCGCAGGCGCTATGAACGAACGCTTTTCCCTGGCCGCCCAGGCCACGCCCGGCCCGTGGGCGGAACCCCATCGCAAAGGAGTCAGCATGCAACAGCTTCCCGAATTCAAGCGTGTAGTCACCGGGCACGACGCCCGGGGCCAGGCAGTGGTCGCCAGCAGCGGCCCGACGCCCAACGTCTTCCCGCTCAAGGCGGTGCCCGGCACCGTATTCCATGAAGTGTGGAACAGCGCCGCCAGCCCGGCGCCGCTGGACAATGGCGACGACCCGACCGAGCAGCCGCTGCAACTGAGCCCCGGCCCGCTGGGCAGCGTGATCCGCGTGGTGGACATCCCGCCGGACAGCCTGCAGAACCAGGTCAGCGCGGAGGACGCCGCGGCCGCCTTCGCCGAGATCGGCCAGGCCCACGCCGGCACCGGCAAGGCCGATTCGAAGCACAAGCTGATGCACCGCACCGAAACCCTGGACTACGGCATCGTCACCGAAGGCGAGCTGTGGCTGGTGCTCGATGAGGGCGAAGTGCACCTCAAGCGCGGCGACATAGTGGTCCAGCGCGGCACCAACCACGCCTGGAGCAACCGCACCGAGCAGATGGCGCGGATGGTCTTCATCCTCCTCGACGGCCGCTACGCCGAGGCCTTGAAGGAGCTGCTGCCATGAAGCTCGCCAGCCTCAACGACGGCAGCCGCGACGGCCGCCTGCTGGTGGTCTCCCGCGACCTGCAGCGGGCGGTGTCGGCCGGCGCCATCGCCGCCACGCTGCAGGCGGCGCTGGACGATTGGCCCGCCGTCGAACCCGCCCTGCAACGCCTTTACCAGCGTCTGAACGCCGACGAGGCGGATGGCGCCTTCGCCCTCGACCCGGCGCAGCTGGCCGCGCCGCTGCCGCGCGCCTGGCAGTGGCTGGACGGCTCCTGCTTCCTCAGCCATGGCGAACTGATGCAGAAGGCCTTCGACCTGGAGCCCATCGACGGCATCGACAGCATCCCGCTGATCTACCAGGGCGCCGGCGACGACTTCCTTGGCCCGCGGGCGGACATTCCGCTGCCCAGCGAAGCCCACGGCATCGACTTCGAAGGCGAGTTCGCCGTGCTGGTGGACGAAGTGCCCATGGGCTGCCCGGCCGAGCACGCCCTGGCCCACGTGCGCCTGGTGCTGCAGCTCAACGACGTCAGCCTGCGCGCCCTGGCGCCGCGGGAAATGAAGACCGGCTTCGGCTTTCTCCAGGCCAAGCCCGCCAGCAGCTTCGCCCCGGTGGCGGTGACCCCGGACGAGCTCGGCGAGGCCTGGCGCGACGGCCGCGTGCACCTGCCGCTCAAGGTCGAGTGGAACGGCGAATGGTTCGGTCACCCCCACGGCGGCGCCATGCACTTCGGCTTCCACCAGCTGATCGCCCATGCGGCCCTGACGCGCAGGTTGAGCGCCGGTACCCTGATCGGCTCGGGCACCGTGTCCAACGCCGACCGCGCGGTGGGCTCGGCCTGCATCGCCGAGCGCCGCGCCATCGAGACCCTCGCCCAGGGCGCGCCGCGCACCGGCTTCATGCGCTTCGGCGACCGCGTGCGCATGGAGGCCCGCGGCGCGGACGGCGAAGCGCTGTTCGGCGCCATCGACCAGCGCGTGGTGCAAGGGGGCTGGCCATGCGCGTGATGGTCAGCGGGGCCAACGGCTTCGTCGGCCGCGAGCTGGTCCGCCGCCTGCTGGAACGCGGCGAGCTGGGCGGGCAGCGGATAGACGCGTTGCTGCTGCTCGACCAGCAACTGGACGGCCTGCCGGACGACCGCCGCCTGCGCCGCCACTACGGCAGCGTCACCGACCCGGCGCTGCTGCGCCGGGTGCTGGCCGACGGCATCGACGTAGTGTTCCACCTGGTCAGCGTGCCCGGCGGCGCTGCCGAGGCGCAGTACGAGCTGGGCTACCAGGTCAACCTGCAGGCCAGCCTGGAACTGCTGCAGCAACTGCGCCACCGCGAACGCCCGCCGGTACTGGTGTACGCCAGCAGCGTGGCGGTATACGGCGGCGAGCTGCCGGCACGCATGGACGAGGCGCAATCGGCGCACCCGCAGCTGTCCTACGCCGCGCACAAGCTGATGGTGGAAACCGCCCTGGAGGACCTGGCCCGCCGCGGCGAGGTGGACGGCCGCGCCCTGCGCCTGCCCGGCATCGTCGCCCGGCCGCGACAGCCCAACGGCCTGCGCTCGGCCTTCATGAGCGACCTGCTGCACGCCTACGCCGCCGGCGAGCCCTACACCTGCCCGGTGTCGCCCCAGGCCAGTGCCTGGTGGATGTCGGCGCGCTGCTGCGTGGACAACCTGCTGCACGCCGCCGAGCTGCAGAACCCCGGCGCGCGGCGCGTGTGGCAGCTGCCGGTGCTGCAACTGTCCATCGCCCAGGTGCTCGACGCCCTGGCCGCCGGCTTCGGCGAGACCAACCGCGCGCGCATCGCCTTCGAACCCGACGCGCAGCTGGAAGCGCTGTTCGGCCGCTTCCCGCCGCTGCGCACGCCGCAGGCCCGCGCCCTGGGCTTCCGCCACGACGGCTCGGCCGCCGCGCTGCTGCGCAACGCCCTCGACCTTGCGCCGCGCCGTAGCCGCGCGGCCGCCCGCAAAGGAGTTTCCGCATGAACCTGAACAAACGCCGCCTGCTCGACCTCTCGGTGAGCCTGGACAACAACCCCTACAGCGACCCGCCGCCGCTGCTGCCGAAGATCGATTACATGGACCACCAGCAGGGCTGGCCGGAAATGGCCGCGATGTTCCCCGGCCTGCGCAAGGAAGACCTGCCGGGCAACGAATCCTGGGCCGCCGAGCGCCTGCAGATCACCACCCACAACGGTACCCACATGGATGCGCCCTGGCACTACGCCTCCACCACCGACGGCGGCAAGCCGGCCTTCGGCATCGACGAGCTGCCGCTGGAGTGGTGCCTGCAACCGGGGGTGAAGCTGGACTTCCGCGACCTGCCCGACGGCCACGTGGTGACGGCGGCCGAGGTGGAGGCGGAACTGGCGCGCATCGGCCACCCGCTGCAACCGCTGGACATCGTCCTGGTGAACACCCGCGCCGGCAGCCTGTTCGGCCAGCCGGGCTACCTCGATGCCGGCGTCGGCATGGGCCGCGAGGCCACGCTCTACCTGCTGGAGCGCGGCGTGCGGGTGGTGGGCACCGACGCCTGGAGCTGGGACGCGCCCTTCAAGTACACCCGCGAGCGCTTTGCCGAAAGCGGTGACGCCGCGCTCATCTGGGAAGGCCACAAGGCCGGCCGCGACATCGGCTACGGGCAGATGGAGAAACTGGCCAACCTCGACCAGTTGCCGGCCGACGGCTTCCTGGTCAGCTGCTTCCCCTACAAGATCCGCCACGCCTCGGCGGGGTTCGTCCGCGCCGTGGCGATCTTCGAGGGCTGAGGCGGCACCGCCGGCGGCCTGCTGGCCGGCGCCACCGCCACTCTGGCCGGCCCGGAAATGGGTGTGCCCTAATGGAGCATCTGGTACCTGCCGGGTATGCTCCTGCCGACGCTGCTGGGCGCCATGCTGGGGCCGCGTTTGTTGCGTTGGTGAGGGTACCCGGGGTCGGCAAAAGCGTTCGATCCTGGCGGCCGCTCCCTCACCCCAGCCCTCTCCCAGAGGGAGAGGGGGCCGTTCGGAGTGGGCGGAGAGTTCGGCGTCATCCTGAAACGCCTAACCCCACCTCATCATGCCCGTCGAATCGCGGACGGAGTCCGCTCCTATGCTTACAGAAGAGCCCGGGCGTAGGGAGCGGACTCAACGCCCCCGCCCTACGTTCCTGCGTTCGCACACTACTGTCCGGAATATTTTCGAGGGGGCGTCTGGAGGGCTTGCGGGGGCTGAAGGCACGGGTTAAACCGTTGAGCGCCAACTCAACCTCACAGCCCCCGCAAGATGTTCAGGATAAGCCGTTTTC
>NZ_BSQE01000040.1:0-29079 GCF_030268185.1 Pseudomonas sp. NBRC 100443
ACGGCTTATCCTGAACATCTTGCGGGGGCTGTGAGGTTGAGTTGGCGCTCAACGGTTTAACCCGTGCCTTCAGCCCCCGCAAGCCCTCCAGACGCCCCCTCGAAAATATTCCGGACAGTAGTGCGCGTTCGCGGGAATGACGAGGTGGAAGGATGGTGCCGGACCTCCAAGCCGCTCAGGACAGCCCCCTCTCCCGCTTGCGGGAGAGGGCTGGGGAGAGGGCGCTCTTAAGCCCAGCACCCAAGCCACTAGGAAACTCCATTCGCGAGCAAGCTCGCTCCTACAAAACAAAAAAGCGTCAGAAACAAAAAGGCGGAGCAGGTCACCCTGCTCCGCCTTTTTCATGCCCTCGCCATTCAGGCCAGGGAAGCGACTATCGAGGCCAACGCCGCAGCCGGATCGGCGGCCTGGCTGATCGGGCGGCCGATCACCAGGTAGTCGGAGCCGGCGTCCAGGGCCTGGCGCGGGGTGAGGATGCGGCGCTGGTCGTCCTGGGCGCTGCCGGCCGGGCGGATGCCAGGGGTGACCAGTTGCAGGGCCGGGTGCGCGGCTTTCAAGGCCGGGGCTTCCTGGGCCGAGCAGACCAGGCCGTCCATGCCCGCCTTCTCGGCCAGGGCCGCCAGGCGCAGCACCTGCTCCTGGGGCTCGACGTCCAGGCCGATGCCGGCCAGGTCCTCGCGCTCCATGCTGGTCAGCACGGTCACGCCGATCAGCAGCGGTTTCGGGCCATTGAAGGCGTCGAGGGTCTCGCGGCAGGCCGCCATCATGCGCAGGCCGCCGGAGCAGTGCACGTTGACCATCCACACGCCCATCTCGGCGGCGGCGCGCACGGCCATCGCGGTGGTGTTGGGGATGTCGTGGAATTTCAGGTCGAGGAACACCTCGAAGCCACGGCCGTTCAGCGTCTCGACGATACCCGCGGCGCAACTGGTGAAGAGTTCCTTGCCCACCTTCACCCGGCACAGTTTCGGGTCGAGCTGGTCGGCCAGCGCCAGGGCGGCCTCGCGGGTGGGGAAATCCAGGGCGACGATGATCGGGGTCTGGCAGACGGACATGGGCTCTCTCGCGGGGGGATTCTGAAAAACGCCGCGCATTGTCGCAGAAAGCGCCGCTGCCGGCAGCTTCCGGCGACGCGTTGCCCGTCCTATACGCTCAGGCGCTCGCGCAGGCGGCCGAGCATGCCCAGCAGGCTGCCGACCTTCTCCCGCTCGCGCTCCTCGCGCGGCGCCTCGGCCAGGCGCGCCACCTGCGGCTGCGGTTGCGCGCGCCACAGCTGGGCCTGTTCGGCGGCGGCCTTCAGGCCCTTCTCGAAGAGGCCGCGGCGGATCGGCTTGGGCAGGTAGCGGAAGATCTGCGCCTGGTTGATCAGCGCCAGCAGGTCCTGGGTGTCGCGGAACGGCGTCACCACCAGGCTGAGCAGGCGCGGGTGGGCCTGGGCCAGGGACTTGAGCAGCGGCGCGGTGTCCTCGCCGGCGAGCTTGAGGTCGCTGACCAGGATGTCGATGGGCTCGGCGTTCAGCCGCAACAGCGCCTCGGCCAGGTTGCGCGCGCGGTGCAACTGGTGGTTGCCGGCGGCGCAGAAGTCGCCGACGCAGGCCAGGGTGTCGGCGTCGTCGTCCAGCAGCAGCACGTTGAGTGGCGCGGCCAGCCGGCTGATGGCCTGCAGGTCGGGCGCGGCGGCCTGGCGCCCGGCGATCTCCGCCGCCTGGCGCAGGGTGAAGGCCATTTCCTGCGGGTCCCAGGGCTTGGTCAGGTAGCGGAAGATGCCGCCGTTGTTCAGCGCTTCCACCGCCGCGTCCAGGTCGGAATAGCCGGTGAGCAGGATGCGCAGGCAGTCCGGGGCGATCTCGCGGGCCCGGGCCAGCAGCTCGGCGCCGCTCATCTGCGGCATGCGCTGGTCGCTGACGAGAATCTGCACCGGCTCGCTGCGCAGGCGCTCCAGGGCGCGCCGCGGGTCGCTCTCGGTGAGCACCTCGTAGTGCCGGCGGAACTGCATCGCCAGGCTGCGCAGGATGCGCTCCTCGTCGTCGACGAAGAGGATGCGGGTCAGGCCGGTGGGCCGGGCCTGGCCGGACTGCGGCAGGGCCTTGAGCGGCTGGGTCATGTCAGGCACTCCGTTTCAGGTCGCTGGCCTGCGCGCGCGGCAGGCGGATGAGGAATCGCGTGCCGCGCCCCGGCTCGGAGGCGACGCGGATGCTGCCGCCGTGGTCCTGGACGATCTTGTAGCTGATCGACAGGCCCAGGCCGGTGCCCTGGCCCGGCGGCTTGGTGGTGAAGAAGGGGTCGAAGATGCGCGCCAGCACCTCGGCGGGCATGCCCTTGCCGTTGTCCTGCACCGAGACGTACACCGCCGCCTCGTCGGCCCAGGTCCTGACGTGGATGTGGCCGTAGCCGTCCATGGCCTGGGCGGCGTTGGTGAACAGGTTGAGCAGCACCTGGTTGATCTGCGAGGGCGCGCAGGCGATGGGCGGCAGCTCGCCGAGCTGGCGGATGATCTCGGCCTTGTCCTTGATGCTGTTGCGGGCGATCAGCAGCGCGCTCTTCACGCACTCGTTGAGGTCCACCTCCTCGCTCATGGCGCGGTCCAGGCGGGCGAAGTCCTTGAGCCCGCCGACCAGCTCGCCGATCTGCGCCAGGCCGTAGGTGGTGTCGCCGAACAGCTGGTCGAGGTCGCCCAGCAGTTGCTCCAGGGGCGCCTCCGCACGGGCCTGCCCGGCGGCTTGCAGGGCCTGGGCCAGGCGCGCCTCGTCGCAGGCCGCGTCGTTCAGGCAGTCCGCCAGCTCGGCCTGGCTCTCGGCCAGCTGCAGCAGCGGCAGGAACTGTTCGCGGATCAGCTCCAGGTTGTTGCGCACGTAGCCCAGCGGGGTGTTCAGCTCGTGGGCGACGCCGGCGACCATCTGCCCCAGGGAGGCCATCTTCTCCGACTGCACCAGCTGCGCCTGGGATTCCCGCAGGTCGACCAGGGCCTTGCGCAGCACGCGGTTGCGCTGGGCGATGCGCGCCTCCATGGCCTTGAGCAGGTCGAGCACGGTGCCCAGGCCCAGGTAGGCGCCTTCGCCGTCGACCAGGATGAAGTCCTCGGTGATCGGGTACTTCAGTTGCGCGGTGACCTGCTGCGCCGCCTGTTCCAGGCTCCACTCGATGTCCACCCGCAAGGGGCTGGCGTTCATCATCTCGCTGACCGGGCGGCGGCCCCAGAGGTCGCGGCCGAAGCGCTGCATGAAGATGTCCTGCAGGGTGTAGCGGCTGATCAGCCCCAGCGGGCGGCCCTGCCCGTCCACCACCGGCAGCGAGAGGAAGGCGCGGTGCTCGGCGGTGAGCAGGCGGTCGGCGACGTCGCTGAGGCTCATCTGCGCCTGCAGCGGTTCCACGGCGCGCAGGAGTGCGTGCAGGGCGCTGGTGGTCATCGGCGGACTCCGCTGGCTGAAATGTCCGCCAGTCAATCAGGTCCAGATTGCCATCATGTGACAGCGGTCGCGCGCCACGCATCCTTCACGGGAAGGTCATACGCCGGCAACAAGCCTGCGTCCGACCACCGCCACGCACTGACAAGCCGGGCGCGCGGGTTTATGGTGAAAGCTCGCATCCCAAGGAGAACGCCATGCCCTGGTACGCCTGGTTGATCATCGCCCTCGCCCTGGGCTCCATCCTCGGCGGCCTGTTGTTGCTGCGCGACAGCGCCCGCAAGCTGCCGCTGACCGAGGAGCAGCTCAAGCGCATCCATCAGCGCAACGCCGAAATGGACGCCCAGGACGCCCGCGACGACAAGCGCTGAGCGCCGCCGGCCGCCCCGGCGCCCGAGGTCATTTCCCTCATTCACCGCCGCAGGCATGGATCAGGCTGGGCGAATTGCCTAGACTGCGGCCGGTGGATGGAGGACACGATGCTCAGGAAGCTACTCCCGCTGCTGCCAGGGTTGCTCCTGCTCGGCGGTTTCGCCCTCGGATTCGTCCAACCCCTGGGGCTCTTGATAGGCGCACTCTTCGTCGCCTGGACACTCTACGGCGAACAACGCCTGCCCTGGCTGCTCTGGTGGCCGGTGTGCCTGCTGGCGAGCTTCGCCCTGGCCGCGCACCTGCTGCCCGGCACCCAGTCGTGGACGCTCTGGCCGCCGCGGCAGCTCTCCGCCGACGCCCCGGCCTACGCGCTGCGCCTGTCCTGGGACAAGGCGCTGGCCGGCGTCACCCTGCTCGCCTGGTGGCTGCGCCGGCCGCCGCTGGCGGGGGCCTCGCCGGACTATGCCGGCATCACCGTGGTCGCCACCCTGTTCGCCGTGCCGCTGCTGGCCACCGCCCTGGGCCTGGTGGTGTGGCGACCGAAATGGCCCGACGGCCTGTGGATCTGGCTATTGGTGAATTTCGCGGTGATCGCCCTGACCGAGGAACTGATCTTCCGCGGCCTGTTGCAGACCTCGCTGGTGGAGCGCCTGGGCGCCCCCGCCGGGATCATCCTCAGCAGCCTGCTGTTCGGCCTGGCGCACCTGCCCTTCAGCGGCCAGTTCGCCGTGGTGGCCGGCATCGCCGGGCTCGGCTACGGCCTGGCGCTGCACTTCAGCGGGCGCATGCTGGTGCCCATCCTCCTGCACGGGGTGGTCAACAGCGTGCACCTGCTGCTGCTGAGCTACCCGCTGCACCTGGGCCTGGGCCTGGGCTGATCAGGCGGCCTTGTAGACCAGCAGCAGGGCCTGCTCGGCCAGGTCGTCGAGGGTCATGCTGCCGTCCTGGCGGAACCAGGTCATGGTCCAGGACAGCGCGCCGGTGAGGAAACGCCGCAGGATGAACGGGTCGCCCTCGCAGTAGCCGGCGGCGCGCGCCTCGCCGAGCACGTCCAGCCACATCTGCTCGTAGATGTCGCGCAGGCCGAGGATGTAGGCCTGGCCCTCCGGCGACAGCGAGCGCCACTCGTAGACCAGCACCGCCATGGCCTCGCCGGTGCCGCCCATGATCGATTGCAGCTCGCAGCGGATCAGCGCCAGCAGGCGCTCGCGCAGGTCCTCGGCGTCGGCCAGGGCGGCGCGCATCAGCGCGGTGTTGTAGAGGATGGTCTCCTCCATCACCGAGCGCAGGATTTCGTCCTTGCTCTTGAAGTGGTGGAAGATGCTGCCGGACTGGATGCCCACGGCGCCGGCCAGGTCGCGCACCGTGGTGCGTTCGTAGCCCTTGGCGCGGAACAGGTGGGCAGCGGTCTGCAGCAGCTTGCCGCGGGCGCTCTCCGGGTCGGTGACCTGCCCGTTCGCCACCAGCTCCAGCATCACTTCGCGCGCTTTCTGGTCATCCACGCTCTGCTCTCCCCTCGTCCGCCATCCGGCCACCACTGTTCAGGGCGATTCCATGATCGCCACGCAAGTACTTGTGCATACAGGTGAAATGTATGCCTGCAGCGGCAACCAAGCAAGCGCTTGGCCATCACTTGGTTGGGTTGTCTGGCGCTTATGCCCTCTTTTCAACCAAGCGCTTGCTTGGTAATGTCGAAACACCTCTCGACCGTCACGGGCAGAACAATGACCAAGACCGTACGCATCGGCTGCGCCTCGGCTTTCTGGGGCGACACCTGCAGCGCCGCCGCCCAGCTGGTGAAGGGCGCCGAGCTGGACTACCTGGTGTTCGACTACCTGGCCGAAATCACCCTGTCGATCATGGCCGGCGCGCGCCTGAAGAACCCCGAGGCGGGCTACGCCACCGACTTCGTCGAAGTGCTGGCGCCGCTGCTGGGCGAGATTGCCGGCAAGCGCATCCGCGTCGTCAGCAATGCCGGCGGGGTCAACCCGCAGGCCTGCGCCAAGGCCCTGGCAGCCGCCTGCGAGAAGGCCGGGGTGCAGCTGAAGATCGCCGTGCTGGAGGGCGACAACCTGCTGCCCCAGACTGGCGAACTGGCCAAGGCCGGGACCGTGGAAATGTTCAGCGGCGCCCCGCTGCCGCCGATGTGCGTATCGATGAACGCCTACCTGGGCGCGCCCGGCATAGTCGAGGCACTGGCGCTGGGCGCGGACATCGTCATCACCGGCCGCGTGGTGGACAGCGCGGTGGTCAGCGCCGCCCTGGTGCACGAGTTCGGCTGGGCCTGGAACGACTACGACAAACTGGCCCAGGCCGCGCTGGCCGGGCACATCATCGAATGCGGCGCGCAGTGCACCGGCGGCAACTTCACCGACTGGGAAAGCGTGCCGGACTACGAGCACATCGGCTTCCCCATCGTCGAAGTACAGGCCAGCGGCGACTTCGTGGTCACCAAGCCGCAGGGCACCGGCGGCCTGGTCACCCCGCTGAGCGTCGGCGAGCAGATGCTCTACGAGATCGGCGACCCGCGCGCCTATCTGCTGCCCGACGTGGTCTGCGACTTCACCGGCGTGCAGCTGCGCCAGGCCGGCCCCGACCGCGTCGCCCTCAGCGGCGCCCGCGGCCTGCCGCCCACCGGCCAGTACAAGGTCAGCGCCACCTACCCCGACGGCTTCCGCTGCACCGCCAGTTGCCTGATCGCCGGCATCGACGCGGTACGGAAGGCCGAGCGTGTGAGCCGGGCGATCATCGCCAGGACCGAGGAAATGTTCGCCGAACGCGGCTGGGGGCCCTACCGCGAAACGAGCATCGAGCTGCTGGGCAGCGAAGCCACCTACGGCCCCCACGGCCGCCGCCAGGACAGCCGCGAGATCGTGGTCAAGCTCGCCGTGCGCCACGCCCGCAAGGAGGCGCTGGTGCTGTTCTCCCGCGAGATCGCCCAGGCCGCCACCGGCATGGCCCCGGGCCTGACCGGCATCGTCGGCGGGCGGCCCACGGTTTACCCGGTGATCCGCCTGTTCTCCTTCCTGGTGGACAAGGCGCGCTGCCAACTGGCGGTGCTCATCGGCGAGGACAGCCATGCCGTCGCCCTGCCGCAGCTGGAGCACTTCGACCCGGCGAACCTGGCCGAAGCCGCGCAAGCCCCTGCCGCCAACGGCCAGGCCACGGCCAGCGTGCCGCTGGTGAAGCTGGCGGTGGCGCGTTCCGGCGACAAGGGCGACCACAGCAACATCGGCGTGATGGCGCGCAAGCCCGAGTACCTGCCGTGGATCGCCGAGGCGCTGAGCGAAGGCGCGGTGGCCGAGTGGATGCAGCACGTGCTGGATCCGCAGCTGGGCCGCGTCAGCCGCTGGTGCCTGCCGGCCAGCCACAGCCTGAACTTCCTGCTGGAGCACGCCCTGGGCGGCGGCGGCGTGGCCAGCCTGCGCATCGACCCGCAGGGCAAGGCCTTCGCCCAGCAGTTGCTGGAATTCCCGGTGGCGGTGCCAAAACACATCGCCGATGAACTCAGCTCTTCTACGACAAGAACGAACGCTTGAGCAGGACGACAAGAACAATGGCATACGACTCGATCTTCAAGCCCGGCCTGTTCGCCGGCCAGACTGTAATCGTCACCGGCGGCGGCAGCGGCATCGGCCGCTGCACCGCCCATGAGCTGGCGGCCCTGGGCGCCCATGTGGTGCTGGTCGGGCGCAAGGCCGAGAAGCTGGAGAAGACCGCCGGCGAGATCGTCGAGGACGGCGGCAGCGCCAGCTGGCACAGCTGCGACATCCGCGACGAGGAGGCGGTGAAGGCGCTGGTGGCGCAGGTGCTCGCCGAGCGCGGGCCGATCCGGCACCTGGTCAACAACGCCGGCGGCCAGTACCCCGCGCCGCTGGCCTCGATCAACCTCAAGGGCTTCGAGGCGGTGGTGCGCACCAACCTGGTGGGCGGCTTCCTCATGGCCCGCGAAGTGTTCAACCAGAGCATGGGCAAGCACGGCGGCAGCATCGTCAACATGCTCGCCGACATGTGGGGCGGCATGCCCGGCATGGGCCACTCCGGCGCCGCCCGCGCGGGCATGGAGAACTTCACCAAGACCGCCGCCGTGGAATGGGGCCACGCCGGGGTGCGGGTCAACGCCGTGGCGCCGGGCTGGATCGCCTCCAGCGGCATGGACACCTACGAAGGCGCGTTCAAGGCGGTGATCCCCACCCTGCGCGAGCACGTGCCGCTCAAGCGCATCGGCACCGAGTCGGAAGTGGCCTCCGCCATCGTCTTCCTGCTCTCCCCCGGCGCCGCCTTTATCAGCGGCAACACCATCCGCATCGACGGCGCCGCCAGCCAGGGCAGCCGTGCCTTCCCGCTGAGCAAGGGCAAGCCCGGGCAGAGCCGTTCCTACAACGGCTTCCACCGCGCCTACCTGCCCGACGTGCTGAAGGACCAGGAGTAAGCCATGCCGGTGATCCAGTCGGAAATCGACACCCAGGGCGAGGACTTCGCCCGCAACCGCGAGGCCATGCTGGCCGCCGTGGCGAGCTTCCGCGAGGTCGAGCAGAAGGTGCTGGACAAGGCCGCCGAGGCCAAGCCGAAGTTCGACAAGCGCGGCCAGCTGCTGCCGCGCGAGCGCCTGAACCTGTTGCTCGACCCCGGCGCGCCCTTCCTCGAGCTCTGCTCCCTGGCCGGCTACAAGTTGCACGACGACAAGGACGGCACCCAGGCTGGCGGCGGCATCATCTCCGGCATCGGCTACGTGGCCGGGGTGCGCTGCCTGGTCAGCGCCAGCAACAGCGCGATCAAGGGCGGCACCATCTCGCCCACCGGGCTGAAGAAGACCCTGCGCCTGCAGCAGGTGGCCCTGGAGAACAAGCTGCCGCTGGTGGCCCTCACCGAGAGCGGCGGCGCCAACCTCAACTACGCGGCGGAAATCTTCGTCGAGGGCGCCCGCGGCTTCGCCAACCAGGCGCGGCTGTCGGCTGCCGGCATTCCGCAGGTCACCGTGGTGCACGGCTCCAGCACCGCCGGCGGCGCCTACCAGCCGGGGCTGTCGGACTACGTGGTGGTGGTGCGCGGCAAGGCCAAGATGTTCCTCGCCGGCCCGCCGCTGCTCAAGGCCGCCACCGGCGAGGTGGCCACCGACGAGGAACTGGGCGGCGCCGAGCTGCACGCCCAGGTCGCCGGCACCGCCGAGTACCTGGCCGAGAACGACGCCGACGGCGTGCGCCTGGCCCGCGAGATTCTCGCCGCCCTGCCGTGGAACGCCCAGCTGCCGGCGCGCCCGGCAAGGCAGTGGGACGAGCCGCTGTACCCGGCCGAGGAACTGCTCGGGGTGGTCCCGGCGGACGCCCGCAAGCCCTACGACGTGCGCGAGATCATCGCGCGCATCGCCGACGGTTCGCGCTTTCTCGCCTTCAAGAACGAGTTCGACGCCCAGACCGTCTGCGGCCATCTGCACATCGAGGGCCACGCCTGCGGCCTGATCGGCAACAACGGCCCGATCACCCCGCAGGGTGCGGCCAAGGCGGCGCAGTTCATCCAGCTGTGCGAGCAGAGCAACACGCCGATCCTGTTCCTGCACAACACCACCGGCTTCATGGTCGGCACCGAGTCCGAACGCCTGGGCGTGATCAAGCACGGCTCGAAGATGATCCAGGCGGTGGCCAACGCCACGGTGCCCAAGCTCACCCTCGTCGTCGGCGGCTCCTACGGCGCCGGCAACTACGCCATGTGCGGCCGCGGCCTGGACCCGCGCTTCATCTTCGCCTGGCCGAACAGCCGCACCGCGGTGATGGGCGGCGCCCAGGCCGGCAAGGTGCTGCGCATCGTCACCGAGGAAAAGCACGCCAAGGAGGGCAAGGAGGCCGACGCGAAGATGCTCGACATGCTCGAACAGGTGACCGCGCAGAAGCTCGACGCCCAGTCCACCGCGCTCTACGGCACCGCCAGCCTGTGGGACGACGGGCTGATCGACCCGCGCGACAGCCGCCGGCTGCTGGGCTATCTGCTGGACATCTGCGCGGAGGCGGCGGTACGGCCGCTGAAGGGCAACAGTTTCGGGGTAGCGAGGTTCTGACCTGATACAGGCTCCCTCTCCCTGAAGGGAGAGGGAGCCAAAGCAACCCGGCATGCAACGGACCACCCGGCCACTCCGGACAGCCCCCTCTCCCTTCAGGGAGAGGGTTGGGGAGAGGGCCAGAGGTGGGGAACCAGACAAGGCTCAAGGAGTACAACAAAAATGCTCTTCACCCAGGAACACGAAGAACTCCGCCGCACCGTCCGCAACTTCGTCGACAAGGAGATCAACCCCTACGTCGACCAATGGGAAAAGGACGGCCGCTTCCCCATCCACGAAGTGTTCAGGAAGGCCGGCGCCCTCGGCCTGCTGGGCATCTCCAAGCCGGAGAAATTCGGCGGCATGGGCCTGGACTACAGCTACTCGGTGGTCGCCGCCGAGGAGTTCGGCACCATCCACTGCGGCGGCGTGCCCATGTCCATCGGCGTGCAGACCGACATGTGCACCCCGGCCCTCGCCCGCTTCGGCTCCGACGAGCTGCGCGAGGAATTCCTGCGCCCGGCCATCGCCGGCGAGATGGTCGGCTGCATCGGCGTCTCCGAGGTCGGCGCCGGCTCCGACGTGGCCGGGCTGAAGACCACCGCGCGCAAGGATGGCGACGACTACGTGATCAACGGCAGCAAGATGTGGATCACCAACTCGCCGTCGGCCGACTTCATCTGCCTGCTGGCCAACACCTCCGACGACAAGCCCCACGTCAACAAGTCGCTGATCATGGTGCCGATGAAGAGCAAGGGCATCAGCGTCAGCCCGCACCTGGACAAGCTCGGCATGCGCAGCTCGGAGACCGCCCAGGTGTTCTTCGACGACGTGCGCGTGCCGCAGCGCAACCGCATCGGCGCCGAGGGCGCGGGCTTCATGATGCAGATGCTGCAGTTCCAGGAGGAGCGCCTGTTCGGCGCGGCCAGCGGGATCAAGGGCATGGAGTACTGCGTCAACGCCACCATCGACTACTGCAAGGAGCGCAAGACCTTCGGCCAGGCGCTGATCGACAACCAGGTCATCCACTTCCGCATGGCCGAGCTGATGACCGAGATCGAGTGCCTGCGCGCCCTCACCTACCAGGCCACCGAGCAGTACATCCGCGGCAAGGACGTGACCCGCCTGGCCTCCATGGCCAAGCTCAAGGTCGGCCGCCTGGCCCGCGAGGTCACCGACGCCTGCCTGCAGTACTGGGGCGGCCAGGGCTTCATGTGGGAGAACCCGATCTCCCGCGCCTACCGCGACACCCGCCTGGTGTCCATCGGCGGCGGCGCCGACGAGATCATGCTCGGCATCATCTGCAAGCTGATGGGCACCCTGCCGGGCAAGAAGAAGGGGTGAGAGCGGCGGCAGGCTACAGGCGGCAGGCGATGCGTCGCCCTGGCCTGAAGCCTGAAGCCTGAAGCCTGAAGCCTGAAGCCTGAAGCGATCGTATGAGGATTTGCGGCATGAGCGAATTGCCGAACTGCGAAACCCTGCTGCTGGAACGCGAAGGCGGCGTGCTGCACGTCACCCTCGACCGCCCGGACAGCCGCAACGCCATGAGCCTGGCCATGGTCGGCGAGCTGCGCGCGGTGCTGGCCGCGGTGCGCGATGAACGCGAAGTGCGCGCCATCGTCCTGCGCGGCGCCGGCGGGCACTTCTGCGCCGGCGGCGACATCAAGGACATGGCCGGCGCCCGCGCCGCCGGCCCGGACGCCTACGCCGCGCTTAACCGCGCCTTCGGCGCCCTGCTGGAAGAGGCCCAGGCGCAGCCGCAGGTGCTGGTCGCGGTGCTGGAAGGCGCGGTGCTCGGCGGCGGCTTCGGCCTGGCCTGCGTGTCGGACATCGCCATCGCCGCCGACGGCGCCCAGTTCGGCCTGCCGGAAACCAGCCTGGGCATCCTGCCGGCGCAGATCGCCCCCTTCGTGGTCAAGCGCATCGGCCTGACCCAGGCCCGCCGCCTGGCGCTCACTGCCGCCCGCTTCGACGGCCGCGAGGCGCTGCGCCTGGGCCTGGTGCACTTCAGCGAGGCCGGTGCCAATGCGCTCGGCCAGCGCCTGGCGGAATGCCTGGAACAGGTGCGCCGCTGCGCCCCCGGCGCCAACGCGCAGACCAAGGCGCTGCTGCTGGCCAGCGAGACCGAGGCCCTGGGCCCGCTGCTGGACGAGGCCGCAAAACAGTTCGCCGCCGCCGTGACCGGCGCGGAAGGCGCCGAAGGCACCCTGGCCTTCGTGCAGAAACGCAAACCGCAGTGGGCGCAGTAGCCGCCGTCCGCAACCGACAGTCCCCTCTCCCTTCAGGGAGAGGGTTGGGGAGAGGGAAACCAGCATGCCCAGCTTCGACAAGATCCTCATCGCCAACCGCGGCGAGATCGCCTGCCGGGTGATCCGCACCGCCCAGGCCCTGGGCTACCGCACTGTGGCGGTGTACAGCGAGGCCGACGCCGAGGCGCGCCACGTGCAACTGGCCGACGAGGCCGTGTGTATCGGTCCGGCGCCGGTCGGCCAGTCCTACCTGAAGGCCGCGGCCATCCTCGACGCAGCTCAGCGCACAGACGCCGACGCCGTGCACCCCGGCTACGGCTTCCTCTCGGAGAACGCCGAGTTCGCCCGCGCCTGCGAGGCCGCCGGCATCGTCTTCATCGGCCCCGGCGTGGAAGCGATCCACCTGATGGGCAGCAAGCGCCTGTCCAAGCTGGCCATGCTCGAAGCCGGCGTGCCCTGCATCCCCGGCTACGAAGGCGCCGAGCAGGACGACGCCACCCTGGCCCGCGAGGCCGAGCGCATCGGCTACCCGCTGATGATCAAGGCCAGCGCCGGCGGCGGCGGCCGCGGCATGCGCCTGGTGCAGGCGGCGGACGAGCTGGCCGCGCAGCTGCGCACCGCGCGCTCCGAGGCGCTGAACGCCTTCGGTAGCGACGAGCTGATCCTGGAGAAGGCGGTGATCCGCCCGCGCCACGTGGAAATCCAGGTATTCGGCGACCAGCACGGCAACCTCGTCTACCTCGGCGAGCGCGACTGCTCGGTGCAGCGCCGCCACCAGAAGGTCATCGAAGAAGCGCCCTGCCCCGTGCTGAGCGCCGAACTGCGCCAGGCCATGGGCGAGGCGGCGGTGAAGGCGGCGGCGCGGGTGAACTACGTCGGCGCCGGCACCGTGGAGTTCCTGCTGGACGCCAGCGGCGCCTTCTACTTCCTGGAAATGAACACCCGCCTGCAGGTCGAGCACCCGGTCACCGAACTGGTCGCCGGCCAGGACCTGGTGGCCTGGCAGATCCGCGTGGCCGAGGGCCAGCCGCTGCCGCTGAAGCAGGAGGAAATCCCGCTGCGCGGCCACGCCATCGAGGTGCGCCTGTACGCCGAGGACGCCGGCAACGGCTTCCTGCCGCAGACCGGCGAAGTGCTGCGCTGGGAGCCGCAGCTGCTGGACGGCATCCGCATCGACCACGGCCTGGTGGAAGGCCAGGCGGTGACGCCCTTCTACGACCCCATGCTGGCCAAGGTGATCGCCTACGGCGCCACCCGCGACGAGGCCCGGCGCAAGCTGGTGCGCGCCGTGGAAGACTGCGTGCTGCTCGGCGTGAAGGCCAACCAGCGCTTCCTCGCCAACCTGCTCCGGCACCCCGAATTCGCCGCCGGCAACGCCACCACGGCGTTCATTGCCGAACACTTCGCCGACGACCCCAGCCTGCGCCCGCAAGCGCCGCAGCCCAGCGAACTGGCCCTGGCCGCCGCCCTGCTCTACCAGGCCTCGGCCAGCGCCCGCGCGCACCAGGGCGGCCTGGCCGGCTGGCGCAACGCCGGCAGCCTACCCTGGCGCTACCAGTTGCACGACGGCGAGCAGAAGCACGCGGTGGAACTGGACGTGCTGGAGCCCGGCGCGCAGCCCAAGCTGCTGGCCTACATCGGCGAATCGGTGGTGGCGCTGAGCCTGATCGCCATCGACGAGCGCTGGGTAGTCGCCGAGGTCAACGGCATCCGCCGACGCATCGCCCACCATACCCAGGGCGAACGCGTCTGGCTGTATGGCGCCGGCGGCAACCTGGAACTGCGCGACGTCAGCCACGAGCCCGCCGGCGCCCAGGGCGGTGTGGCGTCGGGTACGGTCAAGGCGCCGATGGACGGCGCCATCGTCGACGTGCTGGTCAGCGAAGGCGCGCGGGTCAGCAAGGGCCAGTTGCTGCTCGTGCTGGAGGCGATGAAGATGGAACATCCGCTCAAGGCCGGGGTCGACGGCATTATCCGCCGCATCCAGGTGAGCAAGGGCGAACAGGTCAAGAGCCGCCAGTTGCTGGTGGAGGTGGAGGCCGAAGACGCCTGAAACGCTTTTCGTAGGAGCGAGCTTGCTCGCGAAGGGGGGTCTGCTGGTGGCTTCGGTGCAAAGCCTGAAGAGCGCCCTCTCCCTAACCCTCTCCCTGAAGGGAGAGGGGACCGTTGGGCAGATGCTGATAGTTCGACGTTAGCCGGCTAGCACAGTGATTACCGACTGAAACCATACCTTCTCTCGGCACGAACAAGCCCCCTCTCCCTTCAGGGAGAGGGCTGGGGAGAGGGTACGGAGTCCACCGAAAACACCGCAGCTACCGGGAAACCCCATTCGCGAGCAAGCTCGCTCCTACAAGAAGTGCAGTCCGAACACAACAAGAACACGGAGCCAAACCATGTCCCTGAACGCCAAGACCCTCTTCATCACCGGCGCCAGCCGCGGCATCGGCCGCGAGATCGCCCTGCGCGCCGCGCGCGACGGCGCCAACGTCGTGATCGCGGCGAAAAGCGCCGAACCCCATCCGAAGCTCGCCGGCACCATCCACAGCGTCGCCGAGGAAGTCGAGGCCGCCGGCGGCAAGGCCCTGGCCCTGCAGCTGGACGTGCGCGACGAGAACGCCGTGCGCGAGGCCATGGCCCGCGCCGCCGAGCACTTCGGCGGCATCGATGCACTGGTCAACAACGCCGGCGCCATCAAGCTGGTGGGCGTGGAGCGCCTGGAGCCCAAGCGCTTCGACCTGATGTACCAGATCAACACCCGCGCGGTGATGGTCTGCAGCCAGGCCGCGCTGCCCTACCTGAAGCAGAGCCAGGGCCACATCCTCAGCCTGTCGCCGCCGCTGAACCTGGCCGAAAAATGGTTCGCCCAGCACGGCCCCTACACGGTCACCAAGTACGGCATGAGCATGCTCACCCTCGGCATGCACCAGGAGTTCGGGAAGTACGGCATCAGCGTCAACGCCCTGTGGCCGAAGACCATGATCGCCACCGCCGCCATCGAGTTCGAGCTGGGCAGCCGCGACGCCTTCAAGCGCGCCCGCACGCCGGCGATCATGGCTGACGCCGCCCACGCCATCCTCGACAGCACGGGCCGCAGCATCAGCGGGCGCCTGCTGATCGACGAAGACATCCTCCGCGAACAGGGCGTGAGCGACTTCGAGCAATATCGCTTCGATCCGCAAGGCGGGCCGCTGGTGCCGGATCTGTTTCTGGACTAAAGGCTGGAGGCGTCGCAGCTTTTGACTTCCAGCTTCCGGCTTCAAGCTTCCAGCTCCCCCTTGACCCAACTGCCCCCCGCAAAACGCGCCAGAGTCATAGCCCCAGCCTCGCCAGCGTCCTAGAGTCGAACGGGCGTGCACACGCCAGACAACAATGACAACAAGGGCCCGCGTCAATGAGCCATGCCGACCTGATCACCCCCACCCGCTTCATCGCCCACCTGCCCGCCACCCTCGGGCGCGTGCCGCGCATGCTGCGCGGGCTCTACTACACCGGCATCCGCAACCGCGAGAAGAACCTGTCCCTGGGCTGGGCCCTGGAGCGCGCGGCGCGCCTGTACCCGGACGCCCCGGCCCTGCTGGAGGGCCAGCGGCGCCTGTCCTATGCCCTGTTCAACGGCTGGGCCAACCGCCTGGCGCGTAGCTTCCAGGCCGAAGGCGTGAAGCACGGCAGCGTGGTCGCGGTGATGCTGGAGAACCGCGCCGAACTGCTGGTGACCCTCGCCGCCCTGGCCAAGCTCGGCGCCGTGGGCGCGCTGATCAACACCACCCAGCGCGGCCAGGTGCTGGCCCACAGCCTGAACCTGGTCAGCCCCGGCCACTTCGTGGTCGGCGAGGAACTGCGCGAGGCCTTCGACGAAGTCCGCGCCAACCTGCAGGGCGGCGCCGAACGCCTGTACTGGGTGGCCGACGACGACACCCTGCGCGACCCCGGCCAGGCCCCGGCGGGCTGGGCCAACCTGATGCGCCTGGCGCAGGCCCAGGGCTCCGACAACCTGGCCGAGACCACCCAGGTGTGCCTGAAGGACGCCTGCTTCTACATCTACACCTCCGGCACCACCGGCCTGCCGAAGGCCTCGATCATGAGCCACGGGCGCTGGATCAAGGCCTACGGCGGCTTCGGCCACTCCGGCCTGGGCCTGGGCCGCGAAGACGTGCTCTACCTGACCCTGCCCTGCTACCACAACAACGCCGTCACCGTGTGCTGGAGCGCGGTGCTGGCCGGCGGCGCGGCCATCGCCCTGCGCCGCAAGTTCTCCGCCAAGGCCTTCTGGAAGGACGTGCGCCATTACAACGCGACCTGCTTCGGCTATATCGGCGAACTGTGCCGCTACCTGCTCAACCAGCCGGCCTGCGAGGAAGAGCGCGACAACAGCCTGACCTGCATGATCGGCAACGGCCTGCGCCCGTCCATCTGGGGCGAGTTCAAGGCGCGCTTCGGCATCGAGCGGATCACCGAGTTCTATGCCGCCAGCGAAGGCAACATCGGCTTCACCAACGTCTTCAACTTCGACAACACCGTGGGCTTCTCCCCGGCCACCTACGCCATCGTCCGCTACGACCTGGAAAACGACCGGCCGCTGCGCAACGCCAAGGGCTTCATGGAGAAGGTCGGCAAGGGCGAGTCGGGCCTGCTGATCAGCGAGATCAGCGACAAGTGGCCGTTCGACGGCTACACCGACCCGGCCAAGACCCAGGCGGTGATCTACCGCGACGTGTTCAAGAAGGGCGACGCCTGGTTCAACACCGGCGACCTGATGCGCGACCTGGGCTTCAAGCACACCCAGTTCGTCGACCGCCTGGGCGACACCTTCCGCTGGAAGGGCGAGAACGTCTCCACCACCGAGGTGGAAAACGTCCTCGGCGCCTTCCCCGGCGTGGAAGACGCGGTGGTCTACGGCGTGGAGATCCCCGGCACCGACGGCCGCTGCGGCATGGCCGCGCTACGCCTGGCGCCCGGCCAGGCGCTGGACGGCCAGGCCCTGGCCGAACACCTGGATCGCGAACTGCCGGCCTATGCCGTGCCGCTGTTCCTGCGGCTTCTGCAGCAGGTGGAGACCACAGGGACCTTCAAGTACAAGAAGGCCGACCTGAAGAGCGCCGGGTTCGATCCGCGGCAGGTTGGCGAGGCGCTGTTCGTGCGGTTGCCGGGCGAGGTGGATTATCGGCTGCTGGATGAGGGGGTGTTCGGGGCCATCCAGCGCGGGGAACATCGGTTCTGACAGGCTTTTCTTTCGTGGGAGCGAGCTTGCTCGCGAACAACCGAGTCAAGCTCGGCTCCGGAGCGATGTCGAAGTCCGTCCCCTCTCCCCAGCCCTCTCCCTGAAGGGAGAGGGGGCTAGTCCGTGCCGAGAGGAGGCCAGGTTCAGCCAGTAACTTTCAATGCTGCCGGCTGACTCCAGAACATCAGCCTCTGCCCAACGGTCCCCTCTCCCTTCAGGGAGAGGGTTAGGGAGAGGGCGCTCTCCAGGCCCAGCACCAGAACCGCCGGGAAACACCATTCGCGAGCAAACTCGCTCCTACGAAAAGCCCCCCAACTCAATTCCGAAACTGAAACTGCACCTCCGCCCCACGAATCTCCGAATGCCAGCTGTCGTCACTGGGATCGCTACGCTCCCCGCGCTCCCGCTGGATCAACCGGCCACCCACCTGGAACGGGCTCTCCTTCTCCTCGAACATCGGCGGCAGCAGCGGCTTGTCCAGGTCCTCGCGCAGGGCGCGGCCCGGTTCCAGGCCGTGCAGCACGTCCCTGGGCAGGCGCAGGTCGAGCTTGGAGGGCGGCAGCGGCTTGTTCACGCTGGGCTCGGCGGCTTTCTTCGGCTTGGCATCGGCCACCGGCAGGCGCTCGGGGGCCAGGGGCTTGCCCAGTTCCGCCTTGGGCGCGGCCGGCTTCGCGCTGGCGGCGGGCGCCGGCCTGGGCGCGGGTTCGGGCGGCGGGGCCTTTTCCGCCGGGGCGGCAGGCGCCACCGCGGGCGCCTCGGCCTTGGCCGGTGGCGTCTTGTCGGCATCGCCGCAGGCGCTCAGCAACAGCGGCAGGAGGGTCAGCAGAACGAAGCGTCGCAACATCACGGGGCAGGCAAATGGCCAGGGGCGCGCCATCCTCGCCTTAGTTGATCTGTAAGACAAGAGGCTCGGACCAATCCGAAGGCAATTCCGATGGACGCGCTCAGGCTCTCAAGGGTGGGCCTCCAGGCGCCGCAGCTCGGCGTCTATGTCCAAGCGCGGATAACGCCGCTGCAGGTCCTCGCGCAGGCTCGCGGCGGCCGCCTGGTCGCCCTGCCGCCGCAGCTCGGCCAGGCGCCGCAGGCTGGCCTGCGGTTCCTCCGGGGCCGGCTCGGCGCTGCGCTTGGCCATGGGTGCTGCCGCGTCGGCGGCTACCGCGCTTTCCGCCATCTGCTTGCGCTGCTCCAGCTGCGGCGCCGGCGCCGCGGCGGGGGCGGCTGGCGCCGAGTACAGCGCCGGGGCGGCCTGGCGGGCGGAGCGGGCCATGGATTCGGCCTTGGGCACCGGGGCCATGGCCGGCGCGACGGCGTCGTAGCGCGGGGCTTCCTCGAAGGTGCGCAAGGCCAGGCTCAGGCCGATGCCCAGGGTCGCCACCCCGGCCAGGGCCACCGACCAGCGCTGCGGCCGGCCGAACAGCCAGCGGCCCAGGCGTTGCCAGGCACTCGCGCGCGGCTGCACGGCGGCGCGGGCCGCGGCCAGGATGCGGGCGTCCAGCTGCGCCGGGGGCTGCTCGCCGCCGTGCCGGCGGAAATGCTCGAGCAGCTCGGCTTCCTCGGCGTCCGGCCGCTGCGGATGGCGGGTCATGGGGCTACCTCCTGGGTCGCCGCCGGGTCGGCGAGCAACCGGCGCAGTTTCTGCAACGCGTAGCGCAGGCGGCTCTTCACCGTCTCGGCGGGCGTGCGGGTCAGTTCGGCGATCTCCTGCAGTTCCAGGTCGCCGTGGGCGCGCAGCAGGAACACTTCGCGCTGCTCGCCGGGCAATGCCTCCAGGGCCTGCTGCAGGCGCTCGCGGTCGCGGCTCAGGCTCAGCTGCCGCAGCGGGTCCTCGGCCTCGCCGGGCAGCGCCTCGCCGTGCAACTGCTCGTCGAAGGCCTCGTGCTGCGCGCTGCGCCGGCCGTTGCGCCGCCAGTGGTCGATCAACCGGTTGCGGGCGATCCGGTACAGCCAGGTGCGAAAGCTGGCCCGGCCCTCGGGCTCGCTGTCGCTGCGGATCAGGCTCAGCCAGGTTTCCTGGAACACTTCCTCGGCCTGGGCAACGTCGCCGCCCAGGCCGCAGAGGAAGCGGTACAGGCCCAGGCGATGGCGCGCGTAGAGCGTGGCGAAGGCCTCGGCATCGCCTTTGCGGTAGCGCCGCAGCAGCGCGGCGTCGTCTTCGTCCGTGGTCAAGTCAGGGGTTCCGCGCCAAGGGGGTTTGCAGGCTGCGCGCCAGCTCGACGAGCTGGAGGAACTCGCCGCGCAGGCCGAACGGGTCCTCGCCGCGCGCGCTTCGGGCCAGGGCCAGAGTATCGCCCAGGTCGAAGCCGCCGGTGTAGCGCGCGCCGTCGAGCTGCTGGGCGAAGGCCGCCACCGCCGCGGCGAAGCGCAGGTCGTCGCTGGCCCGGGCCAGATCGGTAGCGCCGGTTGTGGCTATCGGGCGTTCGACAAGCTGGCTGGGCCCGCCCTCCGGCTTCTGCCAGCGCACCCGCAGCCAGGCCAGTTCGTCGCCCTTGCCGGCGGGCCTGGCCTCGGCCTGGTAGCGCAGCGGCTCGAGCCAGCCCTTCTGCCCTTTCGGGACGATCTCGTAGAGCGCGGTGACGATGTGCCCGGCGCCGATCTCGCCGGCGTCGACCTGGTCGTTGTTGAAGTCCTCGCGCTTCAGCGCGCGGTTCTCATAGCCCAGCAGGCGGTACTCGCTGACCTGCGCGGGGTTGAATTCCAGCTGGAGCTTCACGTTCTTCGCCAGCACCGCGAGGGTCGAGCCGAGTTGTTCCACCAGCACCTTGCGCGCCTCGCGCAGGTTGTCGATGTAGGCGTAGTTGCCGTCGCCGGCGTCGGCCAGCTGTTCCATCAGGCGCTCGTTGTAGTTGTCCACGCCGAAGCCCAGGGTGGTCAGCGACACCCCGCTGCGGCGCTTCTCGGCGGCCATGGCCTTGAGGCTGTCGAAGTCGCTGACGCCGACGTTGAAGTCGCCGTCGGTGGCCAGCAGGATGCGGTTGATGCCCTTGTCGATGAAGCCCTGCTGCGCCATGCGGTAGGCCAGTTCGATGCCTGCCGCGCCAGCGGTGGAGCCGCCGGCCTGCAATTGCTCGATGGCCGCGCGGATCTTCGCCTTGTCCTTGCCGGAAGTGGGTTCCAGCACCACCCGCGAGTCGCCGGCATAGACCACCAGCGACACCTTGTCCTGCGGCCGCAGCTGGTCCACCAGCAGCTTGAGGGTGCCCTTCACCAGCGGCAGGCCCTCGCGGCGGTCCATGGAGCCGGAGACGTCCACCAGGAATACCAGGTTGGCCGGCGGCAGTTGCTCGACGCTGCGCTCCGAAGCCTTGATGCCGATGCGCAGCAGCCGGGTGTGCGGGTTCCACGGCGACGGCGCCAGCTCGGTGGTGATGCCGAAGGGGCTGTCGTCGCTGGGCGGCGCGTAGGCATAGGGAAAGTAGTTGAGCATCTCTTCCAGGCGCACCGCGCCCTGGGGCGGCAGGCGGCCCTCGTTGAGCAGGCGGCGGACGTTGGCGTAGCTGCCGGTGTCCACGTCGATGCTGAAGGTCGACACCGGCGCCTCGGCGACGCTGTGCACCGGGTTCTGCGCCAGCTTCTGGTATTGCTCGCGGTCCTGGTCGCGATAGCCGGCCGGCAACGGCTCGGGCGCCACGGGCAGGGCGTAGCTTTCCAGCATCGGCGTGGCGGCCGGCGTGGCAGCACGGCGGGCCTCGCTCTTGGCGGCCAGGTCGGCGAGCGGCGCCTGTTTCGTCATCGAAGGCTGGGCGGCCTGTTGCTGGGTGGACTGGCCACAACCGCCCACGGCCAGCAGCAGGCCGATGGCGAGGGGACGGAAGGCGGAAGCGGGAAGGGACATGACGGCGGCCTCGGTGAAGGAGTCAAACCTTCAGACGAGGCCGTCAGCCAAAACGGGTTAAGCATCAACCCTATTCAACCCCAGGTGTTTCAGGCAGCGATCTGCTCCTCCTGGCACAGCTGGCAGGCCAGCATGCCGAGGGTCATGATCGCCCGCTCCGCCTCGCGGTTCCACGGGATGCCGCAGGTCAGGCGCAGGCAGTTGTTGAACTGCTCGGTGTTGCTGAAGATCAGCCCCGGGGCGATGCTGATGCCCTGCTCCAGCGCGCGCACGTGCAGTTCCTTGGTGTTCACCTTGGCCGGCAGGCTGACCCAGAGGATGAAGCCGCCCTTGGGCCGGGTCATCTGCGTGCCTTCGGGGAAGTACTGCTGCACCGCCAACTGGTAGGCGGTCATGTTCTTGCGGTACTCCTGGCGGATGTAGCGCAGGTGGCGGTCGTAGCCGCCGTTCTCCAGGTAGGCGGCCACGCCCATCTGCGTCACCGTGCACGCCGAGTGCGTGGTGAAGGTCTGCAGGCGGCGGATTTCCTCCTGGTAGCGCTCGGCGATGATCCAGCCGATGCGCACCCCCGGCGAGATGGTCTTGGAGAAGCTCGAGCAGTACACCACCCGGCCCTCGCGGTCATGGGCCTTGAGTGACTTGGTCTGGCCCTCGTCGAACATCAGCTCGCCGTAGATGTCGTCCTCGATCACCCCGATGTTGTGCTCGGAGGTGAGCTTGAGCAGTTGCTTCTGGCGCTCCTCGGGGATGGTCCCGCCCAGCGGGTTGGACAGCCGCGCGGTCAGCACCAGGGCCTTGATCGGCCACTGGTTGGCGGCCAGCTGCAGGGCCTCCAGGCTGATGCCGGTGAGCGGGTCGCTGGGGATCTCGATGACTTTCAGGCCGAGGATGTCGGCCAGTTGCAGCAGCCCGTAGTAGCTGGGCGACTCGGTGGCGATCAGGTCGCCCGGGCGCGTCATCACCCGCAGCGCCATGTGGATGGCGTCCACGCAGCCGTGGGTGATGGTCACCTGGCTGGGGTCGACCACCACGCCGGCGTCGCGCATGCGGATCGCCACCTGGCGGCGCAGCGGCTCGTAGCCGGGGCTGAACATGTAGCTGAAGGCCCGCGGGCTGGAGAAGCGGGTGACCTTGGCCAGTTGCTGGTGCAGCGCGCGCACCGGCAGGTAGTCCACGTGGGGCACCGCCGCGCCCAGGGGGAACACGCCCTCGCGGCGCGCCTCGGCCAGCACCTGGTTGATGATGCTGCTGCGGGTCACCAGGCCCGGGCGCTCGACCCGCGCGATGTCGGGGGTCGAGGCGGTCAGCGCCGGGGTGTGGTGCACGTAGAAGCCGGACTGCGGGCGCGCGCGGATCAGCCCCTGGTCCTCCAGGGTGGCGTAGGCCTGCAGCACGGTGGCGTGGCTGACGTTGAGCTGGGTGCTCAGCTTGCGTACCGAGGGCACGCGCTCGCCCGGCTGGTAGACGCCGCGGCGGATGTCCTCGGCGAGTTGCTGGGCGATGCGTTGGTACAGAAGCAGATTGCTCATGGCGGCGATCCCTCGGGCATTGGACCGAAACAGTAGCCAAAAACTCGAAACTGTTCCAGAACAGTAGCAGGGAAACATGCCGATACAGCCCGCCGCCGATGATCGGCGCAGGCCGCGCGCCAGAGCGCCTCAGAACTCCCCGAGCCAGTCCAGCATGCCGGCGATCACCAGTTGCGCGTCGTTGGTCACACCCAGCTTCCTCATGGCGTTGCGCTTGTGGGTGCTGATGGTGGAAACGCTGCGGCTGGTGCGCTCGGCGATCTCGCCGACCGTGGCGCCATGGGACAGGCGGAGCAGGATGTCGATCTCGGTGGGGCTCAGCGGCTGGCCGGTATGGCGCTGCGGGCGCAGGGTGGGGTCGGTGTAGGCCAGCCCCTGGCGAATCCGCGTCACCGCCTCGTCCAGTACCGACAACGGGCTGCGCTTGCAGACATAGGCGCTGGCGCCGCACTTGAGCGAGGCCCGCGCCATCAGCGGCGCCCCCGATACCGAGTAGACCAGCACCTTGAGCTGCGGGTAGTTGCGCTGCAGCCATTCGAGCAAGTGCACGCCATCGCGCCCGCGCGAGCCGGGCAAGGCCATCTCGGTGATCAGCAGATCGAGGTCGGGGCGTTCGCTCAACTGGCGCAGCAGCGAATCTGTATCGGTGACCCAGTCCAGCACCTGCACCTGGCTCTGGTCGGCCAGGTAGCGCTGCAACCCCCAGCCGGTCAGCGGCTGGGCATCGGCGACGAGGGCTTTGAGAGTTTCACGTTTGAAGGGCATTGCGGGTTCCTGCTGGCGGACGCCCCGGAGTGGGGTGGTCCCATCGGCGTATTTTCGCCAAGGCGACCCTCGAACAGCTTCGAGATGCCGCCCTGCCAACAGGTTAGCAGCGCCGGGCCGGCCCGCCCGGCGCCGGGGGCTCAGCGCTGGGCGCCGAGCTGGCCCTTGTCGTCGGAGAAGACGATTTCCACGCGGCGGTTCTGCGCGCGGCCCAGGGACGAGGCGTTGTCCGCCACCGGGTAGGCCTCGCCGAAGCCCTGCACCTGGATGCGCTTGGCGTCCACGCCGAGGTCGGTGAGCACGTCGGCCACCGCCTGGGCGCGGTCCCGGGACAACTGCTGGTTCTCCTGCTCGTCGCCCTGGTTGTCGGTGTAGCCCTCGATGCGGATCACCCGCCGCGGGTTGAGCTGGAGGAACTGCACCAGCTTGAGCACGGTGCGGTTGGCGGCGGGCTTGAGGTCGGACTCGCCGCTGTCGAACAGCACGTCGCCGAGGGTCAGCACCAGGCCGCGCTCGGTCTGGTCGGTGGCCAGGCTGACCATCTGCTCTTCCAGCCACTTGCTCTGTTCCTGCACGCTGGCCAGCTTGGCCTCGCGCAGGGCCAGCTGCAGGCGCTCGCGGTCGAGCTGCTGGCGGGCCAGGCGCTCCTGGTTCAGCGCCAGGTTGCTGCGCTCGCGGGCGATCTCGCTGTAGCGCTGGCTGAGGTAGGCGTACTGCAGCACGTCGTCGTTGCTGCCCCAGTAGCTGGACAGGCGCTCGGCGCGGGCCAGGGACTCGCCGGCGCGGATCACGTCGCGCGGCGCGCTGTGCAGCACGCCGGAGTCGTCCTTGACCGCCTGGAACTCGCTGCGCGCGCGCTCCAGGGACTGCTCGGCGAGCTGCCCGTGGGTGCAGCCCGCCAGGGCCAGGGCGGCGACGACCAGGCCGCATGGCATCAACCGGCGCGGGCTCATTTCACTTCCCCCAGCTGGCGGCGCAGGCGCTGGATGCTCTTGCCCTGCTCGGCCAGTTGCGCGGCGCTCTTGCCGGTCAGCACCTTGGCCTCGGCCAGGCGCGCGTCCAGCTCGGCCTGCTCGGTGAGCTGCCGGGCGCGCTTGTTGGCGGCGCCGGCCAGGGCCTCGCGGGCGGCCTGGTACTTGTCCTCGGCCAGCTTGAACTCGGCCACCTCGTCCGTGGCGCCGACCGCCCGGGCCTGGTCCAGGGCCTGCTCGGTCAGGCGCATCTGCTCGTTGGGAAGCGGGTCGTTGGCGCATCCCGCCAGGGCGCACAGCAACAGCCCGGGGAGGGTCATGCTTGGCTTGCTCACGAAATCTTCTCTACTGCGTGGGAGAGGCGGCGGACCGCGCTTGCTCGGCCTGCCAGCGCTGCAGGTTGCGCTGCAACAGGCGCTGCGGTACGCCGGCGGCAATCAATTCTGTCATCTTTTCCTGCAGTTGTCCGCGCAGTTCCGGGCCGTAGCAGGGCGAGGCGTGGGCCAGGGTCAGGTACAGCCCTTCGCTGGAGATCGGCGGCTCCAGCGGTTGCAGGCGCTGCTGCAGGCCCAGCCGGGCCGCCGTGGCCAGGCCGGGGAAGCGCTCGTAGAGCACGTAGTCGGTGCGCCCCAGGGCCAGCTTCTGGAAGGCCTGGGCTACGCTGGGCACCTCTTCCAGGGTCAGCTGCTGCTCGGCGAAGTCGTCGAAGGCGGCGCCGAAGCTGTTGTTCACCAGGGTGCCGCCCTTGTGGCCGCGCAGGTCTTCCCAGCGGGCGTAGGGGAAGCCTTCGCCCTTGTGCACCCAGACCACGTTGTCGGTGCTGAGGAAGGCCGGGCGGATGTAGTCCATGATCGCCTCGCGCTCGGGCGTGAGGAAGGCGCCGGCGAGCAGGTCGACGCGGCCCAGGCGCGCCTCTTCCTGGGCGCGGGCCCAGGAGCCGGTGTAGCGCACGCGGATGCTCACGCCCATGGACTTGCCCAGTTGCTCCAGCAGCTCGGCGCTGGCCCCGACCAGGCGCTCCGGCTGGGCGGGGTCGCGCCAGAGGAACGGCGGGTATTCCGGGTTGCCGCTGGCCACCAGCACCGAACACTGGCTGCTCTGGGCGTGGGCATACAGCGCCAGCAGGCCGACCATGGCCAGCAGGACGCGGCTGCGCCTGATCATGCGCGGTCCTCGCGAACCGGCGAAAGGGAGGGCGATGCGTATGACGACGGCATGCTAGCTTCTGTAAGAAAAAGTTCTGAGCGAAGGGTCAGACTAGGCGAATTCGGACGCCAGTGCAGCATGTCACTGTTCAGGTGGATACGCCAAGCCGGGAACCGTCGCGTTCCCTTCCCTATCCTCGATTTCCGCTCCCACGGTCACAAGGATCACCGATGAAGAAAGTCCTGCTCGCCCTCGTCCTGCTGCTGGCCGCCGGCGCCGGCGTGCTCTACGCCTTCCCTTCCACCCTGCTGGCCAGCGCCCAGTTCGTCGAGCGCACCCGCGCCGGCCTGGACGAGCAGAGCGTGCGCGTCGACGGCCTGGACATCCGCTACTACGAGGGTGGCCCGCGCGAGGCCGAGACCGTCCTGCTGGTCCACGGCTTCGGCGCCGACAAGGACAACTGGCCGCGCTTCGCCCGCTACCTGACCTCGCGCTACCACGTGCTCATCCCCGACCTGCCCGGCTTCGGCGAAAGCAGCCAGCCCCAGACCATCAGCTACGACGTCGGCACCCAGGCCGAGCGCCTGGTGGACTTCGCCAAGGCCCTGGGCATCGGCCGCCTGCATCTGGTGGGCAACTCCATGGGCGGGCAGATAGTCGCGCTGATGGCCGCGCGGCATCCGGACATGGCCTTCTCCGTGGGCCTGTTCGACAACGCCGGGATCATGGCCCCGCAGCAGAGCGAGCTGTTCAGGCGCGTGCTCGGCGGGAAGTCCAACCCGCTGGTGCTGAGCCGCCCCGAGGACTTTTCCGGGCTGATGGACTTCGTCTTCTACCAGCGCCCGCCGATGCCCGAGCGCCTGCAACTGTACCTGGGCGAGCGCGGCGTGCAGCGCAGCCAGCTCAACGCCTACATCTTCGGCCAGCTGCGCGAGCGCTACATCCCGCTGGAGCCGGAGCTGCCGAAGATCACCGCGCCCACCCTGCTGCTGTGGGGCGACCGCGACCGCGTGCTGGACGTTTCCAGCATCGAGGTGATGAAGCCGCTGCTCAGGCATCCCAGCGTGGCCATCCTGCGCGACTGCGGCCACGTGCCGATGATCGAGCGCCCGGAAGAGACCGCCGGCCGCTACCTGGACTTCCTCGAACAGGCCAAGGCCCAGCGCACCGCGATTCGCTGAAGCCGGAATGCAGAACCGGCGCCTGGGTGCCGGTTCTGTGCGGAGCGAAGATCAGCGCTTAAAGCTGGATCAGACCGGGTATCTGCACGTCCGGATTGACGTCCTGCTCATAGTCCACCCCGGCGATCTCGAAGCCGAACAGGCGCAGGAACTCGGTCTTGTAGCCGGTGAAGTCGGTCAGCTGGTACAGGTTCTCGTTGGTCACCTGGTTCCACAGTTCCTTCACCTTGTCCTGCACGTCCGGCTGCAGCTCCTTGTAGTCGGCGCGCAGGCGGCCGTCGGCGTCCAGGTGCGGCTGGCTGCCGTAGAGGCTGTCGCGGAACAGGCCGTCGACCTGTTCGATGCAACCCTCGTGGGTGCCCTTCTCCTTCATCACCTTGAACAGCAGCGACAGGTACAGCGGCATCATCGGGATGGCCGAGCTGGCCTGGGTGACCACGGCCTTGAGCACCGATACGCGGGCGTCACCGCCGCTGGCGGCCAGCTTCTCGCGAATGCCCAGGACCTTCTGGTCCAGGTCCTTCTTGGCGGCGCCGATGGAGCCGTTCCAGTACAGGTCGTGGGTGATCTCTTCGCCCAGGTAGGTGAAGGCGGTGGTCTTCACGCCATCGGCCAGCACGCCGGCTTCCTGCAGCGCGTCCATCCACATCTGCCAGTCTTCGCCACCCATCACCGCGACGGTGTTGGCGATCTCCTCGGGGGTCGCCGGCTCCATCACGCTTTCCTTGATCACTTCCTTGTCGGTGTCCAGGCCGCGGAAGTTGACGGTCTTGCCCACCGGCTTGAGCACCGAGTTGAAGACTTCGCCGGTCTTCGGATGGGTGCGGCGCGGGGCGGCCAGGCTGTAGACCACCAGGTCGACCTTGCCCAGGTCCTGCTTGATGGTTTCGATGGCGACCTTCTTCACCTCGTCGGAGAAGGCGTCGCCGTTGATGCTGCGGGCATACAGGCCCTTGGCGTGGGCGAACTTCTCGAAGGCCGCCGAGTTGTACCAGCCGGCGGTGCCGGCCTTGGTCTCGCTGCCCGGGCGCTCGAAGAACACGCCCAGGGTGGCGGCGCCGGCGCCGAAGGCGGCGCTGATGCGCGCGGCCAGGCCGTAGCCGGTGGACGAGCCGATCACCAGGACCTTCTTCGGACCGTTGGCGATGGGGCCATGCGCCTCGACGTACTCGATCTGTTCCTTGACGTTGGCTTCGCAGCCGGTCGGATGGGTAGTGACGCAGATGAAGCCACGCACGCGCGGTTTGATGATCATGAAAACCTCGTTTGCCAGGTGCCGTTAGAACAGGTTCAGGTACTGAAGACGTCGCGCATTGTAGATGAGACACCTTCTCTTGGGCGCAACCGGGAGAAGATTCGTGACCAATGGGTCATCCCCTGCGGCGAACACGGGAAACCAGGGGCCGGAAATGAAAGAACCCGCTCCTGGGAGCGGGTTCCTTCGTCAGCGGTTCAGGCTCAGACGGCCTTTTCCAGCTCCGGTACGAGCTCGAACAGATCGCCAACCAGGCCGTAGTCGGCGACCTGGAAGATCGGCGCCTCTTCGTCCTTGTTGATGGCCACGATGACTTTCGAGTCCTTCATGCCCGCCAGGTGCTGGATGGCGCCGGAGATGCCCACTGCGATGTACAGCTGCGGGGCGACGATCTTGCCGGTCTGGCCGACCTGCATGTCGTTCGGCACGAAGCCGGCGTCGACGGCGGCGCGGGAAGCGCCGACGGCGGCGCCCAGCTTGTCGGCCAGGGCGTAGAGGATCTTGAAGTTGTCGCCGTTGCCCATGCCGCGGCCACCGGAGACCACGATCTTGGCGGCGGTCAGTTCCGGACGGTCGGACTTGGCCAGCTCTTCGCCGACGAAAGCGGACTTGCCGGCGTCGGCCGGGCCGGATACCTGCTCGACGGCAGCCGAACCGCCTTCGGCGGCGACGGCGTCGAAGCCGGTGGTGCGCACGGTGATGACCTTGACCGGAGCCGAGGACTGCACGGTGGCGATGGCGTTGCCGGCGTAGATCGGGCGCTTGAAGGTGTCGGCGCTGACCACTTCGATGATCTCGGAGATCTGGTCGACGTCCAGCAGCGCGGCGACGCGCGGCAGGTAGTTCTTGCCGTTGGTGGTGGCGGCGGCCAGGATGTGGCTGTAGCCCTTGCCGAGTTCGGCCACCAGAGGAGCGACGTTCTCCGGCAGTTGGTGGGCGTAGGCGGCGTTGTCGGCGACCAGCACCTTGGCAACGCCCGCGATCTTGGCGGCGGCTTCTGCCACGGCGCCGACGTTCTGGCCGGCGACCAGCACGGCGACATCGCCACCGATCTTCTGCGCGGCAGCGACGGTGTTCAGGGTGGCAGCGCCCAGGACGCCGTTGTTGTGCTCAGCGATTACCAGGA
>NZ_BSQE01000041.1:0-26168 GCF_030268185.1 Pseudomonas sp. NBRC 100443
TGTTGGCCAGAAGCCCGACGTGGCTTCCTCGAACAGGCCTAATACATAGATGCAGTCGGGTTTTCATGTTCAAAAGCGGGTTGACGGTGGGGGTGAGTCCATACATAGGAGCGGGCCCTGCCCGCGAATCGCGCGCAGGGCGCGCTCCTACATGGGAATCGTGCGATGCCCTACTGCGCTCCACGCCCCGGGAAGTAGTACGGCTTGACGATGCCGTTGAGCCGCGGATACGGAATCTTCAGCTCCGGGTGCCCGACCGAGTGCGGGGCGATGCTGTCGATGTCGTACTTCAGCGTCAGCGCGCCGAAGGTCAGGGCGAAGTGCGGGGTCTTCTGGAACGGCCAGTCCCTGAGGAAGTTCGCGTCCTGCTCCACCAGCTTGTTCTGCACTACCCAGGCCTGGTGGGCCAGGCGCGCGTTGTCCCAGAAGGCCTGCTCCTGGCCGGGCAGCAGCACGTCCTGCAGCGTCAGCACCTTGTGCAGGCGGCGGTCGTAGTTGATGAAGGCGCGCCCCGGCTGGCCGTACTCGCCGCCGGTGAAGACGTAGCTGGACAGCTCGACGATCACCAGGCCGTCATGCTGCTCGCGTATCTTCGCTTGCAGGTAGCTGCTCCAGCCCGGCTTGGCGCTGGCCAGGAAATCCCGCTCGTAGCCGGCGAGGCTGGCCGGGCGCGGGTCGTCCGGGGTGTTGCGGGTGAGGTCGAGCAACTGCGTCTCGATGGCCGCATTCAGCGCGGGCTCTGCGTCGAAGCTCAGGGTGTCCAGGTTGAACAGCGGGCACTGCTCGCCCTGGCAGCCCGGCTGCAGGTGCTCGAAGGCGGTGTGGCGGGCGCTCAGCGGGTCGCCCAGGCCGGGGCCGAAGAGGCTCTGGCAGCCGCCGAGCATCAGCAGCAGGCCGGTGGCGGCAAGGGTTTTCAGAAAATTCATGGGTGTCCTTCTTTGCGTGTCCGGCGGCGGTCGGCCGCGCGGCTTGGACCGGCGCAGCCGCGCCGGGTTCGCCGCGCCGCCGAGTGTAGCAGTGTCGCGCGGCTCCCCGCCGGGCGGTGGCGGAAAGAGGCTGCGCGGGGCACGGCGTCGCGATAGGATGGCGCGAAGTTCAACCGATCGATGAGTGTGTGGGATGGCGGATATCTTCAAGGCGGGTCCGGACGACGTGGAGATCACTCGACGCGAGGAGTGCTTCCGCGGCTTCTATCGCATCGAGCGTCTGCACCTGCGTCATCGCCAGTTCGCCGGCGACATGGGGCCGCTGATCAGCCGCGAGCTGTTCGTCCGCCACGATGCCGTCTGCGTGCTGCCCTACGACCCGCAGCGCGACGAAGTGGTGCTGATCGAGCAGTTCCGCGTCGGCGCCCTGGAGGCCGGGGTCAACCCCTGGCTGCTGGAGCTGGTCGCCGGGCTGATCGACAAGGACGAAGAACCTGAAGAGGTCGCCCGCCGCGAAGCCGTGGAAGAAGCCGGCCTGAACCTCGGCGCGCTCTGGCCGATCAGCCAGTACCTGCCGTCGCCCGGCGGCAGCAACGAACTGGTGCACCTGTTCGTCGGCCGTTGCGACAGCAGCCTGGCCTCGGGCATCCATGGCCTGGAGGAGGAGGGCGAGGACATCCGCGTCCATGTGCTGGCCCTCGAGGATGCCCTGCAGGCCGTGCGCGACGGGCGCGTCAACAACGCCGCGAGCATGCTCGCCCTGCAATGGCTGGCGCTGAACCGCGCCGAGGTTCGTGGCCTATGGGTGTGAACCTGCTGCGTGAACGCTACCGTGTCGACCTGGCCGGGCTGCAAGCCACCTGCGAGGCCAACTACCTGCGCCTGATGCGGCTGCTGCCGGACATGCGCGAAGTACAGTCGCAGCGCCGCGTGGCGCTGAGCGAGGGTGAACGCCTGCTCGGCGTGCTGGCCCTGGAAGTGATCGAGGCCTGCCCCTACACCACCACCCTGCAGGTGCGCCAGGAGCTGGGCCTACCCTGGCTGCCCGCGCCGCGCCTGGAAGTGCGCGTCTACCATGACGCGCGCATGGCCGAAGTGGTCGGCGCCGAGCAGGCGCGCCGCCTGCTGGCCATCTACCCTTACCCGAACCAGGCCATGCACCAGCCGGACGAGAAGAGCCAGCTCAACCTCTTCCTCGGCGAATGGCTGAGCCACTGCCTGGCCTGCGGCCACGAGCTGGAACCGGTCCTGCAACGCTGAAAGCGCGGATGATGGCGTTGCGCCATGATAGGATGTCGTTCGTCCGGCCGACGGTGAGCATACTGTGAACTGTGACTCTTTCCCGGTTTGCCCGGCACCGGGGCTGTCACCATACTTCCTTCAACGACGACGCCTCGCCTGACAGGAGAAGGCGCATTGCCTGCGAAAGAATTTTCCTCAAATGAGCCGGTGCTGCTGGTACAGCTCACTGACAGCCATCTGTTCGCCGAGCACGATGGCCGGCTTCTCGGCATGGATACCGCGGACAGCCTGCAACAGGTGGTGAAGCGCGTCCTCGAGGAGCAGCCGCGGATCGACCTGGTCCTGGCGACGGGTGATATCTCGCAGGACGGTTCCCCAGAGTCGTACAGACGTTTCCTGGATATCTGTTCCAGCATTCAGGCACCGGCCCGCTGGTTCCCCGGCAACCACGACGAGCTGGCGCCCATGCGCGAAGTCTGCGCCGGCAGCGACCTCCTCGACCCGGTGCTCGACCTGGGCGCCTGGCGCATCGTCCTGCTCGACTCCACCATCCCCGGCGCGGTGCCCGGGCAGGTGTCCGCCGAGCAATTGGCGCTGCTGGACGAAGCCCTGCACGACGCGCGCGATCGCCACGTGCTGGTGGCCTTCCACCACCACCCGGTGAGCATCGGCAGCCAGTGGATGGACCGCATCGGCATCCGCAACCCGGACGACCTGTTCGCCGTGCTCGACCGCCACCGGCACGTGCGCTGCCTGCTCTGGGGCCACGTGCACCAGGAAATCGACCGCCTGCGCGGCGACGTGCGCCTGTTGGCGTCCCCTTCCACCTGCGTGCAGTTCGCCCCGGGCAGCGAGGACTTCGGCGTGGACACCCTGGCGCCGGGCTACCGCTGGCTGCGCCTGCTGCCCGATGGCGGCGTGCAGACCGGCGTGTCGCGGGTCACCGGCATCGATTTCCAGGTGGACTACAGCGTCCAGGGCTACTGACGCGTGCGGCTTGCAGGCAGCGGCTCGCTGCTTGTAGCCTCCCGCACCATGACCGATATCCTCTATATCCACGGCTTCAACAGCTCCCCCGCCTCGCAGAAGGCGCGCCAGCTCGCGGCCGTCATGGAGCGCCTGGGCTTGCAGGCGCACCTGCGGGTGCCCGAACTGCACCACCACCCGCGGCAGGCCATGGCCCAGCTGCAGGCGGCCATCGGCGAACTCGACCGGCCCTTGCTGGTCGGCAGTTCCCTGGGCGGCTACTATGCGACCCATCTCGCCGAGCGGCACGGCCTCAAGGCCGTGCTGATCAACCCGGCGGTGCTGCCCCACGGCCGTTTCGACGGCTACCTGGGGCCGCAGAAGAACCATTACAGCGGCGAGGAATGGGTGCTGACCCAGGACCACGTCGACGCTCTGGCGGAACTCGAAGTGCCGCCGCCGGTCGATGCGGCGCGCTACCAGGTGTGGCTGCAGACCGGCGATGAAACCCTCGACTACAAGGTCGCCGCGGTCTTCTACCGGGCCTGCGCCTTGCGCATCGAGGCCGGCGGCGACCACGGCTTCCAGGGCTTCGCCCGCTGGCTGCCGGCGCTGCTGGCCTTCGCCGGGGTGCCGGCGGGCCTGTGGCGCGACCTCGATTTCACAACTCTTTGAAAAGGGACCCCATGGCCCAGCAGAACGCCTATACCGCAGAAGCCATCGAAGTCCTCTCCGGCCTCGATCCGGTGCGCAAGCGCCCGGGCATGTACACCGACACCACGCGGCCCAACCACCTGGCCCAGGAAGTCATCGACAACTCCGTGGACGAGGCCCTGGCCGGCCACGCCAGGAGCGTGCAGGTGATCCTCCACGAGGACAACTCGCTGGAAGTGATCGACGACGGCCGCGGCATGCCGGTGGACATCCACCCCGAAGAGGGCGTGCCGGGGGTCGAGCTGATCCTCACCAAGCTGCACGCCGGCGGCAAGTTCTCCAACAAGAACTACCAGTTCTCCGGCGGCCTGCACGGCGTGGGCATCTCAGTGGTGAACGCGCTTTCCACCCAGGTGGAAGTGCGCGTCAAGCGCGACGCCAACGAATACCGCATGACCTTCGCCGACGGCTTCAAGGCCAGCGACCTGGAAGTCATCGGCAGCGTCGGCCGGCGCAACACCGGCACCACCGTGCGCTTTTGGCCCGACCCGAAGTATTTCGATTCGCCGAAGTTCTCCGTCAGCCGCCTCAAGCACGTGCTCAAGGCCAAGGCCGTGCTCTGCCCGGGGCTGCTGGTCACTTTCGAGGACAAGAGCAGCGGCGAGCGTGTCGAATGGCACTACGAGGACGGCCTGCGTTCCTACCTGGCCGACTCGGTGTCCGAGCTGCCGCGCCTGCCGGAAGAGCCCTTCTGCGGCACCCTGGCCGGCAGCAAGGAGGCGGTGGACTGGGCCCTGCTGTGGCTGCCCGAGGGTGGCGAGTCGCTGCAGGAAAGCTACGTCAACCTGATCCCCACGGCCCAGGGCGGCACCCACGTCAACGGCCTGCGCCAGGGCCTGCTGGATGCCATGCGCGAGTTCTGCGAGTTCCGCAACCTGCTGCCGCGCGGCGTCAAGCTGGCCCCGGAAGACGTCTGGGAACGCATCGCCTTCGTCCTCTCGATGAAGCTGCAGGAGCCGCAGTTCTCCGGGCAGACCAAGGAGCGCCTGTCGTCTCGCGAGGCGGCGGCCTTCGTCTCCGGCGTCGTGAAGGACGCCTTCAGCCTCTGGCTCAACGCCAACCCCGAGCTGGGCCTGCAACTGGCGGAGCTGGCCATCAGCAACGCCGGCCGCCGCCTGAAGGCGGGCAAGAAAGTCGAGCGCAAGAAGATCACCCAGGGCCCGGCGCTGCCCGGCAAGCTGGCCGACTGCGCCGGCCAGGACCCGATGCGCGCCGAGCTGTTCCTGGTGGAGGGCGACTCCGCCGGTGGCTCGGCCAAGCAGGCGCGGGACAAGGAGTTCCAGGCGATCATGCCGCTGCGCGGGAAGATCCTGAACACCTGGGAAGTGGACGGCGGCGAAGTCCTGGCCAGCCAGGAAGTGCACGACATCGCCGTGGCCATCGGCGTCGACCCGGGCGCCGCCGACCTGAGCCAGCTGCGCTACGGCAAGATCTGCATCCTCGCCGACGCCGACTCCGACGGCCTGCACATCGCCACCCTGCTGTGCGCCCTGTTCGTCCGCCACTTCCGCCCGCTGGTGGAAGCCGGGCACGTCTACGTGGCCATGCCGCCGCTGTACCGCATCGACCTGGGCAAGGAAGTCTTCTACGCCCTGGACGACGCCGAGCGCGACGGCATCCTCGACCGGCTGCTGGCCGAGAAGCGCCGCGGCAAGCCGCAGGTCACCCGCTTCAAGGGCCTGGGCGAGATGAACCCGCCGCAGCTGCGCGAAACCACCATGGACCCGAACACCCGGCGCCTGGTGCAGCTGACCCTGGAAGACGCCGAGGGCACCGTCGAGATCATGGACATGCTGCTGGCCAAGAAACGCGCCGGCGACCGCAAGTCCTGGCTGGAGACCAAGGGCAACCTGGCCGAGGTCCTGGCCTGATGCGCCGCGCTCTGGCCGCCCTGGCGGCCATGCTCGGCTGCGCCCAGGCCCTGGCGGACGCACCCGCGGTAGGGCAGGGGCCGGCCCTGCAGTTCCTCTCCGAGCACGCCGTGGAAGGCATGCCCGCGGGCAACCTGTCGGGGCTGGCGCTGTGCGGCGGAGAGCTGTGGACGGTATCCGACCGCGACGACGACCGCCTCTACGGCCTGCGCCCGGACGAAACCCCGGGCAGCGTCTGGCAGGCTCGCGCCGAGACCTTCAGCGCGCCCGGGCTGCCCGACAGCGGCCTGTCCTGGGGCGCCCGCGCGCGCACCTGGCTGTATGGCCTGGTGCGCGGCGGGGCCATGGACTTCGAAGGCGTCAGCTGCGACGGCAAGGGCAACCGCTACCTGGTCAGCGAGGCCTATGCCGGCGTGCTGCGGGTGCCGGAGGCCGGCGCCGCGCAATGGCTGGAGCTGCCGCCGACGCTGCTGCGCCAGGCGCGCGCCAGCGGCCTGCTGATGGTCAACAACGCCTACTACGAAGGCCTGGCCATCGACGCCGACGGCAAGCGCCTGTGGCTCGCCGCCGAACGCCAGCGCCGCGGCCTGCTGCGCCTGCGCAACGACAACGGCAGCTGGAAATGCGACGGCGCCTGCGTGCTGCTCAGCGAGGCCGGGACGGCGCTGCCGCCGCCGCAACTGGAAAGCGACAAGCCGCTGGCCCTGGACTTCTCCGACCTGGCGCTGTACCAGGGCAAGCTGTTCACCCTGGAGCGCCTGGTGCACCAGGTCTGCCGGCGCAACGCCGACAGCGGCGCCGCCGAGCGCTGCTGGTCGTTCGCCGACGGCGCCCTGGCCCCGCAGCGCCGCTACGCCTTGCCCTACGGCGTGGCCGAGGCCCTGGTGATTGACGACAAGGGCGCCTGGATCGGCCTGGACAATGGCGACGCGGCCCGCGCCGACGGCGATGCGCGCCCCTACGTGCTGCGCTTCGCCGCCCCGGCGGAGGGCTGGCTGGGTGGCAAATGAACGACGCGCAACCCGGACGCAGCCTCGGCAAGGCCATGATGCTGCTCGCCTGGCTGGCCGGCATCGGCCTGGCCACGCACTTCTTCGGCCTGTGGGAAAAGCGCCAGCACAACCCCAACGTGCAGCCGCAGTCGCTGCACGGCGACGGCTACGTGGAGCTGCGCCTGCTGGGCAACCGCCAGGGCCACTACGTGTTCGACGGCCTGATCGACGGTGCGCCGGCGACCTTCCTGCTGGACACCGGCGCCAGCGCCGTGGCCGTGCCGGAAGCCCTGGCCCTGCGCCTGCAACTGCAGCGTGGCGCGCCCATCGACCTGGACACCGCCAACGGCCGCACCCGGGGCTGGCGCACGCGCCTGCAGCGCCTGGAGCTGGGCGACATCCTCTTGAAGGACGTGCCGGCGATCATCGCCCCGGGCATGGGCGGCAACGAGGTGCTGCTCGGCATGAGCGCCCTCAGACAACTCGAATTCTCCCAGCGCGACGGCACCCTGGTGCTGCGCCAGAACACTTCCCCGTGAGGCACGCATGAGCGAAACCCTCGATCTGAGCCTGGAAGGCGTGGAGCGTCGCTCCCTCGCCGAGTTCACCGAACAGGCCTACCTGAACTACTCCATGTACGTGATCATGGACCGCGCCCTGCCGCACATCGGCGACGGCCTGAAGCCCGTGCAGCGGCGCATCGTCTACGCCATGAGCGAACTGGGCCTGGACGCCGACTCCAAGCACAAGAAGTCGGCGCGCACCGTCGGCGACGTACTCGGCAAGTACCACCCCCATGGCGACTCGGCCTGCTACGAAGCCATGGTGCTGATGGCCCAGCCGTTCTCCTACCGCTACCCGCTGGTGGACGGCCAGGGCAACTGGGGTGCGCCGGACGATCCCAAGTCCTTCGCCGCCATGCGCTACACCGAGGCGCGCCTGTCGCGCTACGCCGAAACCCTGCTCTCCGAGTTGGGCCAGGGCACTGCCGACTGGGTGCCGAACTTCGACGGCACCATGCAGGAGCCGGCAGTGCTGCCGGCGCGGCTGCCCAACCTGCTGCTCAACGGCACCACCGGCATCGCCGTGGGCATGGCCACCGACGTGCCGCCGCACAACCTGCGCGAAGTGGCCGCGGCCTGCGTGCGCCTGCTCGACCAGCCGGACGCCGGCGTCGGCGAGCTGCTCGAACACGTGCAGGGCCCGGACTTCCCCACCGAGGCGGAAATCATCACCCCGCGCGCCGACCTGCAGAAAATCTACGAGACCGGCCGCGGCTCGGTGCGCATGCGCGCCGTGTACCGCGTCGAGGACGGCGACATCGTGGTCACCGCGCTGCCGCACCAGGTCTCCGGGGCCAAGGTGCTGGAGCAGATCGCCGCGCAGATGCAGGCCAAGAAGCTGCCGATGGTCGCCGACCTGCGCGACGAGTCGGACCACGAGCACCCCACCCGCATCGTCATCATCCCGCGCTCCAACCGCGTGGACGCCGACGAGCTGATGACCCACCTGTTCGCCACCACCGACCTGGAAAGCTCGTACCGGGTGAACCTCAATGTCATCGGCCTGGACGGCAAGCCGCAGGTCAAGGACCTGCGCCAGCTGCTCAGCGAATGGCTGACCTACCGCACCGACACCGTGCGCCGCCGCCTGCAGTTCCGCCTGGACAAGGTGGAGAAGCGCCTGCACCTGTTGGAAGGCCTGCTGATCGCCTTCCTCAACCTCGACGAGGTGATCCACATCATCCGCACCGAGGACCAGCCCAAGCCGGTGCTGATGGAGCGCTTCGCCCTCACCGACGTGCAGGCCGACTACATTCTCGACACCCGCCTGCGCCAGCTGGCGCGCCTGGAAGAGATGAAGATCCGCGGCGAGCAGGACGAGCTGGCCAAGGAGCGCGCCAAGCTGCTGGCGATCCTCGGTTCCAACGCCAAGCTGCGCAAGCTGGTGCGCGACGAGCTGATCGCCGACGCCGAGACCTATGGCGACGACCGCCGCTCGCCGATCGTCGAGCGCGCCGAGGCCAAGGCCCTCTCGGAAACCGAGCTGATGCCCACCGAGCCGGTCACCGTGGTGCTTTCCGACAAGGGCTGGGTGCGTTGCGCCAAGGGCCACGACATCGACGCCGAAGGGCTTTCGTACAAGGCCGGCGACACCTTCAAGGCCGCGGCGCCGGGGCGCTCGAACCAGTACGCGGTGTTCATCGACTCCACCGGGCGCAGCTACTCGCTGGCGGCCCACAGCCTGCCGTCGGCGCGCGGCCAGGGCGAGCCGCTCACCGGTCGCCTGACGCCGCCGCCGGGCGCCAGCTTCGAGCGCGTGCTGCTGCCCGAGGACAACGCCCTGTACGTGCTGGCCTCGGACGCCGGCTACGGCTTCGTGGTCAAGGGCGAGGACATGCAGGCCAAGAACAAGGCCGGCAAGGCCCTGCTCAGCCTGCCCAATGGCGCCCAGGTCATGGCCCCGCGGCCGGTGGCCGACGTCGAGCAGGACTGGCTGGCGGCGGTGACCACCGAGGGCCGCCTGCTGCTGTTCAAGGTCTCCGACCTGCCGCAGCTGGCCAAGGGCAAGGGCAACAAGATCATCAGCGTGCCGGGCGAGCGCGTGGCCAGTCGCGAGGAATACCTGACCGACCTGGCAGTTCTGCCGCCGGGGGCGACCCTGGTGCTGCAGGCCGGCAAGCGCACCCTGTCGCTGCGCGGCGACGACCTGGAGCACTACAAGGGCGAGCGCGGACGGCGCGGCAACAAGCTGCCGCGTGGCTTCCAGAGGGTCGATGCGCTGCTGGTCGAGTCACTGTCTCAGGACTGAAACGCTCTGCGATACACTCTGCCTCTGGAGCTATGGCGCCGGTTAAGGGATGATAGGTCCCTTTGACGCTGGCGCCATGGCTCCATTGTCGTTTTGGTTTGTGGTTTTTTGTAGCAAGTGACGCCGATCTTCGGCGAATTAACGGTGATTGCACGATGAGCGCCCTGCGCGTCCTCGCATGTCTTTCCCTCGTCGGCCTCCTTGGGCTGGCGGGCTGTACGGTGAATCGGCCGACGCAACTGTACCAACTGGATGCCGGTGCGACCCCGCTGCCGACCCGCGACAACGGTATCGCTGTACTGCTCGGTCCGGTGCAGCTGGCCGACTACCTGCAACGTGAGTCCATGGTCCAGCGCCAGGCCGATGGCATCCTCAACCTGTCCACCGAGGCGCGCTGGGCCGGCAGCCTGGAAACCAACGTCAGCCAGCTGCTGGTGCGCCAGCTGTCCAGTAGCCTGGACACCACCCGCCTGGCGCTGTTCCCGGAACAGCCGGGGTTCACCCCGCAGGTGCAGGTGATGCTGACCATCACCCGCCTGGATTCCGGCCCGAAGGAGCCGGCGGTGCTGGATGCGCGCTGGCGCCTGCTCGACCAGAAGGGCACGCTGCGCGACAGCCGCGTGTTCCACGAAGAGGAAAAGCACGACGGCAGCCTGCAGGACCAGGTCCGTGCGCAGAGCGAACTGCTGCGCCGCCTCGCCGGGCAACTGGCCCAGGACGTGCGCCCGGTGGCGGTGGCCGCCGAGCAGCCGGCCGCTCCGCGCAAGCCGGCGGCGAACACCGAGCAGGCCGCCAAGCCCAAGGAAGAAGGGCCGAAGATGCCGCTGGTGGTGCCCATCCACAATAACGTCGAAGTCTTCCGCTTCTGATCGGCCGCGGCCCGCGAGCATTCTCCTCCGCAGGCCGTTTTCGTTGACGATTTCTTGACCGCGACGGTGCTAACAAGGCAGCGGTTCTGCCGGCACCGTTGATCGGAATCCCTTCGATCGGCGCCCGGCGGGGGTAAGCCCTTGCCGTCGTCCCTCTCCCTGTCGCCCTCCAGGCTGGCCAGCCTGGGCCCGGCCGCCCGCGCCTGGCTGCTGGGCGCGCTCGCCCTGTTGCTGTTCTGCGCCCAGGCCAAGGGGCGGACGATCATCGGCTTCGACTCGCGCTTCGTGCTGTTCGCCCAGGAAATGCTGCGCCACGGGCCGAGCCTGTTTCCCAGCACCTATGGCGAACCCTACCCGGACTACCCGGGCACCTCGACGCTGCTCATCTACCTGCTGTCGCTGCCGTTCGGCCGCGTCGACAGCCTGGCCGCCTGGCTGCCCTCGGCGCTGGCCGCGGCGGCGCTGGTGGCCCTGGTGTACCGCCTGCTGGAGCCGATCTCGCCGCGTTGGGCGCTGCTCGCCGTAGCCCTGTTGCTGCTCACCGCGACCTTCGTCAGCGAGACCCGCGCGGTCTCGCTGGACCAGATGGTCGCGGCGCTGGCCCTGGGCGCCTTCTACCTCGCCTATCGCGATCGTGAACGTCCGCTACCGCCCCTGCTGGCAAAGCTGGGGGCGCTGCTGCTGGGCGGTTTCCTGGTCCGTGGCCCGCTGGGCCTGGTGATTCCCGCTGCAACGGTCTGCGCCTGCTGGCTGGCGGCGCGGGACTGGCGCCGGCTGCTGGTCTTCGGGCCGTTCGCCGCGGCCCTGCTGGTGTTCTGCTGCCTGGCCCTGCTGGGCGCCGCCGAGCTGAGCGGCGGCCCCGGTTTCGTCCGGGAGGTGCTGCAGATGCAGGTCATCGGTCGCATCGACGGCAGCGCCGGGGCCAGTTCGCCGTTCTATTACTTCCTCAGTGCGCCCGGCAATTACGCCCTGGCGTTCCCCCTGGCGCTGCCGGTGCTGTTGCTGCTGCCCGGTGCGCGCGGAAGGGGAGAGGCGGAGGGCACGCGGATACTGCTCTGGGCCTGCGTTCTGGCGGCGTTGCTGGTGATGCTCGGGCTTTCCGTACCGCAGGCGAAGAAGGCCCGCTACATCCTGGCGGCGGCGCCCTACATGGCGATAATCGCCGCCTATCCCTTTCACGTGACCGGCAGCCGCCTGGCTTCGGCGTTGCGCTGGGTGATGCAGTGCGTCTGGTTGGTTCTGCCCGGGTTGCTGGCGTTGGCACTGGTGCTCGCCTGGCGGCGTCTGGGCGGAGCCTTGCAGGGTTACCAGCTCGCCCTGTACGTCACCCTGGCGCTGTTGCTGCTCCTGCAGGGCTCGGCCCTGTGGCTGCTGCGCCACCGGCGGCTGCGGGCTTTGGGACTGGCCGGCTGCGCCGTGCTGGCGTTGTGGGCGGCCTATATCCTCGCCTTCGAACCCATGGAGCGCGGGCTGTACGGCACCCGCGCCTTCACCCTGGCTGCCGACGCGGCCGTGGCCGCCAACCCGGCGCCGGTGGCTTTCGTCGGCCTGGGCAAGGACGCCAAGGCGATCAAGTACCTGGTCAACCTCGACCACGACCTGGCGCCACGCTTCATCGATCAGGACAGCCAACTGCAGGGCCTGCGTGGTCCGCTCTACCTGGTGATGTCGGCGGCGCGCCTGCGGGCCGTGCAACCGGCGGCCCTGGCCGGCCTGAAGCCGCTGGTGGCCGCCGACTTCGACCACGAGCCCCATGTGCTGCTGTACCTGCCCTGAGACCGCTCGATAGCAGGTTGCAGAAGGAGGCCGGCCGCCCGATGGGCGGCCGGCAGCGCGGTCAGGAAGTGCGCAGGGCGCGCATGCGGGTGAGCTGGCGTTCCAGCATCGACGGGTAGGGTTCCTTCAGCCATTCCACGCAACTGGCCTCGGCCGGGTTGGCGATGGCGCGGACGCGGGCGCGCTGGCGCACCTGCTCGTCCTCGGCGATGGCGCGCTCGATCAGCAGCAGGTTGCGGCTGTGCTGGCTGAGGTTCAGGGCGTTCTGCACGGCGCCTTCCTGCAGCAGCTCGGCCTGGGCCAGTTCCGCCAGCTCGTCGCCCTGGGTCAGGCCCAGTTGCAGCTGCAGGGTAATGCCGCTGTCCACCACCTCGATCTGCAGGGCGTGGCCGAGGGCGCGCATCAGCTCGCCGCAGCACAGGGCATGGGTGAGGTAGTCGTCGTCGTCGCGGGCGTGGAAGAGGATCAGGCTGCCGCCGTCGCTGAGGGTGAACAGCTGGCCCTTGTACAGCCGTGCGGCCTGTTCCAGGCAGTCGCGGTAGCGCTCCAGCAGGTCCACCAGGCGGCTGCGCGGCAGGCGCCGCAGCTGTTCCTGGTTGCCCAGTTGCACGGCCAGCACGGCGCAGGGGTTGGGCAGCTGTGGCTCGGGTTCTTCCTCGGGCTCTTCGGCGATTTCGGCGGCTTCTTCGGAGAAGTCCTCGGCGAACGCCTCAGCGGCCACAGGCGTTTCGTCGTGCAGTTCGTCCTCGGCGAAGATGTTCTCGTCGAACTCGTGCTCGTCGCGCGGCAGGTCGAGGCGGGGTTCGCGTTCGTCCTCCGGCTCGCTGGCGATGTCGTCGGCGAGGGGCTTGGCCGGCTTCTCCGCGGCTTTCGCCAGGGTCGGCGCGGCCGCCTTGGGCGCGGGCTTGCGCGGCGCGGGAGCGGGCTCGGGGGCCGGCGGCTTCTCCGGCACCAGGCGTGCCTGGAGCTGGCGGGCCAGGTCGCCGATCTCGTTCTGCAGGCCGGCGCCGGGGGCGGGGTCGTCCGGGTCGCGCAGCCACACGCGCAGCTGCAGCAGCGGGGTGGAGATGTGGCGGCCCAGGCGCAGGCTGAGGGTCAGGGTGAGCAGCAGCAGGATCAGGCTGATCAGGCCCATGCTCTGCAGGCTGACCATCATCGGCTGCTGGAACTGCTCCATGTCCAGGCTGATGCGCAGCTGGCCGGCCATGACCTCCTGGAAGGTGATCTGCGTCGAGTAGACGCCCTCGCTGTCGCCCAGCAGGCCCTGCTTGGGCCGCGAGCCGGCCTCGGCCAGGGTGCGGCCGTCGGCGCTGTAGATGGCGGCGTGGGCCACCAGCGGGTTCTTGGTCAGGTTGCCCAGCAGCACGTTGAGGCTGAGGATGTCATTGGACACCAGCAGCTCGGTGGCCGAGGCCGCGGTCTGGGTGGTCAGGCTCTGGCCCACGGCGTCGGCCTGCTGGTGCATGGCCTGCTTGAACTGCATGCCCATCACCCAGGCGTAGATCAGCAGCGCCGCCGCCACCAGCACCAGGCTGTGGATGGCGATGCGCAGGGCGATGGGCACCCGGCGCTGGCGCAGGGCGTGGTACAGCAACAGGAAGAAATTATCGGGCTTGACGGACGTGGGCCGGGTCACAGCGGGCTCGGTCTTCTATGAAGGACAGTCCCGGCAGTATAACGGCGCCCCGGAAGCGGGCAAAGCGCCGGTCCGTCCGTGATCCGGACGGCACGGACGATCCGATCGGCGGTTGTGCCGCCGGCGGGCGAGGCGGCGGCCGAGAAAGGCGCTAGAATGTGCGCTTTTTCCATGGCGGAGACTGCGCCTTGCGCGAAATCGTCCTGATCAACATCACCGGGGAAGACCGCCCCGGTCTCACCGCCGCCATCACCGGCGTGCTGGCCCAGGGCGGGGTGAACATCCTCGACATCGGCCAGGCGGTGATCCACGACACCCTGTCCTTCGGCATCCTGGTAGAGATTCCCGACACCGAGCGGGCCTCCGCGGTCCTCAAGGACGTGCTCTTCACCGCCTACGAGCTCGACCAGCAGGTGCGCTTCACCCCCGTTTCCGAGGCCGACTACCAGCAATGGGTCGGCGGCCAGGGCAAGCCACGCCAGATCGTCACCCTGCTGACGCGCCGGGTGACCGCCGAGCAGTTGCAGCGGGTCAGCTCGATCACCGCCAAGTACGGGCTGAACATCGACCACATCGACCGCCTGTCCGGGCGCATGCCGCTGGACATGCCGGCCGAGCGCGGCAAGGGCTGCATCGAGTTCTCCGTGCGCGGCGAGCCAGCCGACCCGGTGGCTCTGCGCGCCGAATTCCTCAGCGTGGCCCAGGAGCTGAACGTCGACATCGCCTTCCAGCGCGACTCGCTGTACCGCCGCAACCGCCGCCTGGCGGTGTTCGACATGGACTCGACGCTGATCGAGGCCGAGGTCATCGACGAGCTGGCCAAGGCCGCCGGCGTCGGCGAGCAGGTGTCGGAAATCACCGAGCGGGCGATGCGCGGCGAGCTGGACTTCCGCGCCAGCTTCAAGGAGCGCCTGGCGCTGCTCAAGGGCCTGTCCGAGGACGTGCTCGAGGAAATCGGCGCCTCGCTGCGCCTGACCGAGGGCGCCGAGACGCTGTTCGCCGAGCTCAAGCGCCTGGGCTACAAGACCGCCATCCTCTCCGGCGGCTTCACCTATTTCGCCCGCCAGCTGCAGGCGAAGCTGGGCATCGACTACGTCTTCGCCAACGAGCTGGAGATCGTCGACGGCAAGGTCACCGGCGTGGCCATCGAGCCGATCGTCGACGCCCAGCGCAAGGCCGACCTGCTGCGCGAACTGGCGGCGAAGGAAGGCCTGCAGCTGGAGCAGACCATCGCCGTGGGCGACGGCGCCAACGACCTGCCGATGCTCGGCCTGGCCGGCCTGGGCGTGGCCTTCCGCGCCAAGCCGCTGGTCAAGCAGTCGGCCAAGCAGGCCATCTCCACCCTGGGCCTGGACGGCATCCTCTACCTGCTGGGCTTCCGCGACCGCGAGGGCGTGGACGGGCGCTGAGACGCGGCCGGATCGCGGATGAATCCGCTCCTACGGGAAATGCCGTGCCCATGGCGGTGTCCGCTGCTTCCGGCTGTTGGTGTATCGGCGGATAACCGCGAACGGTTATGCGCCCTACCGATTACTCGCTACGGAGCTTGGTGTCGACCTGTAGGAGCGCGCCCTGCGCGCGATTCGCGGGCAGGGCCCGCTCCTACAAGTGAATCTGTGCGCCGACGTGTCTTTCGTAGGATGGGTTGAGTTTACGAAACCCATGCGGCCGTGGTGATGGGTATCGCTTCGCTCAACCCATCCTACGTTTGTCGGAAGGCACAGGAGTATCGGCGGATAACCGCGAACGTTATGCGCCCTACCGATCACCCGCCACGGAGCTCGGTGTCGACCTGTAGGAGCGCGCCCTGCGCGCGATTCGCGGGCAGGGCCCGCTCCTACAAGTGAATCTGTGCGCCGATGTGTCTTTCGTAGGATGGGTTGAGTTTACGAAACCCATGCGGCCGTGGTGATGGGTATCGCTTCGCTCAACCCATCCTACGTTTGCCGGAAGGCACAGGAGTATCGGCGGATAACCGCGAACGGTTATGCGCCCTACCGATTACCCGCTACGGAGCTTGGTGTCGACCTGTAGGAGCGCGCCCTGCGCGCGATTCGCGGGCAGGGCCCGCTCCTACAAATGAATCCGTGCGCCGAGGCGCCTTTCGTAGGATGGGTTGAGTTTACGAAACCCATGCGGCCGTGGTGATGGGTATCGCTCCGCTCAACCCATCCTACGGGGGGCGTGTTTGAGCGGATCACTCCTCCGAAGAGAAGTCGTAATCCATCGCCTGGCTCGGGCCCTGCAGGTAGCGGCCCTGGATGTAGTTGGCGCCGGCCTGCCAGAGGGTGGCCAGGGCCGTGGCGCTCTCCACCATGGGCACTATGGTCAGCTTGGCCTGGGCGTGCAGGCTGGCCATCAGGGTGCGCAGGTTTTCCTGGTTCTCCGGACGGCTGAGGTCCTGCACGTAGGAGCCGTCGATCTTCACGAAGTCGACGTTCATGTGCTTGAGCGTGTTGAACGGGTTCAGCGCGCAGCCGAACTGGCCGAGGGCGACCTGGCAGTGCAGTTCGGCGAGGCCCTGGCTCAGGGCCTTGGCCTGCTTGAGGTGGGCCACGGCGTCGGTTTCGCTGACCTGCAGGATCAGCGAGTCGGCCGGCAGGCGCGCGGCCTTCAGCGCCACCGCCAGCCAGGGCAGCAGCCCGGCGTCCTGCAGGCTGGGGCCGGACAGGTGCACGAAGAGCTTGGTGTTGTGGCCCTTGGCGCGGTGCTCGGCGAGCAGCTTGATGGAGTTGAGCAGCACCCAGCGGTCGATGCGCTCGGCCAGGCCGCCGGCCTTGGCCGCGCCGAAGAAGTCGGCGGCGGGCACTTCCTCGCCCTGCGGGTTGAGCAGGCGCAGCAGTACTTCGTACAGCTCGTGGCTGTCGCCGCGCAGGCTGATGATCGGCTGGAACAGCAGGCGGAAGGCATTCTTCTCCAGCGCCTGCTGGATGATCGCCAGCAGGTCGCCGCGGTTGGCGGCGGCGGCCAGTTCGTCGGCCGGGTCGTAGAGCTTGATGCCGTTGCCCTCGGCCTGGGCGATTTCGTCGGCGCAGCGATGGGCGCGGTCGATGACGTCCTGGGCGCGGCTGGTCTTCTCGTCGAGCCCGGCGCAGCCGATCGACAGGGTGACCTGGGCGGTGCGCCCGTGGATGTCGAACAGGTGGCCCTCGACCTTCTTCAGCAGGCTGGCGAACAGGGCCTTGCTCTGCTCCGGCGTCTGGCCGTCGAGCAGCACGCTGAAGGCATCGTCGCTGAAGCGGGCCAGCTGCACGCTCTCGGGGAAGTGCTCGCGCAGCAGGTGGGCGAGGTCGGCCAGCAGCAGGTCGATGCTGGCGATGCCCAGGCTCAGCTGCAGGTGCTGCGCGCGGTCGAGCAGCAGGTAGGCGAGGGTGGCCGGCTGGCCGGCGGTGACGGCGCGCTCCACGGCGGCATCCATCAGGTCGAGGAAGTGGGCGCGGTTGAACAGGCCGGTGACCAGGTCCTGGCTGCTGACCTCGCGCAGCTTCTCCTGCAGCTCGCTGTTGTCCTGCTCGGCGCGGATCACCACCTGGATGCACGGTTCGCCGTCGTAGGTGGCCGGCGAGAAGCCCATGCGCGCGCGGAACCTCTGGCCGTCGACGCGCACGCCGTCGCACAGCAGTTCGTTGTCGCCCTCGCCGTGCTGGTAGCCCTTGAGGAAGTCCTTGAAGGTGGCCTGGTCGGCGGCGGCGATCAGGTCGATCATCGGCAGGCCTTCCAGTTCCTCGGCGTCCTCGTAGCCGAACATCGCGACGTAGGCGCGGTTGGCGTAGATGTGCATGCCGTCGTGGACGTAGGTGATGGCGTCCACCGAGCTGTCCAGCAGCAGCTGGCAGCGCTTTTCCGCCTCGCGCAGGGCGACCTCGGCGGTGCGCCGGGCGCGGCGTTCCTCCAGGGCGGCGAGTTCGCGGTTGGCCACCAGCACCAGGCGCTCGTCCTCGCCCTGGGGCAGGGCGTCCTGGGCGCCGAGGGCCAGGGCCTCGGTGATGCTGTCGGAATCGTTGCCTTCGACCAACTGGATGAAGGGGATGTCCTTGGCCTGGCGGCGCAGGTTGGCCAGGGCCTCCTCCGGCGCCAGCGCACTGCTTTGCGGGGCGGCGATCAGCAGGTCCCAGGTCTGTTGCAGGGCTTCGCCGAGGTCTTCGCTGGAGGTCACGCGGTGGACGCGGGTCGCACGCCCGGCGTTGCGGAACAGGCTGACCAGACGTTCGGCCTCGTTCTGCGAGTCTTCCAGGATCAGCAGGCGGACGGTTTTCTTTTCATTGGCCATGAAGAGCTGCTTATGGCGCGCCGGACGGCAGCCAGGAGGCGACGAATGGAGTGCGGCCGAATCTACAGCGACTTCCAGAGTGAGTCAAAGTCTTCCTCCCCGTGCCCCGTGTGGCCGTTCGCTCCTGTGACGGGCTTATCGTCGGCGCCCTTCGGACGCTCCTGGGTACTGTATTCGAACTGGCTGAAACTGCCGGTGGCGGTGAGCTTGCGTGTGAGGGTGGCGCGGCGTTCCTCGCCGTGCAGGTTGATCTGCACGCGGCTGCCTTCCTGGAACGGCAGCCGCGGCGAGATCAGCGTCGCCGGCCGCGAGATGGCGGCGATCTCCGGCAGCAGCAGGGCGCGCAGGTAGTGGCTGCTCTGCTCCGACTTGCGCAGCAGTTGCAGGCCGCAGGGCTGGGCGATGGGGGCGATCAGCTCGATGCCCATCTGCGTGCCGCCGCCGCGGACCTGGCGGATCCAGCGCACCACCGCGATGCTCCAGCCCTGGCCCGGCGCGTCCTGGATGCCGAGCAGCTCGCCGGCCTGCAGCTGGCTGGGGATTTCCTTCGGCCAGGTCAGGCAATAGCCGCCTGGGCTGTGGTTGACGATGGGCAGGGCGAAGACCGGGTACTCGTCGCAGGTCGCCGATTCGGCGGCGTCGGCCGAGCCCTGTTCCGCCGTCCGCAGCGGCTGGTATTCGATTTCCTCCAGCGGCATGCCCGGTTGCCAGTCGGTGACCTTCTGCGCGTCGAAGGCATTGGCCCAGGCGTCGTTCACTTCCGCCTGGAAGGTCGCCTGCACCGGTTCGGGCAGCTTGAGCAGGTCGGCGAACGGGCGCCGGCCGGACAGGTAGTAGTGCAGCGCGCTCATGCCGATGCAGAGGGTCAGCTGGCCCTGGCCGGAGGTGCGCTGGAAGCTGCGCTCGGCGATGTCGCCCCAGGCGCTGGCCAGGTGCTGCAGCAGGTCGACGCTGATGCGCTCGCCCCCCTTGAGTGGCAGCTTGTCGCGTTGCTCGGCGGGGGCGTTCATGTACTCCTTGATCGCCGCCACCAGGCGCTGCGGGTCCATGCCCAGGCCGTTGTGCAGGTCGCCGGCCTTGTACAGCGAACGGTAGCGCGGCGGGCCGTCCACCTGCGGGGCGACCACGAACAGGCTGGACGGCAGGTCGGCTTCCTGCAGGCGCACCAATGAACCCCAGGCCTCCAGGGCATCGGCCAATTGGGCGATGCCGGCCTGGCGCATCTGGTTGCAGCGGGCGCAGCCCAACAGCAAGGCCACCAGGTAGGCCTGCTCCACGGTCAGGGTGTTGCCGTGCTTGGCCAGGTCGTCGCGGACCGCCAGGGCCTGCACGCCCTTGCTGCGCGCCAGTTGGTAGAGCTGGTGCAGCTCCAGCCACAGGCTTTCCGGCACCGGGCAGTAGAGCTGCTGGGCGCGGATCAGCGGGCCGCACAGGCTGCGGATCGCCCGTTGCAGGGCGAGGGTGAGGATTTGCGCGCGTTCGCGGGTGAAGCGCGGCGCCTCGCGCACCACCACCAGCTTGTAGCCGACGGCCAGGTGGTTCTGCAGGGCCTGGCAGAGGTTGGCGACCTTGCGCGGGCGCTCGTCGAGGACGATGGAGTGGTTGAGGAAGTGGCGTTCGAGGTTGTGGCAGACCGACTGGACTTCCGGGCGGAACAGCTCCAGCAGCTGCAGGCGGGCCTCCACCGGGAGCTTCAACTGGTTCAGCTCGATCAGGCCCTGGTAGAGCTGGCGCGCGGTCTCGCCGAGGTTGGCCTTGGGCAGGTGGTCCAGCCAGTATTTGATGTCGCGCGCAGTGACGTTGCAGAAGCTCAGGCTTTCCTGCGTCGGGGTGGGAACGCGCAGCAATTGCTGGGGACTCGTATTGTCCATGGTCGGATGAGGTGCTCCACGATCTGGGCCGTTCGCTGGACCGTTGTGCCGGTCTTGGGCGCCGGTTTTTTCCAAACTCTAGCAGTATCCACCTGAGAAGGCAGCCCGTTCCCTGGTTGGGGAGCGGGCCTGCCGTTGGCTTTCGGGTAACAGGCCGGATACAGGCTGCCCGGCCTGCGCCGGCTCACGCCTGGCTGGCGTTGCCCAGCAGCTGGCCCATGCGCACCGGGCTGCCGGCGGCCAGTTGTTCGGCCCAGGCGACCTGCTCGGGGCCGAACAGCACTATGGCGGTGGAGCCCAGTTTGAAGCGCCCCAGTTCCGCGCCTTTTTCCAGGTGGATGGGCTGGCGGGCCGCTTCGTCGTAGGCGAAGGCCTTCAGCTCGCGCTTCGGCGGCGTGACCAGGCCGGCCCACACGGTTTCCACCGAGGCGACGATCATCGCGCCCACCAGCACCACGGCCATGGGCCCGCGTTCGGTGTCGAACAGGCAGACCACCCGCTCGTTGCGGGCGAAGAGTTCCGGCACCTGCTCGGCGGTGAGCTGGTTCACCGAGAACAGCCGGCCGGGCACGTAGACCATCTCGCGCAGGGTGCCGGCCAGCGGCATGTGCACGCGGTGGTAGTCCTTGGGCGAGAGGTAGACGGTGGCGAAGCTGCCGCCCATGAAGGGCGCGGCGCGCTCGGCGTCGCCGCCCAGCAGCGCGGTCAGGCTGAAGCTGTGGCCCTTGGCCTGGAAGATACGGCCGTGCTCGATCGGGCCGAGCTGGCTGATGGCGCCGTCGGCCGGGCAGAGCACGCCGCCGGGCGTTTCGTCCAGCGGCCGCGCGCCGTCCTTCAGGGCGCGGGTGAAGAAGGCGTTGAAGTGCTCGTAGGCCTGCAGGTCTTCCACCAGCGCCTCGCGCATGTCGACCTGGTAGCGGCGGGCGAACCAGCCGATCAGGCGGTTCTTGAACCAGGCGGCGCGGCATTCGGCCGCGCAGCCGATCAGGCGCGACAGCAGGTGATGCGGCAGCAGGTACTGGCCGAGGATGAACAGACGATCTTTGAACGACATTCCTTAAACCTCTACGGGGGTGTCGGGGTGGTTGCCCCATTCCGACCAGGAGCCGGCGTAGCCCTTGACCCGCGGGTAGCCGAGGGCCTTGGCCACCAGGTAGGTGAAGCCGGAACGGTGGTGGGTCTGGCAGTGGGTGATCACTTCCTTGTCCGGGGTGATGCCCAGGTCGCGAAGGATTTGCGCCATGTCGGTGCGGATGCGCAGGGCGCGGCCTGCGTCCATGCCGGCGGTCCACTCGAAGTTGACCGCGCCGGGGATGTGTCCGGCCTTGGCCGCCAGCACCTTCTGGCCGCTGTATTCGCTGGGGTTGCGCGCGTCCCAGACGGCCAGGTCGGCGGCGCCCAGGCGGCTCTGCAGGTATTCGCGGGTGGCGGTGGGTTCGTCGTGCAGCGTCAGCGGCAACGGGCCGCCGGCCGGCGCCGGAACCGCCTGGCTCAGCTCGCGGCCCTCGGCCAGCCAGGCGTGCAGGCCGCCGTCCAGGTAGTGGTAGCGCTGGTGGCCGATGACGTCCAGCAGCCAGATGAAGCGCCCGGCCCAGCCGCCGCCTTCGTCGTCGTACACCACGTAGACGGCGTCCGGGTTGTGCCCCAGTTCTCCGAACAGCGCTTCCAGGTCGGCCTTGGCCGGCAGCAGGCCGGGCGCCGGCGGTTGGCCCCACTGGGTGCGCGCGGGGGCGACGAAGCGGGCGCCGGGCAGGTGGCCCTCGGCGTAGCGCGCCGGGCTGGTCAGGTCGACCAGGATCAGTTCGGGAGCGTCGAGGCGGGCGGCCAGCTCGGCCGGTTCTATCACCAGGGGCAGGTCGGAAAAGGCGGACATGTCGGCATCTCCCTGAGGGCGGGTGCGGGGGACGGGATGGCGTGAGCTGGCGCCCTGGGCTACCCGCGAAACCCCGCAGTTTAACGAAAAAGCGCGGGGCGCTGGCGGGCAATCGCTTCAGGGCGTGTCACTGGGCCGCAGGTGCGCCGAATTGCTGCAGGGCGCGCTCGATGCACTGGCAGGTTTTGTCGAAGGCCTGGCCCTGGACCTCGCCGATGGGGTGGCCGTTGCGGTCGGCGACCACCAGCATCACCACGCGCGGGCCGCGGGCCAGGGAGCGCAGCAGCAGGTGGTTGCCGGGCAACGCCGCCTTCAGGCGGCCGGGCAGCAGCGCGGAGTACTCGGCCATGTTGGCCGGGGTGAGGTGCAGGCGCGCCGGGCGTTCCAGCAGGCGGCGCAGCAACTGGCTGCCGGCCACCGGCAGTTGCAGGTTCTGCTCCGCGGGGGCCAGGCCGAAGCTGCGGCGGGCCTGCAGCAGGTTTTGCTGGCGGTCGGCGAGCAGCAGCACGGCGCGGCCCAGGCCGCAGGCGTGCAGGGCTTCGCTGGCGCATTCCAGCAGCGGCACCAGGTTGCCGAAAGGACTGGGCGTGCGCAGCAGCTCGGCGCACAGCCGGCGCCATTGTTCGGGGTTGCCGGCGGCAGGGGCGGGCGCGTTCGTCGCCGCGGGCTCGGACGCGGGCGCGTGGCACGGCAGCCAGCGTTGGCTGTCCCAGGGCCAGAGCAGCGCCTGGGCCGGGTGCCAGTAGCGGGCGTCGGCGTCCTTGCGGGCGCTCTCCACGGCCAGGGCGTGGACCTGTTGCTGCAGCGCCTCCAGCGGTTCCTGCAGATAGAGCGCGGTGAGCCGCTGCCAGCGCAGCATGTGCGGCCCGCCCCAGGACTGGTGCGCGGCCATCGCCAGGCTGTTGGCCAGGAGGATGGTGTTGGCCGGGCGCGTCAGCCAGCGCGCCAGCTCGGGATCGGCGTCCAGGCGCTGTTGCTGGGCCAGCGGCTCGCTTTCGGCGTGGGCCAGGTGCAGGGCGCGGACCAGCAGTTCGTGGTCCTCGCCGAGCAGGCGCAGGCCCTGGCCGATCCACTCCGGCAGGCGCCAGCGCTCGGCCAGGGCCGCGCACAGCGGCAGCAGGCGCATGCCCAGCAGCTCCTGCTCCACCTCGGCGCTGGCGCGGCCTTCGCCGAGCACCTGCTGTTGCCATTCTTCGAGCAGGTCCGGGCGCGCCGTGGCCAGGGCCCAGACCGGCGCCAGGATGAACAGGCTGCCCCAGTGGATTTCCTGCCACAGGCGTGCCAGGCGGCTGGCGAACAGGCCGCTGGCCTGCTGCATGGCGTGGCGGCTGATCAGCAGCATCTGCCCCAGGGCCGGCGGCATCTGCGCGGCGGGCACGCTGGGCAGGCCTTCCAGCAGGGCAGCGGCGCGCGCCAGGCCGAGGCGGCTGAGGGCCACTTCCAGGCTTTCCGCCGGGTTGTCCTGGGCCATGCGCGCGCGGTTGGCCTCGCGCAGGATGGCCAGGGCCAGGGTGGGGCTGTCCTGCAGCAGGTCGACGATGTCGCGCAGGGACCGGCGGTTGTCCGCCAGGGCGCGGCGCACGCGTTCGTGCTGTTCGGCGGGTACCGGCAGCGGCAACTCCTCCAGCAACTGGAGCCAGGAGGCGAGGCGCTGCGGGTCGGGTGTCTGGATGGGCATGCTTGGGCCGCCGAACTGGTTTTTACAATTTGCAGCCTATAGTCTTGCGCGGTTTCTCCGATAACAAGAGGGTGGCGCATATTGGCGCTCCCGTCCCGTCCACCGTTCCAGTCGACTCTTCAATGGCAAAAATCATCGGCATCATTGTCCTGCTGGGCAGCGTCCTCGGCGGCTACCTGCTCTCCGGCGGCAAGATCATGGCCATCGTGCAGCCCTTCGAAGTGCTGATCATCGGTGGTGCCGCGCTGGGCGCCTTCCTCCAGGCGAACCCCGGCAGCACCTTCATGACGGTGCTGAAGAAGGCGCCGAAGATGTTCAGCAACCGCTTCACCCACGTCTTCTACCTGGAAGTGCTGGGGATGCTCTACGAAATCCTCAACAAGAGCCGCCGCGAAGGCATGATGGCCATCGAGGCCGACCTCGAGGAACCCGCTTCCAGCCCCATCTTCAGCAAGTACCCGGCGGTGCTGAAGGACGAGCGCATGACCGCCTACATCTGCGACTACCTGCGCATCATGTCTTCCGGCAACATGGCGCCCCACGAGCTGGAAGGCCTGTTCGACATGGAGCTGGGCAGCCTCAAGGAAGACTTCGAGCACCCGTCCCACGCCGTGACCCGCGTCGCCGACGCGCTGCCCGGCTTCGGTATCGTCGCCGCGGTGCTCGGCATCGTGATCACCATGGCCCTGCTCGGCCAGGGCAGCCAGGCGGAGATCGGCCACCACGTCGCCGCGGCGCTGGTCGGCACCTTCCTCGGTATCCTCGCCGCCTACGGCTTCGTCGGCCCGCTGTCCAACGCCCTGGAGCACGACGCCAAGGAAGAGCTGAACCTCTACGAGGCGATCAAGGCCTGCCTGGTGGCCTCGGCCTCGGGCATGCCGCCGTCGCTGGCGGTGGAGTTCGGCCGCAAGGTGCTGCTGCCGGCGCACCGTCCGAGCTTCAGTGAGCTGGAACAGGCGGTACGCGGGAGGTAGTGTCTGATGGCGTTTCGACACGGCCGCGACGGAGCCGCATTTTGCGCAGGGCAAGGCGCGAGGAGAGAGGTTTGGTGATTCCAAATGAACGACGAGTAACGCGGCACTGCGCAAAATGCGGCCCGTCCCTTCGGGTTGTGCGGCAAATCACGCCATGCGTCGTTGCGGGACTTGCCAAGGGGGCGACCATTGCCTGCGTCCCGCGCCTAGCCTGGCGTGATTTGACGCGGCAACGCGGCTCGCGTCGAAACACCATCAGACACTAATCGCATGGACAACAACCAGCCGATCATCGTCAAGCGCGTCAAGCGCTACGCCGCCGGCCACCACGGCGGCTCCTGGAAGATCGCCTTCGCCGACTTCGCCACGGCGATGATGGCGTTCTTCCTGGTGCTGTGGCTGCTGTCCTCGGCCACCCCCGAGCAGAAGAAGGCGATTTCCGGCTACTTCCAGGACCCCATCGGCTTCACCGAGAGCGCCAGCCCCTACGTGATCGACCTCGGCGGCACGCCGACGCCGGCCCCGGACAAGACCCTCAACCCGCAGATCCAGGCGCAGCCGGAGGCGGACGAGACGCGCATCAGCCCGGAGTCGGAGAAGGAGGTCAACCCCGCCGAGGCCGAGCGCCAGGCCGAGCAGATCGAGCACGAGCGCCTGGAGCTGCTGCTGCAGGAACTGCAGAACAAGGTCGACGAGAACCCCACGCTGCGCCGCTTCAAGGAGCAGATCCTGTTCGAGATCACCCGCGACGGCCTGCGCATCCAGATCGTCGACGCCGAGAACCGGCCGATGTTCGACCTGGGCAGCGCGCGCCTGCAGCCGTACTTCGAGGACATCCTGCTGGCCATGGCCGAGACCATCAAGCAGGTGCCGAACAAGATCAGCATCAGCGGCCACACCGACGCCAAGCCCTACGCCGGCGACGAGTTCGGCAACTGGGAGCTGTCCGCCAACCGCGCCAACGCCGCGCGCCGCGCCCTGGTGGCCGGCGGATACCCGGAAGGGCAGATCGCCCGGGTGGTGGGCTATGCCTCGTCGCAGCTGTTCGACCGCAAGAACCCGCTGAACCCGGTGAACCGGCGCATCGACATCATCGTCCTGACCAAGCGTGCGCAACGCGCCATCGAGGGCCAGGACGGCACCGTCGAGGAGCCGGCGACCAGCCAGCCGGCCACTTCTCCTGCCGGGGCGGTAACGCCCGCCGGGGCCGCGCCGACGCCGCCCCAGGGTGCCGCGCCCGCGTCCCAGCCGCTGCCCGCCGAACAGGTGCGCGAGAAGCTCAACCTGTTCGATGACGGCAAGCTGAAGCTGGACGAGCTGAAGAAGCAGTGAAGGCGTAATGCTGTTCACTTAAGAAAGGATACCTGGGGGAAACGGTATTTTTCATTTGGGGTTATGGCTTGGCTCGCGAGGCTTGCCCCACTCCGGTCTTAACCTCGTCATTGCCGCGAACAATACTTGCGCTGGCCAGAAGGGGAATAACCCAGTTGCCTTGGCTTGGGTGTTTCTGCGCCGCACCGAGTCTGCCCGACCTTCTTGTTTCGCCCCCTCGGGCGAGTCCCTTTTGTCAATCGCCACAAAAGGAACCAAAAAGGCTTGCCCCGCATACGGGCCCGATGGAGCCGGGCTACCCTCGCGAATTCCCCCGCCACGGAGGCCCGCCCCGAGGGTACGTCCCTGTAGCCCATCGGGGCTCTCG
>NZ_BSQE01000042.1:0-21390 GCF_030268185.1 Pseudomonas sp. NBRC 100443
GCCAGACCGTCGAGCATCCATTTGGCACGCTCAAGCACTGGATGGGCTCGACGCACTTCCTGACCAAAACGCTACCCCGAGTGAGCACCGAGATGAGCCTGCATGTGCTCGCCTACAACCTCAAACGACTGATGAGCATCTTGGGCATCCGCGAAGCGGTGGCGGCCTTGCAGTCCTGAGAAGGACTTTTTCCACGTTCCTTGTCGTCTCCCGAGGCGATCGGAGACCTCAGATGACCCACTACCGCAAGCAGAACGCTATTTCGGCCCAAACCCCATCTCAGCCTTTGCCATGGACCAGGAGCGATGCAGAACCCCGAGTTTTGCTCTTTTCACACAGCCTGGACCCGCAGCGGACGTTCAGGCCTGGCAGCAGAGCCCTTCAAAGCGAAGCATCGCCTGCCGTGCATCGTCGAGAACTTCATCGAAGATGGCTTCCACCGGCTGTACGGCATCGGCAAATACCACTGACGGGCCATAGTCGAGCATGCCAAGGCTGCTGTCGCCGGTCAGGTATGCCTGGGTGGTCAGCGCCCCCATGACGTGTGGGCGGTAGCGTTCGAAGTCGCTGGTCCCCGTCGCATCCAGGGCTGCAACTGCTTTTGCGCTTTCGTTGTTCAGCACCCTGTGATGCTGCCGCAGCCCGGTCTTTACAACGACGCTATCGGTACCATCGCTTTTAACCAGCAGATCCTTGTATCGGCGGTGGATCCACAGTTCCTCGGAGACCAGCATCCTCGAACCCATCAGGACGGCGTCCGCCCCCATCATGAGTGTGGCAGCCAACTGGCGGCCGGTTCCCATTCCTCCGCCAATCACCAACGGGATGGATATCTCCTTTGAGGCATGGGGCGCCTGGACCATGCTGCTGATGCCATAAGTCCCCGGATGGCCTCCACAGTCATTGCCGACGACGATCACTGCATCCACGCCAAGCCGTTCAGCCGATCGCGCGTAACGGACCGCGGGAACCTTGTGCAGCACCTTGATACCCGCATCCCGCAGGGCTGGAAGAATACCTTCGGGACTTGCGCCAGAAGTCTCGACGCAGAGGACATCCTCTTCCGCAAGAATCTTCACTTGCTCCTGCAGACGCCCAGCCGCCTTGGCTTGCCCTGAAAGGTAGAGGTTCACGCCGAACCGTTTTCCGAAAGTCAGCTGGCGGCACTTCCGCAGCTGCTCACGAAATTCTTCCGGATCAGGGAAGCCGGCGGCAACGATGAATCCCATTCCGCCGGCGTTGACTACAGCCGCGACATAGGTCGCGTCGGAGAGACCGGGCCCCATGCCTCCGCAAAGGATGGGATGGCGAATGCCGAGCATTTCAGTGATACGGGTCTTGAACAATGGGCTTCGCATGGGAGCACTCCAGTTCATTCACGACACGGGGCGGGCAAGCCGAGCCGGGCAAAGGAAATCGACCCCACAGGGTGGTGCCGCGCAGAGCCGGAAGGTTGCGAACTTATAGCTGAACAATTGTTCAGTAGTAAAGTGCCCTGCGACGCCAATCGACCCAAAAAGGATGCGCAAGACACTCCTCGCACATCCTCCATGGCCTGGACCCAGCCCGTCAGGTACCCGTCTTGATCCTGGTCCACATGCGGGTACGCACGCGCTCGAGCCGCAGGGGCAGGGTTTCCAGCGGGTACAGGGTGCTCATGACTTCCTTGGATGGGTACAGCGCCGGGTTGTCGCGCAGCTGGGCGTCGATCAGGGCGGTGGCGTCCTTGTTGCCGTTGGGGTAGCCCACGTAGTTGGAGTTCCTGGCGGTGATCTCCGGGCGCAGGATGTAGTCCATGAAGGCGTAGCCCTGTTGCGGGTGAGGCGCGTCCTTCAGCAGCACCATGTTGTTCACCCACACCGGCGCGCCCTGGCGGGGGATGCTGTAGGCGATCCTGATGCCGTTGTGGGCGCGCTCGGCGGTCTGCTTGGCGCCGTAGACCGAACCGCCCCAGCCGACCACGGCGCAGATGTTGCCGTTGGCCAGGTCGGAGGGGAATTTCGAGGAGTCGAAGTAGCGGACATAGGGGCGGATGTCGCGCAGCAGCGCCTCGGCCTTCTTGTAGTCGTCGGGGTTCTTGCTGTTGGGCGGCAGCCCCAGGTAGTGCAGGGCGATGGGGATGATCTCCACTGGCGCGTCGAGCATGGCCACGCCGCAGGCGCTCAGCTTGCTGATGTTTTCCTTCTTGAAGATCAGGTCCCAGGAGTCCACCGGGGCATCGGGCCCCAGCCGTTGCGCGACCTTGTCCAGGTTGTAGCCGATGCCGGTGGTGCCCCACATGTAGGGCACCGCGTAGCGGTTGCCCGGATCGTTCACCTGCAGCTTGCGCAGCACTTCGGCGTTCAGGTGCGGCCAGTTGCCCAATTGCGAGCGGTCCAGCTCCTGCAGCACGCCAGCCTTGGCGAAGTTGGGGATCAGATCGTCCGGGATGATGACCACGTCGTAGCCGCTGCGGCCGGCCATCAGCTTGCTTTCCATCACCTCGGCATCGTCGAAGACGTCCTGGACCAGCGTGGTGCCGGTGGCGGCCTGGAACTCCTTGGCGGTTTCCGGGGCGAGGAAGTCGGACCAGTTGTACAGGTGCACGGTCGGCGGCTCGGCGTGGGCGTTGCCCAGTGCGAGCAGGGAGGCCAGGCCGAACGAGAAAAGACGCAGGTGTTTCATGGGGGCTCCTGGCCGGCCTGTCCCAGGGGAGACGGCCGGCGGTGTGTTTTTGTTGGCAGGTAGCGAAAGGTGCTGGTGAGGTCAGGGAATCAGCAGTTCATGACGCCCATCGGCGTGCTCGATGCGTTCCCCGGGCAGGCGGAAACGCTTTTCCGCCTGGTAGTCGTAGAGTTCGCGGGCGCTGGCGACCTGGCTGAAGTCCAGCTCGACGAAGTGCCGGCACTCGCGGTTGCCGGCCTCGAACAGGGTATGGCCGAAGGGGTCGACCACCGCGCTGCAGCCGGCGAAGGTGATGGCGTCCTCGCCTTCGCCCACGCGGTTCACCACCACGGCGAACACCTGGTTCTCCTGGGCGCGGGCGGCGATCGAGGTGCGGTGCACGTGGCCGAAGGGCTCCATGTTGCCGTCGCTGACCAGGATCAGCTCGGCGCCCAGCTCGGCCAGGGCGCGGGCGCTTTCGGGGAACTCGCTGTCGTAGCAGATCAGCAGGCCGATGCGCACGCCGCGCCATTGCAGCGTGGCGAAGCGGTCGCCAGGCAGCACCAGGCCCGGCTCGGAGACCCACAGGTGGGTCTTGCGGTAGCTCAGCAGCAGGCCCTCGGGGGCGACGAATACCGTGGTGTTGTAGAACTTGCCGCCGTCGTTCTCGATCAACCCGACGACCACCGCCACGCCGCGCTCCCGTGCGGCACGCTGTACCGCCTGCAGGCTCGGGCCATCCAGCGGTTCGGCGTTGCCGGCGATGTTCTGCGCGTTGAGGAAGCCGGTGATCTGCGCCTCGGGGAACACCACGATGTCCGTGTCCGGCGAGCAGCCGGCGATGGCCTGTAGGATGCGGTGGAGGTTGTACGAGGTGTCGCCGTCGCGGGCGGCTTGTTGCACGAGTTCAAGCTTCATTGTTCGGACCTTGTTGATGAACCGGGGCCACAGTGGGAAAGTCGGGGACTTTTCCGAGGGGCCGCTGCAAGTATGCGAGCCGCCACCGAATTTCCTATTCCGCCGATTGATTAACCCCGGGGGTACCCGCATGAACCTGACGCTCCTGGACGTGGGCTGGCACCGGGCCTTCGGGCAACTGGCCGAACGCCTCGACCAGCCCGATTTCTGGCGCGCCATGGCCCAGGTGCTGGGCGACCACATGGCGCTGGGCAGCTGGGTGGCGCTGCTGTTCAGCGACGACCGCCCGCGGATATTCGCCGAAAGCCCCTACGAGGGCGGCGGTCCCGACCCGCTGTTCCACGACTACGTGCAGGGCCTGTACCTGCTCGACCCCTTCTACGTCGCCAACCGCGAGAAGCCGGCAAGCGGCCTGTTCCGCCTCTGCGAGGTGGCCCCGGAATGCTTCCGCGACACGGAATACTACCGGCTGTACTTCACCCACAACGTGGTCGAGGACGAGGTGCAGTACAACGTTGCCCTCGATGGGGAGCGCAGCCTGTGCCTGTCGCTGGGCAGCCGCTCGCGCTTCGAACCGCAGCAGGTCGCGCTGCTCGAGCTGATACGCCCCTGGGTCTGCGCGCTGATGCGCCAGCGCCTGTTCTTCGAGGCCGGCGTCAACGAGCCGCCCTCACGGCCAAGCGAACGCTGGCAGGGCAACCTGGAGCAGATGATGGCGCGCCTGGGCACGCCCCTGACCGCCCGGGAACTGGACGTCATCCGCCTCGTCCTCAGCGGCTGCTCCAACAAGGAGGCGGCGGCGAAGCTCGACATTTCCGCCGAGACCGTGAAGGTCCACCGGCGGCACGTCTACGCCAAGCTCAAGATCAAGTCGCAGTCGGACCTCTTCAAGATCTTCCATAACGCGCAGAGCACTCGCTAGCCCGGGCCGATAGCGGAGGGGCACAACGGCGGCTATCGGCTGTACTTGCCTGGGCCGCCAGGCGTTCGAGAGGCGATGGATAGATTGCGAGGCAATTCCATTCTTCCGTAGTGGACGCCATGAGCACCGGTCGACGACGCCGAACCTCGATAACCGGTTCGACAAGGGCTGCCACCAAACCGTCGGCACTTCCGCCAACGGCAACCTCCACGGTGAACCGCGGAGGCCGGTGCTGGCCGTGCATGGCAAGTTCCGAGGAGGGCAGTTGCCTGGGTGGGAGCCGGTGTCAAGGCTCGTTTCCGAGCCTCAGCGGACATTCCTTCGAAGCTTCGATTTCTTCATGGCGGATCGCTGGGTCGTAAAAAGCGGAAGTCGACCGTCATGCCCAGCGCGAGCTTAGAGCTGTGCCTCCAGCGCCGCACGGTGTCGCGGGTGGGCGATTTCCAGCATGCATGCCACTCTTTCCCGAATAGTCTTGCCACGTAAGTCGGCGACGCCGAATTCGGTGACGATCAACCCGGCGTCACTGCGCGGGATGGTGGCGGGGCCGTTGAGTCGGGCGACGATGCGGCTGCCGCTGCCTGCGGTGGAGGGCAGGGCGATGATGGGCAGGCCGCCTTTGGCGCGAGCAGCGCCGCGCAGGAAGTCCAAGGCACCGCCCACGGCGCCGACGTAGCTGCCGGCGGCGACTTCCGAGTTGATCTGGCCGGTGAGGTCGACCTCCACGGCGGAGTTGATCGCCACGAAGCGGTCCAGGCTGGCGAGCACGTCCGCGTCGTGGGTATAGGCGGTAGAGCGCAACTGGATGGCCGGGTTGTCGTGGGCGTAGTCGTGGATCACCCGGCTGCCCAATAGCACCCCGCCTACGCTGGCATGCCGGTCGCGGCTCTTGCAGGCGTTGGTGATCACGCCGGCCTGCATCAGTTGCGCGACGCTGTCACCCAGGCTGCCCGAATGCACACCCAGGTCGCGATGGGCGCGCAGGGCGCCGAGCACCGCGTCGGGGATGGCGCCGATGCCGATCTGCAAGGTGGCGCCGTCGTCGATCAGCTCGGCTATGTGCGCGGCGATACGGGTGTCCGCTTCGCGGATGCGTGCCGGGGGATTTTCCAGTGGAGGCCGGTCGGTGTGCAGGATGGCGTCGAGGTCTGCCTCGCCCAGCGTGCGTTCGCCGAAGGTGCGTGGTGCCTGCTGGTTCACTTCTGCGATGACCACCCGCGCATGGTCCAATGCAGGCAGCAGGTATTCGTGGGCGATGCCCAGGCTGTAGCGGCCATTGGCGTCGGCGGGTGCCAGTTGCAGCATCAGCACGTCGATGCGCAGGGCTCCGCTGGCGATCAGCCCGGGCAGTTGCGAATAGTGGCTGGGCAGGATGTCGAGCGCCCCGGCGTTGCCCAGTTCGCGGTTGGCGCCGGCGCCGCAGTAGGCGAGGAAATCGACCACGTCGGCATGTTCGGGGCCACAGGTCCGGCTGCTGGCGATGCCGAGCATGACGCGGAAGCGGCCGATGCGCGCGCGTTGCTCCATCAGGGCCTGGGTCAGTGGCAGGGGTTCGGCGTTGGCCTGGCCCCAGAGTACGGTATCGCCGGGGCGGATCAGTTCACTGAGGTCGAGCGCGTCCGCTTGCAGCAGCATTGGCATGGCGTGGCCGCATCCTGAAAGTCGTGGGAAGACGGCGGCGGCCCGGAAGAGCCGCCGCCAGAGTCAGGCGATGGAGGAGGGGTGCCTGGCCAGCGGGGTGACCTGTATCGTCATGAAGGGGAACAGCGGAAGGCTGGAGAGCAGAGCGTGCAGCTCGTCGTTGCTCTCTACGTCGAACACGCTGATGTTCGAGTACTGGCCGACGACGCGCCACAGATGCGGCCATTTCCCCGAACGCTGGATTTCGGTGGCGCGGGCCTTCTCGGCGGCCTTGATCGCCTCGACTTCCTCGGCCGGGATATCGCGGGGAATGTTCACGTCCATTCTTACGCAGTACAGCATGGTGATTCCTCGGGTGTCAGAGTTTGCTCTGGGACAGTTGGGCGCCGCTGGAGGGCTCGCTTTCGCCGTCGTTCATGACCTTGGCGTCGACATCCTGCAGGCGTACGCCACGGGTTTCGGGCAGCAGCAGCACGGCGGTCACGGACAGTGCGTAGGCCACCAGGCAGAACGTGCCGATGGACTGCGCCAGGCCGATCTTCTCGGAGAGCACGCCGACGCCGGCGATGGACAGCGCGCCCAGGGATTTGCCCAGGTTGTAGGAGAAGCCCATGCAGGTGGTGCGCACATGGGTGGGGAAGAGTTCGCTCAGGAACGGGCCGAGCACCGCGAAGATGCCGGTGGCGAAAGCGCCCACGGGGAAGGCCATGGCCATCAGCAGTTCCGTACTCATCGGCACCAGCATGTAGACCACGGTGAAGATCCAAGCGCCGACGCTGAACAGCAGCAGGGCGGGGCGACGGCCGTAGCGGTCGGCGATCCAGGCGGTGACCATGAAGCCGGCGAAAGCGCCCGCGCACATGATCAGCATGGTGAAGATCACCGGGCCAGGCTTGAGCCCGCGCTCGGAGACCATCAGCGTCGGCAGCCAGGCCATGATGGTGTAGGCGGCGGCCTGCAGGCCGGTGACCAGTACGGCGGCCAGCAGAGTCAGGCGGATCACGGCGGGGCGGAAGGCGGAGAGCATCGAGGCCTTCTCTTCTACCTTGGCGGTGGCCTGCCGGTAGATCTCCGGATCTTTCACGTGGAGGCGGATGAACAGCACGAAGCCAGCCGGAATCACGCCGACCCAGAAGGCCACGCGCCAGGCCAGATCCTGCGGCAGCCAGGCGAGCAGGCCAGTCATGATCACCGCGGCGGCGGCCCAGCCCAGGGCGAAGCCGCTCTGCACGAAGCCCAGTGCCTTGCCACGGTGTTCCGGGCGGATGACCTCGGCCATCAGCGCCGCGCCGACCGCCCACTCACCACCGAAACCCAGGCCCTGCAGGGTGCGGATCACCAGCATCTGCTCATAGCTCTGGGTGAAGCCGGCGATGAAGCCGAACAGGGTGAACCAGCAGATGGTGAAGATCAGGATGCGCACACGGCCATAGCGGTCGCTGAGGATGCCGGCGATCCAGCCGCCTAGGGAGGCCGAGAGCAGCGCGGCGGTGCCGACGATGCCGGCCTCGCCCTTGGAGATCTGCCAGACCGCCATCAGCGCCGGCAGCAGGAAGCTGAACATCTGCGCGTCGTAGGTATCCAGCGCCCAGCCGGAGAAGCAGGCCCAGAAGGTCTTGCGCTCCTGCCGGGAGCCGGTTTTGTACCAGTCGAACATGGTGATTACCGTCCTTATTGTTATTGGGTGTCGGTTCGCGGCGCGTGGCCGCGGTTGCAGCGTTTGGGTGGCGCTCGTCGTGCGAGCTGACCGCCAGGCGGGCGGGGCTCGGTTCGTGAAGCGAGCATGCGGCAGATTGCTTCGCGCGCCCATTTGCCTTTGCGAAAGCCTGCCTTTGGGTCGGGTTAAGCGGTCAGTCGGTCCTCGGAGAAATCAGCAGGTCCTGGGCCATGCTGGCGATCAGGCGGCCGTCGCGGCGGTAGATGTGCGCCAGCGCCAGGCCGCGTCCGGCCAGGCTGCGGGTGGCCTGGCTGACGAACAGCAGCCAGTCGTCGCAGGCCGGTTCGGGGGTGTGGAACCACAGCGTGTGGTTGAGGTTGGCGACGTAGTGCCGTTGCCACAGCTCCCTTGCACCCGCAGGGGGTGTCAGGGCGCCGTTGAACCAGCAGTCGGAGAGATACGCAAGCGCCGCATGGTGCAGGCAACCTTCGGCCGTCAGCGGTTGCAGCAGGCGTACCCAGTAGGCGATTTCGTTCTGCGACGGTGTGCGGCCGAAGTACACCGCGGGGTTCACCGGGCGGATATCCAGCAGTGGTTGCCCGGTGAAACGCACCTGCGCCGCCTCGCCCTGGCCGGGGTAGCGCTCGGCCAGTTCGCGCAGGTCCGGCAGGCTTTCCGGGGGCGGGACCTCGCGCTCTAGGCGTGGCGTCGCATCGATGCATTCGCCGGGGTGCTGGAAGGTCGCGTGGGCGCTGAGCACCAGCGCGGTGCCCTGCACGCCGTAGATGTGCCGGCTGGAGAAGCGCCGGCCATCCTGCAGCGCCTCCACCTTGTATTCCAGCGCGTCCTCGGGGCGCGCGCCCTGCAGGAAAGTGGCCTGCAGGGTACTGGGCACGCGGTGCGGCACGGTCTGCGCGGCGGCCCAGAGGGCCTGGCCGAGCAGTTGTCCGGCGTACACGCGGCCGTTGACGTTGCTGTCGTTGACGGTGGCACGGAAGGTGTCCTGCGGGCCGTCTTCCAGGCTCAGCAGCTGTGTCAGATCGCCCTGATCCCAGGCTCTTGCACGGTCGAAGGTGCTCACGGCGGCGTCCTCAGGTGGAGCTGCCCAGCGCCCGCTCGGCGCTCGGGCTCAAGGCCCGCGCAGGGCGGCTGCGCAGCGTGGAGAAGTCCAGCGGGATCGGCGTGACGGCCTGCAGCGCCTCGGCCGTGGTCTCGCCCGCCAGCTCGATGACCTGCACGCCCTCGGCGGTGATCTCCAGTGTGGCGAGGTCGGTGTACACGCGGCTGACGCAGCCGATGCCGGTGAGCGGGTAGGTGCAGTGTTCGATGAGCTTGCACGCTCCGTCCTTCGCCAAGTGCTCCATCATCACGAAGATACGCTTGGCGCCGATGGCCAGATCCATGGCGCCCCCGACGGCAGGGATGGCGTCCGGCGAGCCGGTGTGCCAGTTGGCCAGGTCACCGTTGGCCGCAACCTGGAAGGCGCCGAGCACGCAGATGTCCAGGTGGCCACCGCGCATCATGCCGAAGGAGTCGGCATGGTGGAAAAACGCCGCGCCCGGCGACAGGCAGATGGGCTCCTTGCCGGCGTTGATCATGTCCCAGTCTTCCTCGCCGGGCTTGGCACCGGTCCAGCGGCCGAGCACGCCGTTCTCGCTGTGCAGGAAGATGTCCTTGTCCGCCGGCAGGTGGTTGGCCACCAGGGTCGGCAGGCCGATGCCCAGGTTGACGTAGGCGCCTTCGGGGATGTCGCGGGCCACGCGGGCGGCCATGGCGTTGCGGGTCTGTTTGTCCATGCTCAACCTGCCTTGCTGCGGTCGACTTCACTGGGGGCGACGGCGCGGGTGCGCTGCACGATGTGTTTGACGAAGATGCCGGGGGTGACGACCTGTTCCGGGTCGATCTCGCCCAGGGCGCAGACGCGGCCTACCGAGGCGATGGTGTGGCGCGCGGCCATGGCCATCACCGGGCTGAAATTGCGCGCGGTCTTGCGGTACACCAGGTTGCCCCAGCGGTCGCCGGCCTCGGCGTTGATCAGCGCGTAGTCGACGTGGATCGGCGTTTCGAACACGTAGTGGCGGCCGTCGATCAGGCGGGTTTCCTTGCCTTCGGCGAGCAGGGTGCCGTAGCCGGTGGGAGTGAAGAACCCGCCGATGCCGCAGCCGGCGGCGCGCAGGCGCTCGGCGAGGTTGCCCTGGGGGACGATCTCCAGCTCGATCCTGCCGGCACGGTACAGTTCCTCGAACACGTGGGAGCCGACCATGCGCGGGTAGGAACAGAGAATCCGGCGCACGCGGCCGGCCTTGAGCAGGGCGGCCAGGCCGGTGTCGCCCTGGCCGGCGTTGTTGCTCACCAGGGTGAGGTCGCGCGCGCCCTGGGCGATCAGCGCATCGATCAGGTCCTCGGGCATCCCGGCGCCGCCGAAGCCGCCCACGGCGATGATCGCGCCGTCGGGAATCTCGGCCAGCGCCTGGGCGGCACTGGGGCAAAGCTTGTCGATCATGACTGCGGGTCCTTTTTCGTTTTCATCGCAGGCGGATGCGGCCTTTTCCGGCCTTCATCGCGCCTGGAAACCAGCTTGCCAGCGCGCCCTGGGGGTCACAATTTCAGTCTGCGGAAGGGGTGTTTAACCGCGGATTAACAAGCTGCTGGCCTGCTGATGAGGCGGGCCAGCAGGGTGAGGCAGGTCAGACGGCGGCTACACCGACGGTCATGCCACCGCACACGTAGAGCACCTGGCCGGTGACGAAGCTGGCGCGCGCATCGAGGAAGAACGAGGCCGCCTGGGCGATGTCGTCCGGCACGCCCAGGCGCTTGACCGGCACGCTATCGATGATCGCCCGGGTGCGCGGGCTATCCGGCGGATTGGCGCGCTCGAACAGCTCGGTACGGATGGGGCCGGGGCCGATGGCATTGGCGGTGATGCCATGCCGGCCCAGCTCCAGCGCCCAGACGCGGGTCATGCCCAGCAAACCGGCCTTGGTGGCCGCGTAGGCGCTGCGCAGCTCCTTGCCCAGCGCGGCGCGCGAGGACATGTTGAGGATGCGCCCGAAACCGGCGGCCTTCATGCCCGGCAGCAGCGCCTGCATGCACTGCAGCGAACAGCGGACGTTCAGCGCCCAGACCCGCTCCAGTTCTTCGAGGCTTTGCTCGTCTGCGGGGTTGGGGCAGACCATGCCGACGTTGTTCACCAGGCGGGTGATCGGGCCATCGGCCAGGGCCTGTTCCAGGGCGGTGGCAGTGGCGGCGGGGTCGGTGAGGTCGGCGATCAGGCCGTCGCCGATGCGGTCGATGATCACCGGCTCGAAGCCATCCTCGCGGCAGCGTTGGACGATGGCGGCGCCGATGCCGGAGGCGCCTCCGGTGATGAGTACGCGTTCTCTGGGCACGGTGGAACTCCGTCAGACTGTGGCGATGGGGTTGAGCGGCGCGCCCACGGCGCCGGGCAGGCGCAGCGGCGGGGCGGTGAGCAGGAAGCGGTTGCGGCCGTTGGCGCGCAGCCAGTTGGCCAACGGCGTGAGGTGCCAGAGCTCGCCCAGGTGCACGCCGAGCTTGAACAGGCAGTGGTGGTGCAGCGGCATCACCGAGCAGCAGTCGCCCGCATGGCCGGCGGGGAAGATCTCCACCGAGTAGTTGTCGGCGGCGATGGCCACCAGGTTGCTGTCGGTGATCCAGTTCAACAGGCGCGAATCGTGGCCGTCGAGCACGGCGGCCAGCCGTTCCAGCACCGCCGGGTCGGGGTTGCGGTTCATCCCCAGCAGGGCGTCGGCGTAACCGGTGTGCAGGCAGACGATGTCGCCGGCCTCGACTTCCACCTTGTCGGCGTCCATCACCCGCATCAGCTCGTCGTAGCCGATGTGCGTGCGCTCGAGGCCGAAGTGGTGGTGCAGGTCGATCAGCACGCCGCGGCCCTGCACGCAGGTTTCGGCCATGCGCTCGATGCCCAGGGCGTGGGCGCAGGAGGTGCTGTGGGGCTTGATCGGCCCGGCGATGCCGCAGTCTTCGAGGTCGCTGGGGCCTTCGATGTCGCCGCCGGCGCTGAAGCCGTTGTAGTACAGCGGCTCGGGCACGCCGTCGTCATCGGCGTCGAACAGCGCGCCGACGTGGGAGAGGGCGTCCCACTGGGTGGAGTACTGCAGGTGGAGGATCGCCAGGTCGTCGCTGAGCACGTCGGGGCGGCCTTGCTGGATCAGCTGGTACTGGTAGTTCATGTTGACCCCGCCCTTGCGCAGCAGCGGGCGCAGGATCGGCGGCAGGCGGTTGACATTCATCGCGTTGCCGCCGGGGTAGTCCAGCGGCAGGCTGAGGCAGAAGGCCAGGCCCTCGCGTACTTCGGCGATGCCCTGCAGCACCTTCTGCGGCGTCAGCAGGTTCAGCCGCCCCCTCTGGTCGTCGGGGCCGAAGTCGCCCCAGTTGGAGCCCTCGGGGCGTTTCTTCCAGCGTTGTTCGGCCATGGGTGGTCCTTGTCATTGTTGGTCGCGGAGCGCCCTGGAACGTGGCGCGTCCTTGTGCAACAAGGCTCCCAGACTCGTTTGGGGCGGACAATTGGCCTCTTCGAAAGGGAGGCTTAACCTGGGGTTAAGCCGCGCGGTAGCAGTCGATCAGGCTGTCGGCGAAGTCGCGGGCGAAGGCCGAGAGGCCGTCGAAGTCCTGGGCGCAGAGCTGGAAGGTGCGCACCGCCCAGGGGTCGAGCAGCTTGCACGAGCCGATTTTCTGCTTGCCCTTGAGCCGCTCGAAGCCGGCCTGGGGCACGATGGCGATGCCGGCGCCGGCCTCGACCATGCGGAAGATGGCGTCGGAGCTTGCGACCTGCACGCGGAGGGTCAGCGGGATGTGCAGCGCCGCCGCCGCGCGGCTGAGGAAGACGTGGATGGCGCTGCCTTCGAGCAGGGAGACGAAGGCGTACTGCAGGGCTTGCTTGAAATACACCTCGCCGCCTTCGAGGATCGGGTGGCCTTCGGGGGCGATGACCATCAGCCGGCTACTCACCAGCGGCACGCTCTGCAGGCCGTCGGTGACCACGCTGCCGGAGACGATGCCCAGGTCCGCGCTGCCGTCGCGGATGCAGCGCACGATGTCGTCGCTCAGGCGCTCGCGCATGTCGATGTGCACGTCGGGGTGGCTCTTGAGGTATTCGCCCACCACCGGCGGCAGGTATTCGGTAATGGCCGTGGTGTTGGCCAGCAGGCGCAACTGGCCCTTGAGGCCTTCGGCGTACTGCTGCAGGTCGCCGGTGAGCATCTCCAGCTGGGAGAGGATGATGCGCGCGTGCTGCAGGTAGGTCTTGCCCGCGTTGGTCAGGGTCACGCCCTGGGGCGAGCGCTCCAGCAGGCGCATGCCGAGGTTGTCCTCGAGGTTCTTGATGCGGTTGCTGGTGGCCGGCACGGAGAGGAAGGAGCGCTCCGCGCCGCGGGTGAGGCTGCTGGTTTCCGCGATGTTGATGAACAGCCGGAAATCCGTGATATCGAAATGCATCGCCATGGTCAGGTACTTCTTGCCAAGTGGTATGCCACGGTACTGGCTGGTGAATGGCCTGCATAGACGGTGTTCGTCGCCTCAACGCCGCCATGCGCCGCCCGCGCCGCACAGGGCGCGGCGCGGGCGGCGGGCTCACCAGTGGGCCGCCTCGAAACGGAAGCCCTCGCCCTGGCGGCGGATGAAGCCGCAATGGGGCTCGCCGAAGTGCACCGGCAGGATCAGCGCGCCGGAGTCGGCGGCCTCGTTGAGGAAGGCCAGGCGCGTCTGCCGGGCGGTGTCTTCCCAGATGCAGTAGCCGGAGTTGATGTCCGGGCGGACGATCTGCACCGGGCTGTGCAGGATGTCGCCGCAGAAGATGCCTTCCTCGTTGCCGGAGCGTACCTTGAAGATCACCTGGCCGGGGCTGTGGCCGGGCGCTGCCTGCACCTGCAGGCAGTCGGCGATTTCCTCGCCGGGCAGCATCATCCGCGCAAGGCCGGCATCGACGATGGGCATCACGCTGTCGAAGAAGGATTCGCCGAACACGTCGATGACGCCGCCTTCCCGGTTCTTGCCCTGGTGGCAGAAGTCGAAGTCGTCCTTGGGGAAGTGGTAGGTGGCGTTGGGGAAGGTCGGTTCCCAGCGCCCGTCCTTCCAGGTGGTGTTCCAGCCCACATGGTCGGCGTGCAGGTGAGTGATGACGACGTGGGTGACTTTCTCCGGCGGCGCGCCGGCGGCGATCATCCACTCGCGCACCAGGCCGTTGAGCATGTTCATCCGCGCGATGCCCGGGCGCGGCTTGAAGTTGCCGACGCCGGTGTCGATCACCACGATCTCGCTGCCCACGTGCACGATCCAGAACTGGATGGTGACGATCAGCTTGTTCATGTGCGGAATCCAGTGGTTCGGCGCCATCAGCTCGCGGTGTTCTTCCAGCACCTGGCCGTCCATCTGCGGGAAGAGGAAGGCCGGATCGTGGGTGGGGCCTGCGTATTCGAGTAGGCGGGTGACCTTGATGTCACCGATCATGCGCGACTGCATCATGGGGCATGGTTCCTCATTGTCGTTGTTCAGCTATCACGGTGTGCCTCAGGCGGCATGGCCACTGGCGCCGATGCGGTGCCGGGGGTGTTCGATGAAGGTCCGGTAGATCGCCGAGCCGGACAACCCGGCGCATACATAGCCGCGCACCAGCGCGGCGACCAGGCGCGGGCTCTGCAGCGGCATGAAATGCCCGGAGGCTACCTGCAAAGGCTCGATCTGTGCAGCGAATCGGGCCAGGCGGTCGATTTCCGCCGGGGGCCGCAGGGCGTCGTATTCGCCGGCCACCAGCAGGGTGCGTTGCGGAAGGCGCGGCAGGTCGCTTTCCAGCTCCAGGCCGGCAAGCATGGCGAAGGTCGCGGCGAAGCCCTGGGGATCGGCGGCGCGCCAGCGCAGGCGGAAGGCGTCGAAGCGCCCGGCATCGGTGCGCAGCGGGGCCGGCCAGGTCTTTTCCAGCAGCGCCGGCACCAGTTCGCCCAGGCCTTCTTCACCCAGCGCGGCAGCGCGCTGGCGGGTGGCATCGCGGGCCGAAGCGGCGACCCCGCAGGCCGGCGCCAGGCCGATCAGTTGCTGGCTGCGCCGGGGATGCCGGGCGGCGAAACGGATGGCGATGGCTGCGCCGACAGCGACGCCCATCAGCGCGACCGGGGTATCGATCCGCAGCGCGTCGAGCAGGGCTGCCAGGTCGGCCACGTGATCGTCGATGGCCAGCTCGCCGGGAAATTTTTCCGACAGCCCGGCGCAGCGGGTGTCGTAGCGCAGCAGCGTGAGTTCGCCGGCCAGGGTGGCGCAGAGGTCGTCCCAGCTTTCCAGGCTGCCGCCCATCTCGTGGATGAGTACCAGCACCGGCGTGTCGGGGCGTTCGGCCGGCAGCAACTGGTAGCGCAGGGCGGCCTGGTTGACTTCGATCCAGTTCATGGCGGCCCTCACAACCGCTCGAACAGCGCGGCCATGCCCTGGCCGCCGCCGATGCACAGGGTTTCCAGTCCGTAGCGTGCGCCGCGGCGCTGCATCTCGTGGAGCAGGGTGGTCATGATGCGCACGCCGGTGGCACCGATCGGGTGGCCCAGGGAGATGCCCGAACCGTTGACGTTGACCCGCTCGTCATGCTCCAGGCCCCAGGCCTTGAGCACGGCCAGCGCCTGGGCGGCGAAGGCCTCGTTGACCTCGATCAGGTCCATCTCGGCCAGCGTGCGCCGGGTGCGTTGCAGCAGCTTCTCCACCGCCGGTACCGGGCCGATGCCCATGCGCGCGGGGTCGCAGCCGGCCGCCGCCCAGTCCACCAGGCGCGCCAGCGGCTTGAGGTTGTGGCGTCGGGCGTAGTCCGGTGAGACCACCAGGCAGGCCGCGGCGGCGTCGTTCTGCTGGCTGGAGTTGCCCGCCGTGCACACGCCGTCGGGCCGCAGCACGCGCAGGCCGGCCATGCTTTCCAGGCTGGCGTCCTCGCGGATGCCTTCGTCCATCGACACGCTGGTTAGGCTGCCGCGCCTTCCGGGTACGTCGACCGCCACGACTTCCTCGGCGAAGCGTCCGTCACGCCACGCGGCGGCGGCATTGCGGTGGCTGCGCACGGCGAAACGGTCGGCTTCCTCGCGGCTGATGCCGTAGTCGCGGGCCAGGTTCTCGGCCGTCTCGGGCATGCCGGAGATGTAGCCGAAGCGCTCGTGCGGCTGCGAGCGCTCGCGGCCGCGCTCCAGGCGGTCGTGGAATTTCACGCTGCCGGCGCGGGCGCCCCAGCGCATGTCGGTGCTGTAGTACTCGATGTTGCTCATGCTCTCCACGCCCACCACCAGTACCGCCTGGGCGTGGCCGGTCTGCACGTGCATCGCCGCGTCGGCCAGCGCCTGCAGGCCGGAGCCGCAGCGGCGGTCGAGGGTATAGCCGGGCACTTCCAGCGGCAGGCCGGCGGCCAGCGCGGCGTAGCGGCCCATGCAGGGCGCCTCGCTGGAGGCATAGGACTGCGAGACGATCACCTCGTCCAGTGTCGCCGGGGGAATGTCCAGGCGCTGCAGCAGGGCCTGGATGATGCCGGCGGCGAGCTGGTCGGCGGTCAGCGGGGCGAGGGCGCCGCCGAACTTGCCGATGGGGGTTCGCAGGGGAGAAACGATCAGCGCGTCGTGCATGGGGTCGGCCTTGTTCTTGGGGGAATGGGCTTGCCAGGGGAATGCTGGCCAGCATGGGCAAGGTGACGCAGGTGGGGCAATTTCGCATCGCAAAAGCCTGCCTTCCGCATTGCTTAAGTCGCCGCGCCCGCCTGGGCTGCGAGGCGCTCTTCGTTTTCGTGAAACGGCTCCTTAAGAAAAACCCAATACCTGTCCGTGCCTTCGCGTTTGCATCCTTCTGCGCACCCCGGCGTTCCCCTTCCGGGTCATTCGAAAACAACAACAACCAACACGGATACCTCCATGCAGAATCCTTCTCTGGCCCGGCTCTGCGGCCTGCTCGCGCTGCCGCCGGCCCTGGCGCTCCCGGCGCTGGCCCATGCCGACTTCATCAAGGACAGCAGCGTCAACCTCGGCCTGCGCAACATCTACTTCAACCGCGACTTCCGCCAGGACAACGCGCCGCAATCCAAGCGCGAGGAGTGGGCCCAGGGCTTCATGTTCAGCGCCAAGTCGGGCTACACCGAAGGCACCGTCGGCGTGGGGCTGGAGCTGTACAGCGCGCTGGGCCTGAAGCTCGATTCCTCCGACGCCCGCGCCGGCACCGGCCTGTTGCCCAACCGCTTCGGCGATTCCGGCCCTGGCAGCTACAGCGACCTCTCGGGCGTGGCGAAGGTGAAGATCGCCAGGACCGAGCTGAAGGTCGGCGGCTTCACCCCCAAGACGCCGGTGCTGCTCTCCAGCGATGCGCGCCTGCTGCCGCCGATCTACAACGGCGCCACGCTGACCTCCAGCGACATCGACAACCTGACCCTGGACCTGGGCCGTTTCGACAAGGTCAACTTCCGCAACTCCAGTGGCAACCACGACGAGATCATCGCCGGCAACTACAACGTCAGTGGTGATCACTTCGACTACTTCGGCGCTACCTACGCCTTTTCGCCGACGGTCAACCTCGCCTACTGGCGTGCCGAACTGCAGGATGTCTACGAGCAGAACTACCTGGGCTTCCAGGGCAGCCGCAAGGTGGGTGACTGGGTACTGAGCGCCAACCTGGGCTACTTCGATTCCTCGGAGAACGGCGCTGCCCGTGGTGGCGACATCGACAACGGCCTGACCACCGCTATGCTCTCGGCCAACTACGGCGCGCAGACCTTCCGTGTCGGCTACCAGGACAACAGCGGCGATAGCCCCTTCCCGTACCTGCAGGATGCCGACACCTACGGTGCCAACGTGGTGCAGATCCTCGACTTCACCCGCGCGCAGGAAACCTCCTGGCAGGTGCGCCATGACCTGGACTTCAGCGCCTTCGGCATCCCCGGCCTGACCATGATCAACCGCTACATCCGTGGCGACGGCTATGAGATCGGCGGCAAGGCCGGCAAGGAATGGGAGCGCAACCTGGATATCACCTACGTGGTGCAGAGCGGCCCGCTGAAGAATTTCGGCGTGCGCTGGCGCAATGCGACGGTGCGCTCCGATGGCGCCGGCGAGCTGGACGAGAATCGCCTGATCCTCTCTTACACGCTGTCGCTGAAATGAGTTGCGGGGCCGCCTTCCACAAGAAGGCGGCTGCCCGATCCACCGGGCTTGCCCGGTGCGCCCGGACGGCGAGCCAACTCTTGCCGATGCCGGAATCCCTACCCTGAGGTAAACGCACGCCCGGTCTCCACGATGGACCGGGTGTTCGTCTTTGCGCTGCCTGGATATCTGCTCGCAAGCGCATCTGCGGGGTGGCGGCGGTGCAAAAAAAGCCGGCCACGAGGGCCGGCGCAAGCGAGGTCGGTACTGTCAGTCGTGCAGTGCGAGCAGGCGCCGGGCGCGTTCGATCACCGGTGCATCGACCATCTGCCCGTCCAGTTGGAAAGCACCATTGCCTTGGGCCGCGCCGACGATCTTTTGCGCCCAATCCAACTGTTCACGGGTTGGCGCCAGCGCCTGGTGCACGCCGATGACCTGGCGCGGGTGGATGCACAGCATGCCGGCGAAACCGGCATCTCGGGCATCGCGGGCGAAGCGGGCGAGGCCCTCGGGGTTGGCGATCTCGGGAAACACGGTGTCCAGTGGCGCGGCGAGGCCGGCCAGGCGGGTGTGCAGCAACAGCTCGTAGCGCACCTGGTCGAGCAGGCGCGTTGCGACCGGGGTACCCGCGCTGATGCCCAGGTCCAGGCACAGGTCGAGGCCGCCGAAGGTCAGGCGCTGCACGCCGGCAACCCGTGCCATTTCCGGCAACGCCCGCAGGCCCAGGGCGCTCTCGACGATGGGCAGTACCGGTTTGCCGACCGTGGCGGCATTGACCACCTGCTCGACGCTTTCCGACTTGGGAAGCAGCAGGCCGACCACGCCACGATGACGGCACAGGTCGAGGTCCGCATCGTGTTCCCGGTGCCCGGCCATGTTCACCCGTACCCAGACGCCGGCGTCGGGGTGGGCGTCGAGGAAGGCGCGCAGATGTTCGCGCGCCTGGGCCTTGGCGGACGCCTGCACGGCATCCTCCAGGTCGACGATCACGGCATCGGCGCCGCTGGCCAGGGCCTTGGCGAAGCGCTCCGGGCGATCTCCCGGCACGAACAGCGCGCTGCGCAGCTTGTCCAGTTGCATGTGGCCTCCGTCAGAACGAGCGCGGCAGTTCGAGCAGGTGCTCGGCCACGTAGGAGAGGATCAGGTTGGTGGAGATCGGCGCCACCTGGTACAGCCGCGTCTCGCGGAACTTGCGCTCGACGTCGTATTCGTTGGCGAAGCCGAAGCCGCCATGGGTCTGCAGGCAGGCGTTGGCCGCCTCCCAGCTGGCCTTGGCCGCCAGGTACTTGGCCATGTTCGCCGCGGCCCCGGCGTTGCGCCCGGCGTCGTATTCCGCGCAGGCCTTCCAGCGCATCAGGTCGGCCGCTTCCACCTCGATGTGCGCCTCGGCGATGGGGAACTGCACGCCCTGGTTCTGCCCGATGGGGCGGCCGAACACCACGCGGTCGCGGGCATATTGGCTGGCTTTGTCGATGAACCAGCGGCCGTCGCCGATGCATTCGGCGGCGATCAGCGTGCGCTCGGCGTTGAGGCCGTCGAGGATGTAGCGGAAACCCTTGCCCTCCTCGCCGATCAGGCTGCTGGCGGGGATTTCCAGGTTGTCGAAGAACAGCTCGTTGGTCTCGTGGTTGACCATGTTGGCGATGGGCTGCACGGTCAGGCCGTTGCCGATGGCCTCGCGCAGGTCGACCAGGAAGATCGACATGCCCTCGGCCTTCTTCTTCACCTCGGCCAACGGCGTGGTGCGGGCCAGCAGGATCATCAGGTCGGAGTGCTGCACCCGCGAGATCCACACCTTCTGGCCATTGATGACGTATTTGTCGCCCTTGCGCACGGCGGTGGTCTTGATCTTGGTGGTGTCGGTGCCGGTGGTCGGCTCGGTGACGCCCATGGACTGCAGGCGCAGTTCGCCGCTGGCGAGTTTGGGCAGGTAGTAGCGCTTCTGCTCCTCGCTGCCGTTACGCAGCAGGGTGAACATGTTGTACATCTGCCCGTGGATGGTCCCGGAGTTGCCGCCGCAGCGGTTGACCTCCTCGAGGATCACCGAGGCCTCGGCCAGGCCCAGGCCGGAGCCGCCGTATTCCTCGGGGATCATCGCCGACAGCCAGCCGGCCTCGGTCATGGCCTTGACGAAGGCTTCGGGGAAGCCTTTCGCTTCATCGACCTTGCGCCAGTACTCGGCGGGGAACTCCGCACAGAGGGCGCGCACGCCTTCGCGGATGGCATTGAGTTCTTCGTTGTCGTGGTGGTTCATCGCTCTTCCTTTGGGCTGCGTCAGCGGGATGGACGCGGGGCAGGGTCAGTCGAACAGGACTTCGGCGCGCTGGCACACGCCGGTGGAATTGGCGGCCCACAGTTCGGCTACGCCGGGTTCGGTGTGGCGTCCACCCACCTGGAACGGCTCGGGTGCGATTAACGGGCGCACGCCTCGGAAGCTGAAGCGGCGCAGGCGTGCCAGCGGGTTGGCGCGGGCGAAGGCAGCGAGGCTCAGGGTTGCAGTCAGTGGGCCGTGCACCACCAGGCCGGGGTAGCCCTCGGCGCCGGTGACGTAGGGCCAGTCGTAGTGGATGCGGTGGGCGTTGAAGGTCACCGCGGAGTAGCGGAAGAGCAGGGTGGGGTCAGGCGCGATGCGCTCTTCCCAACCCATCTGGGGCGAGGGCTCGCCTGCGCCGAGCTTGGGCGGCGAGGGCTCGCGGTAGACGATGTCCTGCTCCTCGCGCAGGCACAGTTGACGGTCCTGCCAATACTCGTGGGCGAGGGTAACGAACAGCAGCGAACCGGTGCGCCCGGCCTTCTCCTCGATGCGCTCGATACGCGTCTTGCGCCAGGCTTCGGCGCCGATCCGCAAGGGTTCGAGGAAATCCAGCCGGCCGCCTGCCCACATGCGATTGCGCCCGTGGGCCGGTGGCATGAAAGTACCCAGCACCGGGTGGCCGTCCGGGCCCAGACGGTTGCCCGCCACCTGATCGTTGAAGAAGCACCAGTGCCAGAGCCATGGCAGCTCTTCGCCGTGGGCCGGCGCCGATGCATTGAAGGTAGCCGCGATGCGTTGCACGAGGTTGCGGCTAAGTTGGTCGTGAACTTCCTGGGTACGCCCCAGCCATTCCGAGGGATCGAAGTCGGTCATGCCTTGTATCCGCGTTGAGTGAGATGCCTGGCATGATGCTGGCGAGCGCGGAGGTGGAGGAATTCGATTTTGCCGAAGTCCGGTTGAAGCCCAGGCTAATACGTGGCCCGTTATTGTCGGTCCTTTTCTCTCTATAACGCTGCAGATCGCTGTTAATGAGGGAGTGCCCGCTCCTGGCCGATTGCAGCCCTTGATGAGAGGCCACTACCGACCCAGGCTGTGTGAAAACGTCGCCCTCGCCTAGAGTTGCTGGAGCATCGTCAGCGGGGGCGGCGTATGAAGCGATTCATCGAGGAAGCGAGCCGGACACAGGTCAGCTTGCTGCCGGAATGCCTGGATGACTTCGTTGCCGAAGACAATC
>NZ_BSQE01000043.1:0-20155 GCF_030268185.1 Pseudomonas sp. NBRC 100443
CTTTCTCTTCCGGCGCGTTGTCGATCTGGTCGAAGGCGCGAGCGGAGCCACCCCAGGTCTCGGAGCAGACCTTGGTCAGAGCAGCGGTCAGAGTGGTCTTACCGTGGTCGACGTGGCCGATGGTGCCAACGTTGACGTGCGGTTTGTTACGTTCAAATTTTTCCTTAGCCACGACAGTAACCTCTTAACTTAAAGGGCTGAATCAAGCTTGTTTTTTAACCAGCGCTTCGACGATGTTCGACGGAGCTTCGGCGTATTTGGAGAATTCCATGGAGTAGCTCGCGCGACCCTGGGACATGGAACGTACGTCGGTCGCATAACCGAACATCTCGCCCAGCGGAACCTCGGCACGGATAACCTTACCGGAAACCGAGTCTTCCATCCCCTGAATCAGACCGCGACGACGGTTCAGGTCGCCCATCACGTCGCCCATGTAGTCCTCAGGAGTCACCACTTCCACTTTCATGATCGGCTCGAGCACCTTGCCGCCGCCCTTCTGGGCCAGCTGCTTGGTCGCCATGGAAGCAGCGATCTTGAACGCCATCTCGTTGGAGTCGACGTCGTGGTAGGAACCATCGAACACGGTGGCCTTCAGGCCGATGAGCGGATAGCCGGCGACGACGCCGTTCTTCATCTGCTCTTCGATGCCCTTCTGGATCGCCGGGATGTATTCCTTCGGAACCACACCACCTACGACTTCGCTGGTGAACACCAGGCCTTCGGTGATGTTGCCCTTCTCGTCCACATCCGGAGTCGAGAAGCGGATCCAGCAGTGACCGAACTGACCGCGACCACCGGACTGACGAACGAACTTGCCTTCGATCTCGACGTTGTCCTTGGAGATGGTTTCGCGGTAGGAAACCTGCGGCTTGCCGATGTTGGCCTCGACGCCGAACTCGCGCTTCATGCGGTCGACGAGGATGTCCAGGTGCAGCTCCCCCATACCGGAGATGATGGTCTGGCCGGTTTCTTCGTCGGTCTTGACGCGGAACGACGGGTCTTCCTGGGCCAGCTTGCCGAGGGCGATGCCCATCTTCTCCTGGTCAGCCTTGGTCTTCGGCTCGACAGCCACCGAGATGACCGGCTCCGGGAAGTCCATGCGCTCGAGGATGATCGGCTTCTCGATGTCGCACAGGGTGTCACCGGTGGTGACGTCCTTCATGCCGATCAGAGCCGCGATGTCACCAGCGCGCACTTCCTTGATCTCGTCACGCTGGTTGGCGTGCATCTGCACCATACGACCAACGCGCTCTTTCTTGCCCTTCACGGAGTTGATGACCGACTGGCCGGACTCCAGAACGCCCGAGTAGACGCGGACGAAGGTCAGGGTACCGACGAACGGGTCGGTAGCGATCTTGAACGCCAGAGCGGAGAACGGAGCGTTGTCGTCGGCCGGACGCTCGTCGTGGATCTCGTTGTCATCGGTGCTGTCCGGGTGGACGCCCTGGATGGCCGGGATCTCGGTCGGAGCAGGCAGGAAGTCGATGACGGCGTCCAGAACCAGGGGCACGCCCTTGTTCTTGAAGGACGAACCGCAGACCGCCGGAACGATTTCGCAGGCGATGGTACGCTGGCGCAGGCCGGCCTTGATCTCTTCGATCGACAGCTCGCCGCCTTCCAGGTACTTGTTCATCAGCTCTTCGTTGGCCTCGGCAGCAGCCTCGACCATGTTGTTGCGCCATTCGTTGGCCAGGTCCAGCAGCTCGGCGGGAATCTCTTCCTCGCGGTAGCTGGTGCCCTTGTCGTCTTCGTTCCAGTAGATGGCCTTCATCTTCATCAGGTCGATCTGACCCTGGAAGTCATCTTCTGCACCGATGGCCAGCTGAACCGGGACCGGGGTGTGGCCCAGGCGGTTCTTGATCTGACCGACGACGCGCAGGAAGTTGGCGCCGGCGCGGTCCATCTTGTTCACGTAGACGATACGCGGAACGCCGTACTTGTTGGCCTGACGCCATACGGTTTCGGACTGCGGCTCAACGCCGGAGGTGCCGCAGAACACCACGACAGCACCGTCCAGTACGCGCAGGGAGCGCTCGACTTCAATGGTGAAGTCTACGTGGCCGGGGGTGTCGATGACGTTTACGCGGTACTTGTCGTACTGGCCGCGCGAACCTTCCCAGAAGGTCGTGATCGCAGCGGAGGTGATGGTGATACCACGCTCCTGCTCCTGCACCATCCAGTCGGTGGTAGCAGCGCCGTCGTGTACCTCACCCATCTTGTGGCTGAGACCTGTGTAGAACAGGATCCGCTCGGTAGTGGTGGTCTTGCCCGCGTCGACGTGGGCGCAGATACCAATGTTCCGGTAGCGGTTAATTGCTGTAGTACGAGCCATAAAGCCCTCGCAAAAGAATGGAAGCCGCGATTAGAAGCGGTAGTGGGAGAAGGCCTTGTTGGCTTCAGCCATACGGTGCACGTCTTCACGCTTCTTGACGGCGGCGCCTTTGCCTTCGGCGGCATCCAGCAGTTCGCCGGCGAGGCGCAGGGCCATGGACTTCTCGCCGCGCTTGCGGGCGTAGTCCACCAGCCAGCGCATGGCCAGGGCATTACGACGGGACGGACGTACTTCGACCGGAACCTGGTAGGTAGCACCGCCGACACGGCGGGACTTCACTTCGACCAGCGGAGCGATGGCGTCGAGAGCTTTCTCGAAGAGTTCCAGGGGGTCACCTTTACTGCGCTCTTTGACCTTGTCCAGAGCACCGTAAACGATACGCTCGGCAACGGCTTTCTTGCCGCTTTCCATCACGTGGTTCATGAACTTGGCCAGAATCTGGCTTCCGTATTTCGGATCGGCCAGGATCTCACGTTTGGCCGCTACACGACGTCTTGGCATTGATAAGCCCTCAAACGGTCTTCAGGTTAGCCCGGGACTGCAACACTTTGGTTACGCGCCCGACCTTACTCTTATCGACTCAGCAAATAGGAAAAAACGATTACTTCGGACGCTTGGCGCCGTACTTGGAACGACCCTGCTTACGGTCTTTGACACCCGAGGTGTCCAGCGAACCGCGCACGGTGTGGTAACGCACACCCGGAAGGTCCTTTACACGACCGCCACGGATCAGCACTACGCTGTGCTCTTGCAGGTTGTGACCTTCACCACCGATGTACGAAGTGACTTCGTAGCCGTTGGTCAGGCGAACACGGCATACCTTACGCAGTGCCGAGTTCGGCTTTTTCGGCGTGGTGGTGTATACGCGGGTGCATACGCCACGACGTTGCGGGCAGTTCTGCAGCGCCGGCACGTCGCTCTTGTCGACCATGCGCTTGCGCGGCTTACGCACCAGCTGGTTGATAGTTGCCATCTATAGCTCCACTGATTGTCTTACGACACTTAAACGAAATGGCAGAGCATGCGCCCTGCCAATTTTCGGGGTACAAAATACTAAAGAGCTTCCAGCACCCCGTCAAGACAAAGCCCCGGCTGTCAGGACAGCCGGGGCTTCGCTCAAGGCTTAATTGCCACTCAGGTTGAGCGCTTCGGCCAGTGCTGCTTCGGCTTCGCTGGCGCTCACGCGCTGCGGTTTGCCGAGCTCGCGCTGACGCTTGCGCTCGCTGTGATAGGCAAGGCCGGTACCCGCCGGGATCAGACGACCGACCACCACGTTTTCCTTCAGGCCGCGCAGGAAGTCGCGCTTGCCGGTGACCGCCGCCTCGGTGAGGACGCGGGTGGTCTCCTGGAAGGAAGCCGCGGAGATGAACGACTCGGTCGACAGCGAGGCCTTGGTGATACCCAGCAGGACGCGCTCGTACTTGGCCGGGAACTTGTCCACGGTGGCCAGTACTTCGTTCTCTTCCAGCACCTGGACCAGTTCGACCTGGTCGCCCTTGATGAAGGAGGAGTCGCCCGACTCGGCCACTTCGACCTTGCGCAGCATCTGCCGCAGGATGGTCTCGATGTGCTTGTCGTTGATCTTCACGCCCTGCAGGCGGTACACGTCCTGGATCTCGTTGACGATGTACTTGGCCAGCGAGCTGACGCCCAGCAGACGGAGGATGTCGTGCGGGTTGCTCGGGCCGTCGGAGATGACTTCGCCGCGGTTCACCTGTTCGCCTTCGAACACGTTCAGGTGACGCCACTTCGGAATCAGCTCCTCGTACGGATCGCTACCGTCGTTCGGCGTGATGACCAGGCGGCGCTTGCCCTTGGTTTCCTTGCCGAAGGAGATGGTGCCGCTGATTTCCGCCAGGATCGAAGGCTCTTTCGGACGACGAGCCTCGAACAGGTCGGCAACGCGCGGCAGACCACCGGTGATGTCGCGGGTCTTCGAGGTTTCCTGCGGGATACGTGCAACCACGTCACCCACGCGCACCTTGGCGCCGTCGGTCAGGTTGACCAGGGCGTTGGCGGGCAGGAAGTACTGTGCCGGCACGTCGGTGCCCGGCAGCAGCAGGTCCTTGCCTGCGGCGTCGATCAGCTTCACCGCCGGACGGATGTCCTTGCCGGAAGCCGGACGGTCTTTCGGATCCATCACCTCGATGTTGGTCAGACCGGTGAGTTCGTCGGTCTGGCGCTTGACGGTGATGTTCTCTTCCATGCCGGCGAAGGCAACGGTACCGTCCACTTCGGTGACGATCGGGTGGGTGTGCGGGTCCCACTTGGCGACGATGGCGCCCGGGTCGACCTTGTCACCTTCCTTCACGGAGATCACGGCGCCGTAAGGCAGCTTGTAGCGCTCGCGCTCGCGACCGAAGTCGTCGGCCACGGCCAGCTCGCCGGAACGGGAAACCGCCACCAGCGCGCCGTCGGCACGCTCGACGTGCTTCAGGTTGTGCAGGCGGATGGTACCGCCGTTCTTCACCTGGACGTTGTCCACGGCGGAGGTCCGGCTGGCCGCACCACCGATGTGGAAGGTACGCATGGTCAGCTGGGTACCCGGCTCACCGATCGACTGCGCGGCGATGACGCCGACCGCTTCACCGATGTTCACCTGGTGACCACGGGCCAGATCGCGGCCGTAGCACTTGGAGCAGATGCCGTGACGGGTTTCGCAGGTGATCGGCGAACGGACCAGGACTTCGTCGACGCTCATCTGCTCGAGGAAATCGACCCACTTCTCGTCGATCAGGGTGCCGGCCGGCACGATGACGTCGTCGCCACCGGGCTTGAACACGTCGCGCGCGACCACACGGCCGAGCACGCGCTCGCCCAGCGGTTCCACCACGTCGCCGCCTTCGATGTGCGGCGACATCAGCAGGCCGTGCTCGGTGCCGCAGTCGATCTCGGTCACCACCAGGTCCTGGGCCACGTCGACCAGGCGACGGGTCAGGTAACCGGAGTTCGCGGTCTTCAGTGCGGTATCCGCCAGGCCTTTACGAGCACCGTGGGTGGAGATGAAGTACTGGAGTACGTTCAGGCCTTCACGGAAGTTCGCGGTGATGGGGGTCTCGATGATCGAGCCGTCCGGCTTGGCCATCAGGCCACGCATACCGGCCAGCTGACGGATCTGGGCCGCGGAACCCCGCGCACCGGAGTCCGCCATCATGTACATGGAGTTGAAGGACTCCTGGTCGACTTCCTTGCCCTCGCGGTCGATGACCTTCTCTTTCGAGAGGTTGGCCATCATCGCCTTGGACACTTCGTCGTTGGCCTTGGACCAGAGGTCGATCACCTTGTTGTACTTCTCGCCCTGGGTTACCAGGCCGGAGGCGTACTGGGTCTCGATCTCCTTCACTTCCTCGGTGGCGGCATTGATGATGCGCGCCTTCTCGTCCGGGATGACGAAGTCGTTCACGCCGATCGAGACGCCGGAGATGGTCGAGTAGGCGAAGCCGGTGTACATCAGTTGGTCGGCGAAGATGACGGTGTCCTTCAGACCCACCACGCGGTAGCAGTGGTTGATCAGCTTGGAGATCGCCTTCTTCTTCATCGGCTGGTTGACCACGTCGTACGGCAGGCCTGCCGGCACGACCTGGAACAGCAGGGCGCGGCCGACGGTGGAGTCGACGATACGGGTGTTGGCGGTCAGGCTGCCGTCTTCGTTCTTGATCTTCTCGTTGATCCGTACTTTCACGCGGGCGTGCAGGGACACCTGGCCGCTGCGGTATGCGCGGTCGACTTCCTGCAGGTCGGCGAAGGCCATGCCCTCGCCCTTGGCGTTGATGGCTTCACGGGTCATGTAGTACAGACCCATCACCACGTCCTGCGACGGCACGATGATCGGCTCGCCGTTGGCGGGCGAGAGGATGTTGTTGGTCGACATCATCAGCGCGCGCGCTTCCAGCTGGGCCTCGAGGGTCAGCGGAACGTGGACGGCCATCTGGTCACCGTCGAAGTCGGCGTTGTACGCCGCGCACACCAGCGGGTGCAGCTGGATCGCCTTGCCTTCGATGAGCACCGGCTCGAACGCCTGGATACCCAGACGGTGCAGGGTCGGCGCACGGTTCAGCAGCACGGGGTGTTCGCGGATGACTTCGGCGAGAACGTCCCAGACCTCGGGCAGTTCGCGCTCGACCATCTTCTTCGCGGCCTTGATGGTGGTGGCCATGCCACGGGCTTCGAGCTTGCCGAAGATGAACGGCTTGAACAGCTCGAGGGCCATCTTCTTCGGCAGGCCGCACTGGTGCAGGCGCAGGGTCGGGCCGACGGTAATTACCGAACGACCGGAGTAGTCCACGCGCTTGCCGAGCAGGTTCTGACGGAAGCGACCTTGCTTGCCCTTGATCATGTCGGCCAGGGACTTCAGCGGGCGCTTGTTCGAGCCGGTGATGGCGCGACCGCGGCGGCCGTTGTCCAGCAGGGCGTCGACGGCTTCCTGCAGCATGCGCTTTTCGTTGCGCACGATGATGTCCGGAGCGGCCAGGTCGAGCAGGCGCTTCAGACGGTTGTTACGGTTGATCACCCGGCGGTACAGATCGTTCAGATCCGAAGTCGCGAAGCGGCCGCCATCCAGCGGAACCAGCGGACGCAGGTCCGGCGGCAGCACCGGCAGGACGGTCAGCACCATCCACTCCGGATGGTTGCCGGAGCCCTGGAAGGCTTCCATCAGCTTCAGACGCTTGGACAGCTTCTTGATCTTGGTTTCCGAGTTGGTCTGCGGAATCTCTTCGCGCAGGCGGCCGATCTCGTGCTCCAGGTCGATCTGGTTGAGCAGCTCGCGAACGGCCTCGGCGCCCATGCGCGCGTCGAAGTCGTCACCGAACTCTTCGAGGGCCTCGAAGTACTGCTCGTCGTTCAGCAGCTGGCCCTTCTCCAGGGTAGTCATGCCCGGGTCGATCACCACGTAGCTCTCGAAATAGAGCACGCGCTCGATGTCACGCAGGGTCATGTCCAGCAGCAGGCCGATACGGGACGGCAGGGACTTCAGGAACCAGATGTGGGCGACCGGCGAGGCCAGCTCGATGTGGCCCATGCGCTCGCGGCGCACCTTGGCCAGGGCGACTTCGACGCCGCACTTCTCGCAGATCACACCGCGGTGCTTCAGGCGCTTGTACTTACCGCACAGGCACTCGTAGTCCTTCACCGGGCCGAAGATCTTGGCGCAGAACAGGCCATCGCGCTCCGGCTTGAAGGTACGGTAGTTGATGGTCTCCGGCTTCTTAACTTCGCCGAACGACCAGGAACGAATCATCTCGGGCGAGGCCAGACCAATACGGATGGCATCGAACTCCTCGATTTGACCCTGGTTTTTCAACAGATTGAGCAAGTCTTTCAAGGCCTTTCCTCCTCACGGACCCGGTGCGGCGGCTAGCCGCCGCACCGTTTATCGTCACGTGTTATTCGGTTTCCAGTTCGATATCGATGCCGAGCGAGCGGATCTCTTTGATCAGCACGTTGAAGGACTCGGGCATGCCGGCCTCCATGCGGTGATCCCCGTCCACGATGTTCTTGTACATCTTGGTACGGCCGTTCACGTCGTCCGACTTCACGGTCAGCATTTCCTGCAGGGTGTAGGCGGCGCCGTAGGCTTCCAGCGCCCAGACCTCCATCTCCCCGAAACGCTGGCCACCGAACTGCGCCTTGCCACCCAGCGGCTGCTGGGTGACCAGGCTGTAGGAGCCGGTGGAACGTGCGTGCATCTTGTCATCGACCAGGTGGTTCAGTTTGAGCATGTACATGTAGCCGACGGTGGTCGGACGCTCGAACTGGTTGCCGGTGCGGCCGTCGAACAGGCGCATCTGGCCGCTCTCCGGCAGGTCGGCCAGCTTCAGCATGGCCTTGATCTCGCGCTCCTTGGCACCGTCGAACACCGGGGTAGCCATGGGCACGCCGCCCTTGAGGTTGTTGGCCAGAGCGACGATCTCGTTATCGGACAGCTCTTCCAGGTTCTCCTGGCGGCCACCGATCTCGTTGTAGATCTCGTTCAGGAACTGGCGCAGCTCGGCGATCTTGCGCTGCTCTTCGAGCATGCGGTTGATCTTCTCGCCCAGGCCCTTGGCCGCGAGGCCCAGGTGGGTTTCGAGGATCTGACCGACGTTCATACGCGAGGGTACGCCCAGCGGGTTCAGAACGATGTCCACCGGCGTGCCGTTGGCGTCGTGCGGCATGTCTTCGACCGGCATGATCACCGAGACCACACCCTTGTTACCGTGGCGGCCGGCCATCTTGTCGCCCGGCTGGATGCGGCGCTTGATGGCGAGGTAGACCTTGACGATCTTCAGCACGCCCGGAGCCAGGTCGTCGCCCTGCTGCAGCTTGCGCTTCTTGTCCTCGAACTTGTCGTCGAGCATCTGACGGCGGTCGCTGAGGTAGGCCTGGGCCTTCTCCAGCTGCTCGTTCAGGGCGTCTTCGGCCATGCGCAGCTTGAACCACTGGCCGCGCTCGAGACCGTCGAGGTACTCGTCGGTGATCTCGGTGCCTTTCTTCAGCGCCGGGCCGCCATCGGCGACGGCGCCGACCAGGGCCGAACGCAGACGCTCGAAGGTGGCGCCTTCGACGATGCGGAACTCCTCGTTGAGGTCCTTGCGGATCTCGTCGAGCTGCATCTTCTCGATGGACAGGGCGCGGCTGTCGCGCTCCACGCCGTCGCGGGTGAAGACCTGGACGTCGATCACGGTGCCCTTGGTGCCGGTCGGCACGCGCAGGGAGGTGTCCTTAACGTCGGACGCCTTCTCACCGAAGATCGCGCGCAGCAGCTTCTCTTCCGGAGTCAGCTGGGTCTCGCCTTTCGGGGTGACCTTGCCGACCAGGATGTCGCCGGCCTGTACTTCGGCGCCGACGTAGACGATGCCGGCTTCGTCCAGCTTGTTCAGCGCGGCCTCGCCCACGTTCGGGATGTCCGCGGTGATTTCCTCTGGGCCGAGCTTGGTGTCACGGGCGACGCAGGTCAGTTCCTGGATGTGGATCGTGGTGAAACGATCCTCCTGGACCACGCGCTCGGACAGGCAGATGGAGTCTTCGAAGTTGAAGCCGTTCCAGGGCATGAACGCGACGCGCATGTTCTGGCCCAGGGCCAGTTCACCCATGTCGGTGGACGGACCGTCGGCGAGGATGTCGCCGCGGGCGATCACGTCACCCTTGCTGACCAGCGGACGCTGGTTGATGCAGGTGTTCTGGTTGGAACGGGTGTACTTGGTCAGGTTGTAGATGTCGACGCCGGCTTCACCGGTCTCGACCTCGTCATCCGCCACGCGCACCACGATACGGCTGGCGTCGACCGAGTCGATCACACCGCCGCGGCGAGCCACCACGCAGACGCCGGAGTCACGGGCGACGTTGCGCTCCATGCCGGTGCCCACCAGCGGCTTGTCGGCGCGCAGGGTCGGAACGGCCTGACGCTGCATGTTCGAACCCATGAGCGCACGGTTGGCGTCGTCGTGCTCGAGGAACGGAATCAGCGAGGCAGCGACGGAAACGACCTGCTTCGGCGATACGTCCATGAGGGTGACGTCTTCCGGCGCCTTCACGGTGAATTCGTTCAGGTGACGTACGGCGACCAGCTCGTCGATCAGGCGGCCCTTGGCGTCCAGGGTCGCGGAGGCCTGGGCTATCACGTGGTCGGCCTCTTCGATGGCGGAGAGGAACACGATCTCGTCGCTGACCAGGCCTTCCTTCACCACGCGGTACGGGCTTTCCAGGAAGCCGTACTTGTTGGTACGGGCGTAGGTCGCCAGGGAGTTGATCAGGCCGATGTTCGGACCTTCGGGGGTTTCGATCGGGCACACGCGGCCGTAGTGGGTCGGGTGTACGTCACGAACCTCGAAGCCCGCGCGCTCACGGGTCAGACCGCCCGGGCCGAGTGCGGAGACACGGCGCTTGTGGGTGATCTCGGAGAGCGGGTTGTTCTGGTCCATGAACTGCGACAGCTGGCTGGAACCGAAGAACTCCTTGATCGCGGCGGCCACCGGCTTGGCGTTGATCAGGTCCTGCGGCATCAGGCCTTCGCTTTCGGCCATGGACAGGCGTTCCTTGACCGCGCGCTCGACGCGCACCAGGCCAACGCGGAACTGGTTCTCGGCCATCTCGCCGACGCAGCGGACGCGACGGTTGCCCAGGTGGTCGATGTCGTCGACGATGCCCTTGCCGTTACGGATGTCGACCAGGGTGCGCAGTACGTCGACGATGTCTTCCTTGCTCAGCACGCCCGGACCTTCGATCTCGCTGCGGCCGATGCGGCGGTTGAACTTCATGCGGCCAACGGCGGACAGGTCGTAGCGCTCGGCGCTGAAGAACAGGTTGCCGAACAGGGTCTCTGCGGCTTCCTTGGTCGGCGGCTCGCCGGGACGCATCATGCGGTAGATCTCGACCAGGGCTTCCAGCTGGTTGCCGGTGGAGTCGATCTTCAGCGTGTCGGAGATGAACGGACCGCAGTCGATGTCGTTGGTGTACAGGGTTTCCAGGCGCACGACCTGGGCCTTGGCGATCTTCGCCAGGACGTCGACGGTCAGCTCGGTGTTGCACTCGGCGATGATCTCGCCGGTAGCCGGGTGCACGACAGCCTTGGCCACGGTACGGCCAATGAGGTAGTCGAAGGGCACTTCCAGCTCGGTGATGCCAGCCTTTTCCAGCTGGTTGATGTGGCGTGCGGTGATACGGCGGCCCGCTTCGACGATGACCTTGCCGGCGGCATCCTTGATGTCGAAGCTGGCGATCTCGCCGCGCAGACGGTGCGGCACCAGCTCCAGACGCAGACCTTCGCCCTTGATGTGGTAGACGTTGGTCGCGTAGAAGGCATCGAGGATCTCCTCGGTGCTATAGCCCAGCGCGCGCAGCAGGACGGACGCCGGCAGCTTGCGGCGACGGTCGATACGGACGAACACGCAGTCCTTCGGATCGAATTCGAAGTCCAGCCAGGAACCGCGGTAAGGAATGATGCGCGCGGAGTACAGCAGCTTGCCGGAGCTGTGGGTCTTGCCACGGTCGTGGTCGAAGAACACACCCGGGGAACGGTGCAGCTGGGAAACGATGACGCGCTCGGTACCGTTGATGATGAAGGTACCGTTCTCGGTCATCAGGGGGATTTCCCCCATGTAGACTTCCTGTTCCTTGATGTCCTTGATCGCTTTGCTCGACGACTCTTTGTCGAAGATGATCAGGCGCACTTTCACCCGCAGCGGGACGGCGAAGGTCACGCCGCGCAGCACGCACTCCTTGACGTCGAAGGCCGGCTCACCCAGGCGATAACCGACGTATTCCAGGGCAGCGTTGCCGGAATAGCTGATAATCGGGAAAACGGACTTGAAGGCCGCATGCAGACCGATGTCGCGGATCTGATCCTTGCTTGCACCTGCCTGCAGGAATTCGCGATAGGAATCCAGCTGGATGGCCAGCAAATACGGCACATCCATGACGTCCGGCAACTTGCTAAAGTCCTTGCGGATACGTTTTTTCTCAGTGTATGAGTAAGCCATCAGCGTTCCCCAGCTTGGTCACCTGCTTGTTTGGCCTCTCCCACGGGAGCAGCCGAAAAATCGTGCAAACCTGGCGTTTGCGCCACCCCTGAGGGTGGGAGTTTTCCGTTATGGGAAGGGGCCTGTCGGCACCCCACCCAGAACGGAAAAAGGCCGGTGGCAAAAGCCACCAGCCATCAGCCTGTCGCTTGACGCTCGGGCTGTAGACGCAAGGGGCGAGCTTACTTGAGCTCGACCTTGGCGCCAGCTTCTTCCAGGGCTTTCTTGGCAGCTTCGGCCTCTTCTTTCGAAGCGCCTTCCTTGACCACGCCCGGGGCGCCGTCAACGACAGCCTTGGCTTCTTTCAGGCCCAGGCCGGTCAGTTCACGAACGACCTTGATCACGTTCACTTTCTTGTCGCCGGCTTCGGCCAGGACGATGGTGAACTCGGTCTGCTCTTCGGCAGCGGCAGCGGCAACAGCCGGGCCAGCGGCAACAGCGGCAGCAGCGGTAACGCCGAACTTCTCTTCCATCGCCTTGATCAGTTCAACGATCTGCATGACGGACATTTCGGATACGGCGTTGATGATGTCTTCGTTGGTCAGAGCCATGACTCTAATTCCTGTATTGGGTGACGGCGCTCGCGCCATCGATTAAACAAAAAAGGTTTGAAAGCGTACCGGTTGCCTTAGGCAGCGGCGGCTTCTTTCTGGTCGCGAATAGCCGCCAGAGTACGAGCCAGCTTGCTGGTGGCGCCTTGGATCACGCTCATCAGCTGTGCAACGGCTTCGTTGTAGGTCGGCAGGGTCGCCAGAACGTCGATCTGATTGGCTGCGAGGAATTGACCCTCGAACGCGGCCGCCTTGATCTCGAACTTGTCCTGACCCTTGGCGAACTCCTTGAAGATACGGGCGGCAGCGCCCGGATGTTCGTTGGAGAAAGCAATCAGGGTCGGGCCCTTGAACGTGTCGTTGAGCACTTCGAACTGAGTGCCTTCAACGGCGCGCTTGAGCAGGGTGTTACGTACGACTTTCACGTACACACCAGCTGCGCGGGCCTCTTTACGGAGTCCGGTCATTGCGCCGACGGTCACGCCACGGGCATCAGCCACGACAGCGGACAGACCGGCTTTGGCAGCCTCGTTGACTTCAGCGACGATGGCCTTCTTGTCTTCGAGTTTAATTGCCACGGGTTTACTCCTGGATGTTACCGTTTCGTCCAGCCGGAGCCGGACGGCGTTTTGGTGTCTGATCCGGTTAACGAATCGGGAGCACCATCTGCGTAGGCTTGTGGTTTAAGGCTTGCGCCGCCTACGGTCTTGGACAGCCCCCGCCAGGCAGGGACCCCAATACCTGCGGGTGATGGGCCAGGCCCACCACCCGACTTTGTCCTATCAGCCTTCCAGGGAAGCCTGATCGATCTGCAGACCCGGGCCCATGGTGGTGCTCAGGGTCACGCGCTGAACGTACACGCCCTTCGAGGAGGCGGGCTTCAGGCGCTTCAGGTCAGCCAGCAGAGCTTCGACGTTCTGCTTCAGCTTGACCGGCTCGAAATCGATCTTGCCAACGGAGGCGTGGATGATGCCGTTCTTGTCGGTACGGAAGCGAACCTGACCAGCCTTGGCGTTCTTCACGGCAGTGGCTACGTCCGGGGTCACGGTACCGACTTTCGGGTTCGGCATCAGGCCGCGCGGGCCGAGAACCTGACCCAGCTGACCGACAACGCGCATCGCGTCCGGGGAGGCGATGACCACGTCGTAGTTCAGGTCGCCGGCCTTCATCTCGGCAGCCAGCTCGTCCATACCGACCTTGTCGGCGCCTGCAGCCAGAGCGGCTTCGGCAGCCGGGCCCTGGGTGAAGACGGCAACGCGGACGCTCTTGCCGGTGCCGTTCGGCAGAACGGTGGCACCACGAACGACCTGGTCGGATTTACGCGGATCGACGCCCAGGTTGATGGCGATGTCCACGGACTCCTTGAACTTGATGGTCGACAGCTCGGCCAGCAGTTTGGCGGCGTCTTCGAAGCCGTATTGCTTGCCGGCTTCGATTTTCTCGGCGATAGCCTTTTGGCGCTTGGTCAGCTTAGCCATTACACACCCTCCACGTTGAGGCCCATGCTACGCGCGGAGCCGGCGATGGTACGCACGGCCGCATCCATGTCAGCTGCGGTCAGATCGGCCTGCTTGGTCTTGGCGATCTCTTCCAGCTGAGCACGGGTAACGGTGCCCACTTTCTGGCTGTTCGGACGGCTGGAGCCGCTGCTGATGCCAGCAGCTTTCTTCAGCAGTACCGAAGCCGGGGTGCTCTTGGTTTCGAAGGTGAAGCTGCGGTCGCTGTAAACAGTGATGATCACCGGAGTCGGCAGACCGGGCTCCATGCCCTGGGTCTTGGCGTTGAACGCCTTGCAGAACTCCATGATGTTCACGCCGTGCTGGCCCAGAGCGGGACCGACCGGCGGCGACGGGTTGGCTTGACCAGCCTTTACCTGCAGCTTGATGTAAGCCTGAATTTTCTTAGCCATGTGCTACTCCAGTTACGGGTTCTAGCGCCACAAGGGCTCCCCGGTTGCTTTCGCGTTTATCCCAAGGACGACAAAACCCCGCAGCCTATGGCTGCGGGGTGTGGGATGCATTGTGCAAGTCAGACTTTCTCGACTTGGCTGAACTCCAGCTCTACCGGGGTAGAGCGACCGAAAATGAGCACTGCGACCTGGATCCGGCTCTTTTCGTAGTTGACCTCTTCAACCACGCCATTGAAGTCCGCGAAGGGACCGTCGATGACGCGAACGGTTTCGCCCGGCTCGAAGAGCGTCTTCGGCTTGGGCTTGTCGCCGCTGTCGGCGACACGACGCAGGATGGCCTCGGCCTCCTTGTCGGTGATCGGAGCCGGCTTGTCGGCGGTACCGCCGATGAAGCCCATGACGCGAGGAGTGTCCTTGACCAGGTGCCAGGTACCCTCGTTCATTTCCATCTGGACCAGCACATAGCCGGGGAAGAACTTGCGCTCGCTCTTGCGCTTCTGGCCGTTACGCATTTCCACGACTTCTTCCGTGGGAACCAGAATCTCGCCGAACTCGTCTTCCATGCCGGCCAGCTTGACCCGCTCGATCAGCGAGCGCATGACATGCTTCTCGTAACCCGAGTAGGCATGCACTACGTACCAACGCTTAGCCACGGAACACCCTTAACCTACGATCATGGAAACCAACCAACCCAGCAGGGAGTCGAGCCCCCACAGCAGCAGCGCCATAACCAGCACTACAGCGACCACGATCATAGTGGTCTGAGTCGTTTCTTGGCGAGTCGGCCATACGACCTTGCGAATCTCGGCACGCGCCTCTTTCGCCAGGGTGAAGAAAGCACGACCCTTGACGGTCTGCAGGGCCACGAAGCCAGCTACAGCCGCAAGAACCAGGATACCGAGCACGCGATAGAGGAGCGGTTGAGCGGAGTAATACTGGTTGGCGACGACGCCGACCACGACAACCACTGCGACCAAGAGCCACTTCAAGATGTCAAAACGCGACTCGTTGGCTTCTGCCTTCGCATTCATCTGCTGGGAATCCCGTTGAAGAAATGCCAAATTCCGTCGAGAAATTTGGCAGGCCAGGAGGGAATCGAACCCCCAACCTGCGGTTTTGGAGACCGCCGCTCTGCCAATTGAGCTACTGGCCTAGAACAAAGTCAGGCCGACCATTATGCCGGCCTGAGAGGGAAAGATCAATCGATTATTCGATGATCTTGGCAACCACGCCGGCGCCAACGGTACGACCGCCTTCGCGGATAGCGAAGCGCAGGCCGTCTTCCATGGCGATCGGGGCGATCAGGGTGACGGTCATCTTGACGTTGTCACCCGGCATTACCATCTCGACGCCTTCCGGCAGCTCGCAGTTGCCGGTCACGTCGGTGGTACGGAAGTAGAACTGCGGACGGTAGCCCTTGAAGAACGGGGTGTGACGACCACCTTCTTCCTTGGACAGCACGTACACTTCGCACTCGAACTTGGTGTGCGGCTTGATGGTGCCCGGCTTGGCCAGAACCTGGCCACGCTCTACGTCTTCACGCTTGGTGCCGCGCAGCAGGACGCCGACGTTCTCGCCAGCACGACCTTCGTCGAGCAGCTTGCGGAACATTTCAACGCCGGTGCAGGTGGTCTTGGTGGTCGGACGGATGCCGACGATTTCCACTTCTTCCTGGACCTTGACGATACCGCGCTCGACACGACCGGTTACCACGGTGCCGCGGCCGGAGATCGAGAACACGTCTTCGATCGGCATCAGGAACGGCTGGTCGATGGCACGAACCGGCTCGGGGATGTAGGAGTCCAGGGTTTCCACCAGCTTGCGCACGGCGGAAACGCCCATCTCGTTGTCGTCCTGGCCGTTCAGGGCCATCAGCGCGGAACCGATCACGATCGGAGTGTCGTCGCCCGGGAAATCGTAGGTGTTCAGCAGGTCGCGAACTTCCATCTCGACCAGTTCCAGCAGCTCGGCGTCGTCAACCATGTCGGCCTTGTTCAGGAACACGACGATGTAGGGAACGCCTACCTGACGGGACAGCAGGATGTGCTCGCGAGTCTGCGGCATGGGGCCGTCGGCAGCCGAGCAAACCAAGATTGCGCCGTCCATCTGGGCAGCACCGGTGATCATGTTCTTCACGTAGTCGGCGTGGCCCGGGCAGTCTACGTGAGCGTAGTGGCGTACCGGCGAGTCGTATTCGACGTGCGAAGTGTTGATGGTGATACCACGGGCTTTCTCTTCCGGCGCGTTGTCGATCTGGTCGAAGGCGCGAGCGGAGCCACCCCAGGTCTCGGAGCAGACCTTGGTCAGAGCAGCGGTCAGAGTGGTCTTACCGTGGTCGACGTGGCCGATGGTGCCGACGTTGACGTGCGGTTTGTTACGTTCAAACTTCTCTTTAGCCATTTTGACCGTCTCCCACTAGGAATTGAGAAAGCCGTATCACCGATAAAACAAAGGCAGATACTTTCATATCTGCCTTTGTTAAGTGGAGCTCATGAGCGGATTTGAACCGCTGACCTCACCCTTACCAAGGGTGTGCTCTACCAGCTGAGCTACATGAGCAAACATAAGCAGCAAGTCTGGAGCGGGTAGCGGGAATCGAACCCGCATCATCAGCTTGGAAGGCTGAGGTTCTACCACTGAACTATACCCGCGGAGCCTGACGCTCACGCTTGAAACTGGTGGAGGGGGAAGGATTCGAACCTTCGAAGTCTGAGACGTCAGATTTACAGTCTGATCCCTTTGGCCGCTCGGGAACCCCTCCGAGTGAGGCGGCATTCTACAGTCTGCCACCGCGTTGTCAACAGTTTTTTCTTTAAAAACTTGAGCTTAGCTCTTCGACAACGACTTCGTGAAATTCCCCTTTCAGGTCCCCCCTACGAAGCGGGCGCCATTCTATGCAAACTATTCGGCGGTTGCAACGCTTTTGCATGGCATTGTTTGCCTTTGCAATTCCGGGAAGTCCACGAGCAGTTGGCGCAGCAGGCTATCGTCCGCCAGGCGCCGGCTCTCGGGAGCGATCTGCACCCAGAAATCATGACGATTGCGCCCCAGCTCCCGCACCAGGGCATCGTACCCGGCGGTCTTCAGGCGCTCGACGACCGCGTTGGCCGAATCCTCGTTCTGGAAGATCCCCAGGGAAATGCCATCGGCGAGGTCGCCCTCGGTGATGATGTAGCTGTCGATCTTGCGCGCCTGCAGCTCACGCAGTTGCCAGAGCGAAGCCTGGCGCGAGGCCAACGGCGGCAGGTAGACCCAGTAGTCGGTTCCGGCGGCGGCGTCGATCTTCTGCCGGCTCACATGCACGTCGAGACTGGTGAGGCGCTGCTCGAGCGCCTTGGCCCGGTTCTCGTCGGAGAAGGGACCGAAATAGAGGCACGCACTCTCCTGCGCCGGCGGCGCCCCGGCCATCTCCGACTGACGCCGCTGCGCGGACTCCGGCGACTCGCTGAGCAGGCGAATGTTCTTCTGCTCGCCGCGGTACAGGCTCAGAGGCGCGATTTCTTTCGCCCGCAAGGGCGTCTGCTGCTGATGCCAGATGAAGTAGAAGGCGTTCAGCACCAGGAGGAACAGAAAGAACCAACGCATGAGGGGTATTACTCCAGCGGGCAGGCGATGGCCAGGCCGGTAAAGACCAGGTCGGGAAGGATTCGCGCCTGGGGCAGCTCATCCCTGACCAGCTCGGCATCTCCGCCGGTGAGGAACACGGCGCAGTCGCCGCCGAGCAACTCGCAGGCCAACTGATATTGCTCGCGCACGAAACCGCGCAGCATCAACAGGCAGCCCCGCTCCACCGCTTCCGCGGTCTCGCGCCCCGGCGAGAGCCCCTGCAAGGCTTCGCGAGCCGCTGCGTCGTCGTAACGGATACGCCGGGTATGGGTGCGCAGTTGGCTGCGCATCAACGGCATGCCTGGGCAGATATAGCCCCCCAGATGCTGCCCGGCGGCATCCACCAGGTCGGAGGTCACCGCGGTGCCCAGATCGAGCACCAGGCACGCACCACCCGCCAATTTGTAGCCAGCCACCAGAGCCACCCAGCGATCCAGGCCGAGGCGCTGGTAGTCGCGATAGCCATTGCGGACACCGGCCAGGACCTCGGCCGGCTGTGCGATGCTCGCGTCTATGCCGAAAGCCTCGCTCAACGCCTGCACGAGCGACGCCGTTTCCTGTTCGCTGCGCACGCTGACCAGACGGCAATGACGAAGCGCGAGCCCCTCGCAGCCGCGCAGCCGCTCGAGCAGCGCAGCATCGGAATCCGCGACGCCGGAGGCAACGGCCGCCAACCCGGCGGAGCGGATCACCCGCCATTTGATCAGGCTATTGCCACAGTCCAGTTCAAGAATCATCAGACAACCTCAGACTCAACTCGCCCCCGCTGAAGCGGCTTTCCACGCCATCGACCTCGAGGCGTAACGCCCCCTGCTCGTCGATCCCCAAGGCGCGGCCGACGATGTGCTTGGCAGCGGTCGAAAGCACGACTTCGCGCCCCTGCCACAGATGGAAGGACTCCCACTCCCGCTGGCTGGCCGCAAAGCCCTGCTCGCGATGACGGGCCAGGTGCCACTCCAATTCCCGGCTCAGCGCGGCGAGCAGTTCGTTGCGATCCACCGGGCGCCCCGCGGCTTCGCGCAAGGACGTCCAGGGCTGGTCGATGCCTTCCGCGGCACGCATGTTCACATTGATGCCTATGCCGATGGCCACGCTGCACAGGTCTGCAGGGTCGCCGGTCAACTCCAGGAGAATGCCGGCCAGCTTCTTGCCATCGAGCAGAATGTCGTTCGGCCACTTCAGGCCGACACCGGCGATGCCGAGCGACTGGATGGCGCGCACCACGGCAAGGCCGACGACCAGACTCAGCCCTTCCAGCTCCTTGGGCCCTCCCCTCACAGAGATGCCCAGGGTGCAATAAAGGTTGGCGCCGAACGGACTCACCCAGGCGCGCCCGCGCCGCCCCCTTCCCGCCGTCTGCCGCTCGGCCACCACGGCGAAGGGCGTGGCGGCGCCGGCATCCAGTCGGCGCATGACTTCGGCATTGGTCGAATCGACCGAGAACAGCACGTCCAGAGGCCAGGGCGCCCGGACCTGTTGCGGATCGATGGCCATCAACGGCTCGGCCAGGCGATAGCCACGGCCGCGCACGGATTGCACCTCCAGCCCGAACTCGCTCTCCAGGCCCTGCAGGCGTTTCCAGACGGCACTACGGCTGACACCCAGCGCCGCCCCCAACTCCTCGCCGGAATGGAATCGTCCATCGCCCAGTAGTTTCAGCAATGTCTGCATATCGCGTCCCGCCACAATAAGGCACGCATGATATAGAGGCGCTTTCCGCTTGCCTATGCACTAGCGGCGAGCGAAATGACAGGAGATGCCTTTGTAGCCCGCGATTCGCGCGCAGGGCGCGCTCCTACAGGGGGAATGGCGCAGGTGGGGCGGCGTAGGAGCGGATCTTATCCGCGAATCGCGCCGGGACCGCCGGCATCGCGGACAAGGTCCGCTCCTACGGGTGCAGGACGTACCCTCGTAGGATGGCGTTGAGCGAAGCGATACCCATCGCCATGACCGGCCCAGGGCAAGCCGTAGGGCGAATAACCGTTCGCGGTTATCCGCCGATACACCGAGGCCACAGCCAACGCCCAGGCCAACCCCGGAGCCGCCGGGAGCCAAGGCCAAACGGCGGATAACGCCGTAGGCGTTATGCGCCCTACGCCGGGAGCGCTTCTGCCGTTCCGGCTTTTCCGCGCACCAAAGCAAAACCCCCGACCAGCCAGGCTGATCAGGGGTTTTGGGATAGGTGCTTGACGATGACCTACTCTCACATGGGGAAACCCCACACTACCATCGGCGATGCGTCGTTTCACTGCTGAGTTCG
>NZ_BSQE01000044.1:0-18804 GCF_030268185.1 Pseudomonas sp. NBRC 100443
GGCCCGGCTCTGGCGGAGTTCAGCTGATGAACCTGATCGATCGACTGCTGAAACCCTGGGCCCCCGGTCTGGTGGCTCGGCGCCTGGCCGCCCGCGAGGCGATCCTGGCGTACGAGGCCGCCAAGCCTGGGCGCACCCACAAGGCCAAGCGGCAGCCGTTGGGCGCCGACACCTCGCTGCAGAAGTCGGCAGTCTCCATGCGGGAGCAGTGCCGGAAGCTGGACGAAGACCATGACCTGGTCACCGGCCTGCTCGACCGCCTCGAGGAGCGGGTGGTGGGCGGCAGCGGGATCGGCGTGGAGCCTTTGCCGCTGCGCCTGGATGGCTCGGTGCACGCCGAGTTGGCCATGGAGATTCGCAGCGGCTGGGCCGAATGGTCGCTGTCGCCGGAGACCTCCGGGGAGCTGACGAGGCCCCAGGTGGAGCGCCTGATGTGCCGCACCTGGCTGCGCGATGGCGAGGGCCTGGCGCAGAAGCTGATGGGCCGGGTGCCGAACTACACGTTCGCCACCCCGGTGCCCTTCGCCCTGGAGCTGCTGGAGCCCGACTACCTGCCCTTCACCTACAACGACCTGTCGAAGGGCATCGTCCAAGGCATCGAGCGCGACACCTGGCGCCGGAAGCGGGCTTATCACCTGCTGAAGGATCACCCCGGCAACCTGCAGACGCTGGGCGGCAGCCTGGCGGTGAAGCGCGTCGAGGCGGAACGGATCATCCACATCGCCTACCGCAAGCGGATCGGCCAGAACCGCGGCGTGCCGATGCTGCACGCGGTGCTGATCCGCCTTGCCGACCTGAAGGACTACGAGGAGAGCGAGCGGGTGGCGGCGCGCATCAGCGCGGCCCTGGCGATGTACATCAAGAAGGGAAGCCCCGACAACTACGCGCTGGAGCCCGGCAAGGACCGGAAGAACCGAACGATCCCCATCGCGCCCGGCATGGTCTTCGACGGCCTGGAGCCGGGCGAAGACGTCGGGATGATCGAGAGCAACCGGCCGAATCCCTTCCTGGAAGGCTTCCGCAACGGCCAGTTGCGCATGATCGGCGCCGGCACCCGCAGCACCTACTCCTCGGTGGCCAGGGCCTACGACGGCACCTACTCGGCGCAGCGCCAGGAGCTGGTCGAGGGCTGGCTGGGCTACGACCTGCTGCAGCACGAGTTCATCGACTACTGGTGCCGGCCGGTCTACCGGGCCTGGCTGCAGATGTACCTGCTGACCAGGAAAGAGCCGCTGCCCGCTGATGTTGATCCCCGCACGCTCTACGCGGCGGTCTACCAGGGCCCGGTCATGCCGTGGATCGATCCGATGAAGGAGGCCAATGCCTGGGAGCTGCTGGTCAAGGCTGGCTTCGCCGACGAGGCGGAGGTGGCTCGCGCCCGCGGTCGAGATCCGCGCGAGCTGAAGAAGTCGCGCGAGGCGGAGATCAAGGCCAACCGCGCGGCCGGCCTGGTCTTCAGCTCGGACGCCTACCACCAGTTGGTCAAGTCCGGCATGGACCCGGTGGAGGCCGTGCAGAAGGTGTACCTGGGCGTCGGGACGATGCTCACCGCCGACGAGGCTCGCGAGCTCGTCAACAAATACGGCGCCGGCCTTGCTGTACCAGGGCCGGACTTCCCCAACGAGAGCAACAACGGAGGCGCCAATGGGCCGCCATCAACCCCTGATCCATAAAAGCCTGATGCTGCCGATGGCGATGGCGGCGGCGCTGACCGAGGCCAGCGCCCCGCAAGAGTCCTGGTACAGCATCAAGGCCGCCGGCCGCGGTGTCGCCGAGGTACTGCTGTACGACGAGATCGGCGCCTGGGGCATCACCGCTCAGCAGTTCGCCCGCGATCTCAAGGCCATGGGCGACCTGGCCAAGATCAACCTGCACATCCACTCCCCGGGCGGCGACGTCTTCGAGGGAACGGCGATCTACAACCTGCTGCGCAACCACCCGGCCAGCGTCGACGTGTACATCGACGGCCTGGCGGCCTCGATGGCCTCCGTCATCGCCATGGCCGGCGACACCATCTACATGCCCGAGAACGCCATGATGATGGTGCACAAGCCTTGGGGCATCCAGGGCGGCGATGCGGACGACATGCGCCGCTACGCCGAACTGCTCGACAAGGTCGAGGACACCCTGGTCATGGCCTACGCCAACAAGACCGGGAAGTCCGCCGACGACATCAAGGCGCTCCTCAAGGAGGAGACCTGGATGAATGGCCGAGAGGCCGTCGCTGCCGGCTTCGCCGACCAGCTCACCGAGCCGCTGCAGGCGGCCGCTCACCTTTCCTCCAAACGCATGCAGGAGTTCGCCCACATGCCCGAAGCTCTGAAAACCCTGCTGGCCCCTCGCGCGCAGACCCCGACCGCGCCGGCCAACACTCCCGCGCCGACTCCGGCACCGGCCGCGCCGGCGGCTCCGGTGGCCGTCGCCCCGACCGAGGCCGAGATCCGCGCCCGCGTTCTCTCCGAGGAGGCGGGCCGCCGTACCGCGATCACTGCGGCCTTCGGCGGCTTCGCCGCTGGCCATGCCGAGTTGCTCGCCACCTGCCTGAACGACATGACCGTCACCGTCGACCAGGCGCGCGAGAAGCTGCTGGCCGCCATCGGCGCCGGCACCCAGCCGGCCGCCGCCCCGGGCGCTGGCGCCCACATCCATGCCGGCAACGGCAACCTGGTGGGCGACTCGGTGCGCGCGAGCGTGCTGGCCCGCATCGGCCGCGGCGAGCGCCAGGCCGACAACGCCTACAACGGCATGACCCTGCGCGAGCTGGCCCGCGCCTCGCTGGTCGATCGCGGCATCGGCGTGGCCTCGCTCAACGCTCCGCAGATGGTCGGCCTGGCCTTCACCCACACCTCCAGCGACTTCGGCCTGATCCTGCTGGACGTGGCCAACCGCTCGGTGCTGGCGGGCTGGGAAGAGGCTGAAGAGACCTTCCCGCAGTGGACCAAGCCCGGCATCCTCACCGACTTCAAGCCGGCGCGCCGTGTTGGCCTGGGCGAGTTCTCCTCGCTCCGCCAGGTGCGCGAGGGCGCCGAGTACAAGTACGTCACCCTGGGCGAGCGTGGCGAGCAGATCATCCTGGCCACCTACGGCGAGCTGTTCAGCATCACCCGCCAGGCGATCATCAACGATGACCTGCAGATGCTCTCGGACATCCCGTTCAAACTTGGCCAGGCGGCCAAGGCCACCATCGGCGACCTGGTCTACGCGGTGCTGACCGGAAACCCGGCGATGAGCGACGGCAAGGCGCTGTTCCACGCTGACCACGGCAACCTGCTCACCGGCGCGGCCTCGGCGATGTCCATCGACAGCCTGAGCAAGGCCAAGACCCAGATGGCGACCCAACGCACCCAGGTCGAAAAGGGCAAAGGCCGGACGCTGAACATCCGCCCGGCCTTCGTGCTGACCCCGGTGGCGCTGGAAGACAAGGCCAACCAGATCATCAACTCCGAGTCCGTGCCGGGCGCCGACGTCAACAGCGGCATCATCAACCCGATCCGCGGCTTCGCGCAGGTGATCGGCGAGCCGCGCCTGGACGACGCTTCGGCGACCGCCTGGTACATGGCGGCCAAGCAGGGCTCGGACACCATCGAGGTGGCCTACCTGGACGGCGTCGACACCCCGTACCTGGAGCAGCAGGAAGGCTTCACCGTCGACGGCGTGGCCAGCAAGGTACGCATCGACGCCGGCGTGGCGCCGCTGGACTTCCGCGGCCTGCAGAAGGCCAACGGCGCCGCCTAACCGGCGCTACCTCCTCAAGCCCTGCCCCTGCGGGGCTTTTTCTTTTCAGCCATCTGGAGACCCAACATGGCCAAGAACTATGTCGAGGACGGCGACGTCCTGACCCTCATCGCCCCCGCGGGCGGCGTTCAGTCCGGCGTGCCGGCGGTGATCGGCGACCTGGTGGTGGTGCCGCTGGTGGACGCCGCCGCGGGCGAGCCGTTCGCCGGCAAGCCCGGCGGTGTCTGGAGCCTGCCGGCCGCCGCCGGCCTGGCCCAGGGCGCGAAGTGCAGCGTCCTCGACGGCGAGCTGGTGGCCGCCGCCACCGCTGACTCGGTGCCGTTCGGCTACATCACCGAGGCCACCGTGGCCGGCTTCGCCTCGGCGCTGCTGGTCCAGCAGTAATGGACACCCGGTTCGGGCGCCTCATGGGGCGCCTGCACTCGGTCGGCCAGGCCAGGACGGCCGATAGCGTTGTCGACTACCTCGACCGCCAGGGCTCTGTCCTGGTCGAGGGCCTCGCTGTGGCTGTCGACGACTCGGCCGAGCGGCTGAACGAGCAGGCCAACACCATCGACCGGGTGCGGACCATCTCCGCCCTGAAGGAGTCCCTGCAACCCCTTGATCGCAAGGGGGCGTTCCGGGACCAGGCCGGCAAGGTCTGGCACATCGACGGCATCCACGCGGATGACGGCCACCTGATCATCTTCTACGTGGTGCCCTGATGAGCGACGTACCCAACGTGCAGGCCGACATCATCGGCCAGCTGCAGACGCTGCTCGCCGGCGTTCCCGGCTTCGGCGCTGAGATCCGCGAGGACAACGTGCTGGACCTGATCGACGCCGAGGACGAGGAACTGCCCGACCAGCTGATCGTCCTGCAGGAGGGCGACACCTCGGAGCTGGACCGGTCCGGGGCGACGGTGCGCGAGGAGCTGACCATCAACATCGTGGCGATGACCCGGCTTCGTGACCATGCCCAGCCGCTGCGCACCGCCAGGCTGGACATCAAGCGGGCGCTGAAGGGCATCAAGGCCGGGTTCACCGTCGACGGCCTGATCAAGGTGGCGTTCCCCACCTCCGCGCCGCGGTACCCCGACAGGGGGCGCCGATGGGCGTTCCGGGTGATCCCCATCACCGTCACCTACGTGCAGCAGCTGTAACCCATCCACCAGGCCGCCTTCGGGCGGCCTTCTCATTTCTGGAGGGCCACATGCCCGAGATCACCATCACCAAGTCCTTCAACCACCGCGCGGGGGCCGGCGTGACGCACTACCCGAAGTCGAGCCAGCCCGTCGAGGTTTCCCAGACCGTCGCGGAACACGCCTGGGCCCATGGCTTCGCGCCCAAGCCTAAGGTCGAGAAGGCCGCCGCCCAGCCCGTTGCGCCCGTCCCGGCGCCGACCACTGAAACCAGCGGCGCCAAGTAAGCGCCGGCCAATCCCTCGAGGAGACCTACATGCTCCAGCCCATTGATCGTTCTTTCATCGGCGAGGGCCAGCCCTTCGCCCGCCTGTACGGCTCGCAGGATGGCCTGCTGCCGTTCGGCAACTGCGACGCCTTCAGCGTCAGCTATGCCACTGACCGCAAGGCCCTGCCGAACTACATGGGCGGCGGCGGCAACCGCAACGTGCGCACCCGTCCCACCGACGTGACCGGCTCCATCGGCCTCTACGACATCACCCCGGAGAACGTGGCGGCGATCACTCGCGGCACCATCACCGTGGCGCCCACCGCGGCGATCACCGGCGAGGCTCACACCTCCGCCGGCGTGGCCTTCGAGCTGATCCCGTTCAAGTACATGCCGGACATGACCAAGACCATCACCGTCAAGACCGCCGGCGGCGATCCCCTGGCGGCTGGCACCGACTACCTGCTGACGCCCCACGGCATCCAGGTGCTGTCCGGCACCACCATCGACGAGACCGGCGTGCTGGTTGACTACACCCCGCGCAAGAGCACGGCCGTGCAGATGCTCAACAGCTCGGAGAAGGAGTTCGAGATCTTCATCGCCGGCCTGAACGACGCGCAGTCGGGCGAGCCCTACGCGCTGCGCATCCGCCGCGCCAAGTTCGGCCTGCTCCAGGAGATGCCGATCCTGGGCCAGGACTACCTCAAACTGACCGGCCCCATCGAGCTGCTCGCCGATCCGACCGTTGTCGCCGACGACATCTCGAAGTTCCTGCAGATGGACCTGGCGGCCTAAGGCGGCCTGGCCATGGATGGCCTCATCCGCCGAAGAGCATTGCTTTGCCGTAATCGAGGATCGACTCGGTGCAGTACCCCAGCAGCCAAAGCCCGATGCCGCCGCTGGCCACAAGAGTGCGGTGCCACCAAGTGCTACGCCTGATTTCATCCTCCAGCTCATCCGCAAAGAGACGACCTTTAGTGGTTATTCCTTGCCACACAAGGTTGGCGATGTCGTTCGGTTGTGCCCGGTTGCGGAGATATTTCCCTTTGGCTAGCTGCTCATCTAGCAGTTCAGAGGCCAGAGCATAGTCATTCGTAGATGCGGGGCCATTGAGCAAAATGCGCAGATATTCTTTTCTCCACGTCTTCTTCTTCCTCTTGTTCACCATTAGCTCCTGCTTGCGAGTAGGCCCTTACATTGCGTCGGTATCCGCCTGGACTGCCGAGTGGGCCTTCTATATCGGCTTTCTTGTGGTTTGGCTATTGCTCGGCCGGTTCGTGTTTATCCCGTTGTTCCTCTGGCTCAGCCGGCGCCTGGGTTTCCACGATTTTGAATGACATCAGCCCGCCATCTGGCGGGCTTTTTCTTACCCGAGGATATCCATGGCCAATCCAGTTCAACGCCTGATTCAATTCGTTCTGCGCGGCAAGGACGAGATGTCTCCCGCCGCCAAGCAGTCCGCCGAGGCGCTGGAGGCGCTGCGCTCCAAGGCCAGCCAGCTCGGCGAGGCCCTCGACAATGCCAAGAGTGCCCGCGGCCTGATTAGCGCCCTGTCGAGCACCCAGCGTGCGGTAAGCGTCACCGAGACCTCGGTGAATCGTGCTGAGAAGTATGTCAACGACCTGCGAGAGGCGCTGAACAAGGAGCCCGGCAACAAGGGGCTGGAAGTCGCGCTGAAGGCTGCCGAGAAGGACGCAGCCACCCTGCGGCGCACCCTGGACGCCCTCAACGCCAAACTGGCCGACCAGCAACAGGCCGCCCGGGCTGCCGGCATCGACACCGACAAGCTGGCCGACGAGGAGCGGCGCCTGGCGGCCGAGGTCACGCGTACCAAGGAGGCGATCAGCCAGAACGCCAAGGAGCTGCGTGATCTGGAGCGCGCCCAGGCTCGCGCACGGCGCGAGGCGGAAAACCATGTGTCGCGCGTGGATGCGCTTCGCTCTGCGATGTCCGCTGGCGTGCGCCAGGCCGTTGGGTATGCGGCCGCCTTCGTGGGGATCAATGCTGCCTTCGGCCTGATCGGGCGCGGCGTTGGCGCGGTACGTGATGGCATCGTCTCGATGCTGAAGACAGGCGATGAGTTTGAAGGCCTGCAAACTCGCCTGACGTCGCTGATGGGCTCGGTGGAGAAAGGGCAGGAGGCTGCCGCCTGGATCACCAAGTTCGCCAAGGACACCCCCCTGCAACTGCAGGAGGTCACCGATGCCTTCGCGCTGCTGAAGGCCTACGGCATTGATCCGATGGATGGGACCTTCAAGGCCCTGGAGGACCAGTCGGAGAAGTTGGGCGGCGGCATGGAGCGCCTGGAGGGGATCGCTACGGCGGTTGGCCAGGCCTGGGCCAAGCAGAAGCTGCAGACCGAGGAAATCCTGCAGCTCGTCGAGCGCGGCGTGCCGGTGTGGGACATGCTGTCCAACGTCACCGGGAAGAACGTCGAGCAATTGCAGGAGCTGGCGAGCAAGGGCAAGCTCGGCCGCGACGTGATCAAGGCCCTGATCGACGAAATGGGCCGCACCTCGGGCGGTGCTGCCGCGGCGAACATGAGCCGCCTGAGCGGGTTGATCAGCAACCTGCAGGACACCGCCACCAACTTCCTCAACCGCATCGCCAACGCGGGGGCGCTGGACTACGTCAAGGGTAAGCTGCAGGCCCTGGCCGACACCATCGCGCAGATGGATGCTGACGGGCGCCTGGACAAACTGGCCGAGGGCCTGTCGGACGCCTTCGTGCAGGGCGCCGAGTGGGTTGGCGACTTCATCAAGCGCCTCGGGGAGGTGGACTTCAAGGCGCTGGTCGACAACACCTCCACCTGGCTCAGTGGGTTCCGGTCGGAAATCGACGAGATGGCCACCCGGGTGCAGTTGTTTATCGCTCCCTTCCGCACGTTGTTCAACGGCATCACCTCGGGCCTGAGTACGCTGGGGCTTACCTGGGCCAGCACGATGGGCCTGATGGTCTCCGGTATTGAGAAGATCGCGGCGAAGATTCCTGATGCCCTGGGAGGCGAGAAAATCCGTGCCTCGGTGGCCGGCGTGCAAAACATACTTACCGGCCTGAGTGCGACCTTCAAAGCGCAGATCGAGCAAGATGCCAAGGACATTGCAGCAGCCTGGGACACCAGCACCAAGGACACGGCGAGCGCGGCCGGCGAGCAGAGCCAGGTCATTACCGAGCACTTCGAGAACCTGAAGACCGACGCGCAGGACGCCAGCACGCAGTCGGTGCAGTCGATCAACAGTCTGCAGGAAGCGCTCGATTCCATCAGTTCCGCGACAACGGCTGCTCAGCTGAAGAGGCTGCAGGACCTGATGCTGAAGGCCTACCAGGAAGGCCGGATCAGCCAGCAGGAGTACGCAAACGGCGCTGGGGTGCTCAACTCCAGGCTGAAGGAGTTGCAGAAGTCTGCCGGCGGGGCAGCGCTCGGCGTGTCCGATCTCAGCACAGGGCTGGAGTCGCTGAAGGATGTGCAGGCAGCGATCTCCAACGCCAAGACTGCGGCGGACATCCAGAACATCCGCACCGCCATCACCAAACTCTACAACGACGGGAAGATCGGCGCCGACCAGTACAACCAGTCGATGGCGGACCTGTCGGCGAAGCAGCAGGAACTGAAGGCTTCGACCGGACAGCTGTCATCCACGATGGACACCCAGGCCGAAAGCACCAAGGGCCTGACCCGCTCCCAGCAGATGATGAACGAGGCCATGGAGGATGGCATCGTCACCACCGAGGAACTGCGGCGCATCAGCGGCGAGCGCATGGAGGAGGAGCGCAAGGGCGTCCAGGCGACCAAGGACAACATCGCCGAGACCTCGGCCGACATGTCGGACTTCGCCGGGTTCTACGAGGGTGTCATCAACCAGGCCCGCCAGCCCCTGGCGGAACTGGGCAAGGAAGCGCTTGCCGCCTTCGATCAGCTGCGCGGCATCAGCACCACCGACATCTCGATCGATACCAGTTCGCTGGAGTCGACCACCAAGGCGCTGCAGCAGATGCGCTCGGAGTTGGACAGGGTGCAGGGCGCCGCCTCGATGCCGGGCCTCTCCGGCCTAGGCAGGTGGGCGCTGTCGATGCAGGAGGAGAGCAAGCGGGTTGCCGTGTCCTTCCTCGAGCAGAAGCAGCAACTTCTCAGTCTGATGGATAGCTACGAGAAGAAGACGATCCCGCTCAGCGACTTCGTGGACAAGGCCAAGGCCGCGCGCAACAGCATGAACCTGCTGAACGACTCGGACCTGCGGCAGCTGGAAAGCGCTATCGACTCGGCCAAGCAGCGGATGGACCAGTTGGAGAGCGGCACCCGCGACACCCTGACCGGCCTCAAGGAAGAGCTGGCGGGCCTGCGCGGCGAGACAGAAGCGGTGGACCGCAGCAAGTTCAACAGCCGTCGGCAGGACCTGCAGCAGCAACTGGCTGAAGCCCAGGCCAGCGGCAACCTGAACGCCGTGCAGAACATCATGGAGGCGCTGGCCACGCTGCAGCAGATCCAGGCCGAGACCGATGCCAAGCGCCAACTGGCGGAGCAGCAGGCGCGTGTCGATGCTCAGAACGCTGCGCAGGCACAGGCTCCCGCGCCGGCCGCGGCGGCTCCTGCAGCTGCAGCACCTTCCCAGCCGATGAAGACCATTCGCCTCGAGGTCCAGGGGCGGAGCGTGGACGTCGGCGTCACCGATGACGGTAGCCAACTGCTCGACCTGCTCGGCAAGGCTGCCTTGAGGACTAGCTGATGATGCTCGACAGCATCGAACTGGATGACCAGCTCGAATGGACCGATGAGTTCACCTGGGACTCGGTGGCGCAGGAGCAGGAGCGCTCCATCACCGGCGCCCTCCTGGTGCAGGAGGGCATCAAGCTGCACGGTCGGCCCATCACCCTGCAGGCCAACGGCGGCGCCTGGACGCCGCTGTCGGTCGTGCGGCAGCTGGAGGCCCTGCGCGACCAGCGGTTGAAGGTCATGCAACTGGTCCTCCCGGACGGCCGTGAGTTCTCGGTGACGTGGAACCGGGCCAACGGCCAGGCGCCGCTCGAGGCTTCCCAGGTACACCGGACGGTGAACCCGGGGCCGTCCGAGGACTACGAAATCACCCTGCGCCTGATCACGGTGGCGCCGCCACCCCCTGAAACCCCCTGACCACCAACCCCGCCCCGGCGGGGTTTTTCATTTCTGGCTGGAGCACACATGGCCATCAGCAAAAGCGACATCAAGCTGCTCAAGTCCCAGCGCCTGACCGACGAGTCGGACGGCGGCGGCCGCGCCACCGGGCAGGCCGTGGTGGATGCCGAAGTGAACAACTTGTTCCCGGACATCTCGCGCCTGGACCGCACCATCGGCCGCATCAACCTGCGCAAGGCCTTCGCGGGCGTCCAGTCGACCAACAGCGACAGCTACCTGGGCGCCCACGCCATCCTCACCCAGGCCCCGGCCGATCCGCGCGTGTCGGTGCTGCTGTTCGGCGGCACCCAGACCGACGAGCGCGCCGACGCCCGCAACGCCATCGAGTCCTACGTCGTGCCGGCGGTAATCGCGCCCTTCGACCTGCTGGGCAACCAGCTGCAGGGCCAGCGCGCCATCGCCTGCATCCAGCGGGAAGAACAGCGCCTACCGGAGATCGGCGAGGTGTACCAGTTGGTGAACGGTGCCCTGTCGCAGTACGTGCGGATCACCAGCGTGGACGCCCGGCTGGAGAGCTTCACGTACGACTATGGCAACGGCAACTTCGTCAACTTCACCCGGCGCCGCCTCGACCTGTCGATCAGCTCGCCGCTGCTGACCACGTTCCCCGGCGGCCAGCCGACGCCGGCCGGCACGGCGATGCCGTCGGGCTCCAGCGGCACCAAGAGCCAGATACTGACCACCCAGGTCGCCGACGCCGCGCACTACTACGGCATCAGCCCGCTGGCCCAGGGCATCGCCCAGGGCGCCCTGAGCCTGCGGGTGAAATCCGTCTACGCCCAACTGGTGCCGTCGAGCACCCGCGAGAACGCGCTGATCGACCAACTCGGCGGCTACCAGCGGCGCATCGTCCTGGCCACCGGGCCGGCGCGCGCGGTCAACCTGACCTTCGCGCTGGTCAGTGGCGGCCAGTCGCGGACCTTCCTCGGCACCGGCTGCGCCCCGGGCACGCTGAGCCTGGTGGTCAACGGCGGCACCTTCGCCGACGACAGCAAAGGTGGCATCCGCTTCGTGTCGGGCAGCAACTGGATTACAAGCGGCACCATCGACTACGAGACCGGCGAAATCAACCTGGTGCGCACCGGGGCCGGCTATACCGGCGCGGCCACCGCCAGCCACCAGCCCGGCGCCGCAGCGACCGGCGAGACCGTCACCGGGGAGATCCCGGTCGACCTGTCGAACCGTGGCTACGTGTACACGCTGAGCCTGTCCGACGCGCCACCCATGCCGGGCACGCTCGAAATCTCCTACATGGCCCTGGGCAAATGGCAGACCTTGCGCGACCAGGGCAACGGCGAGCTGGCCGGGGAGGGCACCGGGACCATCCAGTTCAACACCGGTTCGGTGTCGCTGACGCTGAACGCCCTGCCGGATGTCGGCAGTTCGGTGATCTGGGCATACGTGGGGCAGATCAGCGCCGCGTTCACCCAGCGCACCGGCGTGAGCATCCAGGCCAAGGCCAAGGTGAACAGGACGCTGCCCCACCAGGGGCTGCTGCCGGGCTCCTACGTCGCCACCTTCAAGGTCGGCGGGGTGACCAAGACCATCACCGACGCCGGCAACGGCACGCTGTCCGGCTCCGGCGGCAGCGGCGTCATCAACTACGCCGCCGGCACCGTGAGCATGGAGCTGACCGCCACCCCGGATGCCGGGACGGCGATCACTCACACGTACCAGCAAGGTGCTTTCACAGACACCCCGCTGGCGGTGACCTCGGACAGCACCGGGATGGCGACGTTCACCATCCCGGGCGCGCCGCTGAAGCCCGGCAGCGTGCAGATCAGTTGGATCACGAAGCAGAGGCAGGCGGTGCCGGCCATCGACCACGGCGTGCTGGAGAGCGGCAACACCTTGCCGGTGTACGAGTCCGAGGTGCTGGTCAACAACGCCGTCAGCGACAACACCGCCGGCGGCTGGGGCGGCGGCCGGGCCGGGAGCATCAACTACTCGACCGGCGCCTGCTCGCTGCAGGTGGCGCGGACCTACACCTACAAGGAGTTCACCTACGCGACCCAAAAGAACGGCTTCAACCCGGACACCATCGAGCTTGTCAGCACCGACCGCAGCGAGATGGAGGCCTTCGGCGGCACGCTGACCATCCGCGCGCAGTCGAACAGCCAGAGCTACGGCGATCAGACCGACACCCAGGCCGTGGTCCCGGTCACCCTTGACCTGCTGCCGGGCGTGGCCGAGACAATCCTGCCGGGCTCGCTGGTGTTCACCTACGCAGGTGAGACCTACGTGGACCGCTCCGGCGTGCTGTACAAGAACGTCAGCAGCACCACGAACGCCGGTACCGCGGTGGGTTCGGTGGACTACGCGGGCCGCGCGGCCACGCTCAGCACCTACCCGGCCGGCGCTGCGGCGGCCGTCACGCTGCTGGCGTGCCTGACCACGAACTCCGGGTTCGCGGTCAACGCCATGACGTTCCGCACGCCCGGGGCGCCGCTGCGGCCGGCGAGCCTGCAGGTCACCGCGGTGCGCGTCGACACCGCCCAGGTGGTGACGGCTACCGCCGACGCCAACGGTGTGCTGAATGGTGCGGTGATCAAGGGCACGGTGGATATCGCGACCGGCATCGTCCGGCTGCGGTTCACCTCGAACCTGGCGGACACGTCCGGGGCGAGCGACATCCCGGTGATCCCGATCCTGCTGCGCTACAACGCGGTGGTGTATTCCACCCTGCCGCTGGACGCCAACCTGATCGGCCTCGATCCGGTGCGCCTGCCGGCGGATGGCCGGGTGCCGCAGTTCCGCGAGGCTGACGTGCTGGTGATCCGCCACGTCAAGGAGACCGTGGTCGCCGAGCCGGTGGCCGGGGGCACCCTGGCGCTGTCGCGGCAGCAGCAGGCCGAGATCGAGGTGGTGGATGCCAACGGCACCGCCCTGCGCGCCGCCAGCTTCACGGCGAACCGCGCGGCGGGGACGGTGACCTGGGCGAACCCGCTGGTGCTGCAGGACGAGGCCGGCAACCCGCTCACGCTGCCATTGGTGATTCAGGACCGCGTCGAGCACATGACGTTGTGCACCGAGGTGCAGATCAGCGGCGAGCTCGGCCTGGCCTCGCCGGTGCCTTGGGACATGCCGGCGAACGAGGCGACGGTGAGCAGCGCGCTCAGCTGGGGCGACCTGCAGGCGCGCTATCACCACTGGTTCACCCAAAAAGCCTGGAACACCGGGGCGCCGAACTGGACGGACGCGCCTATCGGCGAGACCACCACGGCCAACTACGACCAGCTCAGCTACCCGCCAATCATCACCAACATGGGGGCGATTGATGGGAAATGGGCGCTGGTGTTCACCAGTTCCACCCAGTTCCAGGTCGTCGAGGAAAAGCTGGGTGTGATCACCACCGGCAGCACGGCGGCTGACTGTGCGCCGATCAATCCGCAGACCAACACGCCCTATTTCACTATCCGGAAGGAAGGCTGGGGCGGTGGCTGGGCGGCGGCGAACGCGGTGCGCTTCAACACCGACTCGGCCCTTGGTCCGGTATGGATCGCGCGGACGGTGCTGAGCGGCCAGGGTACGGTCGATGACGACCAGTTCCGTTTGCAGATTCGTGGAGACGCTGACTGATGGCTATTCGCGTGTACACGAGCCTCGATACGGGGGCGCCGGTCTTGACCGGCAGCCTCCTGAATCGGCTCAAGCAGATTTATATGGCGTGCCTGGTCAACGGCTACGGCTCGAAGCCGGCGGCTGGGTGGACAGTTGGACATCAGTCTGCGGACGGGAACGGGTTCAGCCTGAGCAACGGCGACGGCTACATCAACTTCGTGTCTTCCGGTTCTAACGTGGTGCAGGTCTACTTGTTGGAGTCGATTACCGACGGTAGCGCTGCGCTTGCTGTAGGAGCCAATCGCCGCTCTGCGTCTTGGTTTGATGGTTCGTCGTCTGGTGAGCGGCAGACGTTTTACAGCTACAGCGGCATCGAATCTGGCAGTAACCCGCACTGGGTGGTGGCGGCCGATGATAAGACGGTGATCTTCGTCAGCGGTGCCGGGGTAACTGCCGCCGACATTACGAACTCATTCTCGGGATTTGCGCACTATTTTGGCCGCTATATCAGTGCGCTCGGCCTGGCCGGTGCTGCAGAGTTTGTCTCGCTGGGAGGGGCGAATGGTGAGGCGCAGCCGATGTTTGCCAAGGGGGTATCAGGCACCGCATTGCGCAACCCCTTTACCGGCCTGGTAGACCAAGGGGATTCCGCCCGCTATGGCGCTGCCAACGTCACCTACGCCAGTGAGCAGCAGCGCTCCAGGGGGAAGCTACTCCCATCGCGATTGCTCCCTGTCCGGGCAGGCCTTCAGTGCGCGGGGCCCGACCTCAATAACAACGCCAGCTACTACGCGCATGCTGGCCATCTGCGGGGGGTGATAAGTGAGCCGACGCTGTGCGCGTCAATGCTTTCCGAGGTCTTGGCGCTCTTCGGGCTCAGCAATACATGGCAGGCACGTGTCCAGCCGATCACTTTGCCGAACGGCAAGCAGTGGTACCCGATGTTTGCGACGACAGCTGAGTACGGCCTGTTTATCAGCCTTGACCCTGATGATTGGGTGTAGCCATGGCCATTCAAGTTTTCCCGGTGGTGGCCATCTCCCGTCCGTTGGGTGTTGCCATGCGCCAGGTGACGATCAATCTGACGCGGGACGGCGCCCAGACCTCGAACGAGAAAATGGTGCTGATGATGGGGCCGACCAGTCTTGCAGTCGGGGCGGTATTCATCGCGCATGATGGTGTAACGGCTTCGCAGTCGTTCGTCGCGGCGGCGATAGATGGCGAATGGTTGCTGACGGCAATCGACAGCGCTCTTCCCAAGAGAGCTGCGGCGCGGCTGCCAACGATTAGCGAGGACGTCACTTTCAACATCGACCTCAACGACGGCTCCGGCGGCGGGGGAGGTAGCCCGGCCACGCTGGACGCGACTCTGAAGGTGGACGGCGTTCCGGCGAACCGGGACATCGTGGCCTTTGAGCGGGTGCCCAGCGGCGAGTGGCGGGTGGCCGGCTACGGCGCGACGGTCGACGGAAACCTGGATATGGACCTGCGCGTCGCCGGTTCCGGACAGGTCTACGTCATGGCGATGGATGATTGGGGCACTGTCTTCCAGCCGCTACTCGACGTTGCCGAGGACGAACTGATCCGCCCCACGGTGTTTATGGGCTGGACCTACCGGATCACCCAGTCCGGCCAACTGCCCGCCGTCGAGCCGAACTGGTGGGACGACAGCCTGCAGGGGCCGCAGCCGCTAGGCACCGCTCGCGCCGAAGTGCACCGCTACTACCCACCGCAAGGGCGCGGTCCTATTCCTGTGGAGTTGACCTGATGCTGACCCATGACACGGTGGCGGGCTGGAGCAAGGCCCGCCGCCAGCTCGATCCTGCGCGCCGTTCGGCGTGGGGGACGGTCGCCGCCAGGGAGGTGGCCACCTCGGCGCCCTGGGGGGAAGGCGAGACGCGGAACGCCGACCTGGCGGGCCGTTGGGACACGGTGGCGCAAGCCGACCAGGGCCACGGCGGGCGCTGGGGGCAGGGCGGGGCGCTGGAGGCCGATGCCGGCAGCCGCTGGGACACGGTCGCGCAGAAGGACCTGGCGCGGCGCCTGGGCTGGGACCACTCGGTCAAGCCGCAGGACACCCGCCTGCGCCTGCTCTACAACCCCAAGCCGGCGCGCAAGGACACGACGACCGGCCAGGCCTGGTTCCGCTGCGATGAGTTCGGCCCGCGCTTCGACGCCGCGGCCGAGCGCGCCGCCAGCCTCTACATCCCGCGGGCCGGGGTAGTGGACTTCTCGTTCTCTGGGCAGCGCTACATCCCCAGCACTACGGCCTCGGTGTTCTTCGACTTCCGCTACACGCCGCAGCCGCATGCCATCCAGCCGGTGGACAGCGGCGCAGTGGTGCGCTTCACCCCGGCCCGCATCATCGACCAGATGCGGACCATGCCCTGGGGCTGGGGCACGCCGACCGATCCGCGCCCGACGGGCATCGTATACCCGGACTACCCCGGCCCCGTGGTCGTCATCGACCCGCCCGAGGAACCGACCATCCTGGAGACCTACATGATCGCCAACACGGTCACCCTGGTGGAGCTGGCCAGCGGCACGCCGTTGGACGCCACCAACATCCGCATCGGCCTGGACATCGACTCGTTCGCCTGGACGTTCAGCGCCGACCTGTTCGGCCGGACCTCGCTCAACCTGGTGCTGCAGGATGCCGACGGGCCGAAGACGGTCGAGCTGGTGGTCAACGGCTGGACCTGGCACTTCCTGGTCGAGCGCTACAGCGGCACCGGCAAGCACCCGAGCGAGCGCTACACGATCAGCGGCAGCAGCCGCACCCAGCTTCTCGCCGCGCCCTACGCGCCGAAGCGCAGCGGCATGAACACCGCAGCGCTCAACGCCCGCAACATCGTCGACGACCAGCTGGAGTTCACCGGCTTCGCGGCGACCTGGGACACGGTGTCGATGGGGCCGCCGGACTGGACGCTGCCGGCCGGCGCGTTCAGCTACACCGAGATGGCGCCGATGGAGGTGATCCACCGCCTGGCCGAGGTTGCCGGCGGCATCGTGCGCCCGGCGCTGGCCGGTGACGCCTTCACAATCCTGCCGCGCTACCGCGAGGCGACCTGGTACTGGGGCAGCGCGATTCCTGACTGCATCGTGCCGGCGGAGATCGTCGCCGAGTGGGGCAGCGAGTGGTCGCCGCAGCCGGAGTGGAATTTCGTCTACGTCAGCGGTACCAACTACGGCGTGAGCGTGCAGGTGCGGCGCGCCGGCACGGCCGGAGATGAGCCGGCGGCGGACGTCATGGAGGACTGGATGACCGGCACCGACGTGGCGCGTGCCCGCGGCATCTGCGAACTGTCGAAGGGCGGCAGCCAGGCCATCGAGACGCGACGCATCCCGCTGTTCGCGGACGGCGACAACACCCCGGGGCTGGTGCAGCCGGGCATGATCGTGGAGTTCCGCGACCCGGACGTTACCTGGCGCGGGCTCTGCCTGGGCGTCGACATCACCGCCGACGGCGTGGGCGCCTCGCGCGTCTGGCAGACGCTGCGGATCGAGCGGCACTACGGGAGCGGCAGCTGATGGCCACGGTGAACCTCTGGAAACGCTTCATTGGTCTGCTGCCGGGCGGGTACAGGACCGTGGGTGAGGTGATCAGCGTCGACGCCGCGGCCGGCACGAGCGTGGTGGAACTGCGCACCGGCACCCGGGTGCTCGCCCGCGGCACCTCGGTGGCTGCCGGCCAGAACGCCTTCCTGGTCGACGGCCAGGTCACCGGCCCGGCCCCGGACCTGCCGCAGTACGACTTCGAGGTCTGAGCCCGCCGGCCAGGCCATCAACTCAAGCCCGCCACCTGGCGGGCTTTTTCATTTCTGGAGAACTTCATGGAACTGATCAAGGTGCGCCGCTCGATCATCGAGCCGGCGCTGGCCCTGCTGCCCGCGAAAATGTCCAGCCCCCAGGCCCTGGCCATGCTGCTGGCAATCGGCCTGCAGGAATCGCACTTCGAGTATCGCCGCCAGCTCGGCAACGGGCCCGCGCGCGGCTTCTGGCAGATGGAGCGCGGCGGCGGTGTGCACGGCGTGCTCACGCATCGGGCCTCGGCGAAGCTCGCTGCGGGCATTTGCGCCCAGCGTGGCGTCGAGCCGACCGAGCAGGCGGTATGGGAGGCGATCGAGCGCGACGACGTGCTGGCGGCCGCCATGGCGCGCCTGCTGCTCTGGACCGATCCGCAGCCGCTGCCGGCGCTCAGCGATACCGCCGGGGGCTGGGCGCTCTACGCCCGCGTGTGGCGCCCCGGGAAGCCGCGCCCGGCAGAGTGGCCGGCAAACTACCTGCGCGCAGCAGGTGCTGCAGCATGAGCGGCCTGCTGACGAAGCCCCTGGCCCTGATGCTGGCCGCTCTGCTGCTGGTCGCCGCCGGCGCCGGCCTGGGTGTGCGGCTGGCCGCCGGGCACTACCGTCCCCAGCTCGATGCAACTGCCGGCCTGCTGGTCATGTGCAAGTCAGCGCGAGACAACCTGGAGTCCCTGGTGGGCCAGCAGAACGCGGCCATCGCCGGCCTGGCTGATCAGGCCGAGCAGCGGCAGGCGAAGGCGGCCCAGGCCGTGGCCGATGCCCAGCAGCAGGCCGGCCAGCACTTCGCCGCGGCGCAGCGCCTGCAGCGGGAACGCACCGAGGGTGATCAGTGCACAGCGACAGAGGCGGTCATCGACAAGGAGCTGGGCCTATGAAGCTGCAGGAGTGGCGAGAAACCGCAGGTGCAGCGATTTTCGGCAGGTGCAGCCGAAAAGTGCAGGTGGTGCAGGTGCTGGGGATGGTGTTCGCGCTGGCGGGATGCGCCGGTCGGCAGGAAGCCGAGCCGCGCACGGTGCGCGTAGAGGTGCCGGTGGCGGTCCCGTGCCGGGCGTCGACGGTACAGGAGCCGACCTGGGCCACGGCGAGCCTGCAGAAGGGGGACAGCCTGCAGACCAAGGTCCGGGCGCTGCTGGCAGAGCGGCAG
>NZ_BSQE01000045.1:0-17406 GCF_030268185.1 Pseudomonas sp. NBRC 100443
CGTAGAGGTGCCGGTGGCGGTCCCGTGCCGGGCGTCGACGGTACAGGAGCCGACCTGGGCCACGGCGAGCCTGCAGAAGGGGGACAGCCTGCAGACCAAGGTCCGGGCGCTGCTGGCAGAGCGGCAGCAGCGCCTGGGCTACGAGGCGCAGTTGCGTGCCGCAGTACAGGCCTGCCAGTAGCAGGCCCGGCTTTATTAGATAGGCACCAGTAGGTCGTCGACAGCAGCTGTTATGCGGCCAACTACCGGATCCAGTTCGCGGCTCAGACCTCGCATTCCATCTGCAGTGCTACCCATGCCAAGAAGGGCCGCCATGAAGTCGACACCTCCCTTGAAGATCCGCTGCTGCATATCCTCGGGCATCTCGAGATTTTTCTGCCTGGCTTGATCTAGGTAGGACGCCAATTGCGATCGGGCGTACTGCAAGGCCTGTTCATAGTCGCGATTGTTCATCTCGATCATTGCGATTAGCCCTTTTGCCCGCATGTAGAAGTGGACAATGTCTTGCGCCAGATCATGCGGCAGCAAATTGAGGGCATGAGGAGCAGAGTTGAAAAGAGGGAAAGGAGACTCACCGATAGGGAATAACGTCAGATAAGGTGTTTCGTCGTTCTGCGCAAGCAACTCGTCGCCGATCTCCTTCTTGAAAATTCTCCAAGCGGCATTGATTTCAGTGCGCAGCAGCATGAGTGTCGAGACCATTCTTTCGCGTTCTGCGTTTGTTTCCTTCTCCATCGCAAGTTTGTGAGCAATCTTCGTTCCGTGAAGCGTGAAGCACCCGCCGATGACGGCACCTACTAGGCCGACGGCGAGATTAACGAACGTGTCGACGGTGGGAGCTTCCATTGTTCTATCCCCTGGATCTGGTTTCCCTCCCAAATCTATAGGGCTTTTTGCTCTTAGCCGAGGACATAGTTTGTCTCCCTTCCATCCTTGCGCCTGGTGCTTCGATAGGAGCGATATTGCGCCTAGTGCGCTTGGTGGGCTACTGTTCCGCCAAGAGCAACAGAGACGGCTACAGTGATCCACCTCCGCAGCATCATCACCTCCCTGATCAAGGCTTTCGCCCGTTGGCGCTGGCGCGCCTGACATTTCTTCTCCCGGCTTCCGCCGGGCCCTCCTCGCCGTCCTGCCCCGTCAACCCCAGTCTCCAAAATAGCGGGTACAAAAGCGGGTATAAAGCAAGTCGGATTGCAGCGAAAGCTTTAAGAATCAAGAGGTTACAGCAAAAATGCTGCTGATGATCGATAACTACGACTCCTTCACCTACAACCTGGTGCAGTACTTCGCCGAGTTGAAGGCCGACATCCACGTCATTCGCAACGACGAGCTGAGCGTCGACGAGATCGCCGCGCTGAACCCCGAGCGCATCGTGCTCTCCCCCGGGCCCTGCACCCCCAATGAGGCGGGTGTGTCCCTGGAGGTGATCCGGCGTTTCTCCGGCAAGCTGCCGCTGCTGGGCGTTTGCCTGGGGCACCAGTCCATCGGCCAGGCCTTCGGCGGCGACGTAGTGCGCGCGCGCCAGGTCATGCACGGCAAGACCAGCCCGGTGTTCCACATCGACCAGGGCGTGTTCGCCGGCCTGAACAACCCGCTGACGCAGACGCGCTACCACTCCCTGGTGGTCAAGCGCGAAACCCTGCCCGAGTGCCTGGAGATCACCGCCTGGACAGCCCATGACGACGGCTCCGTGGACGAGATCATGGGCCTGCGCCACAAGACGCTGAACGTCGAGGGCGTGCAGTTCCACCCCGAGTCCATACTTTCCGAGCAGGGCCACGAAATGCTGGCCAACTTCCTCAAGCAGCAGGGCGGAGTGCGCGCATGAACATCAGGGAAGCCCTCGACCGCGTGGTCAACCAGCTCGACCTTTCCACCGAGGAAATGCAGGCGGTCATGCGCGAGATCATGACCGGCCAGTGTACCGACGCGCAGATCGGCGCCTTCCTCATGGGCATGCGCATGAAGAGCGAGACCATCGACGAGATCGTCGGCGCGGTCTCGGTCATGCGCGAGCTGGCCGACGGCGTGAAGCTGCAGAGCCTGGACCGCGTGGTCGACGTGGTCGGCACCGGCGGCGACGGCGCCAACATCTTCAACGTGTCCTCGGCCTCGGCCTTCGTGGTCGCCGCCGCCGGGGGCAAGGTGGCCAAGCACGGCAACCGCGCCGTGTCCGGCAAGAGCGGCAGCGCCGACCTGCTGGAAGCCGCCGGCATCTACCTGGACCTGAAGTCCGAGCAGGTGGCCCGCTGCATCGAGAGCGTCGGCGTGGGTTTCATGTTCGCCCAGGTCCACCACAAGGCCATGCGCTACGCCGCGGGCCCGCGGCGTGAGCTGGGCCTGCGCACCCTGTTCAACATGCTCGGCCCGCTGACCAACCCGGCGGGCGTGCGCCACCAGGTGGTCGGCGTGTTCAACCAGGCCCTGTGCCGGCCGCTGGCCGAGGTGCTCAAGCGCCTGGGCAGCGAGCACGTGCTGGTGGTGCATTCGCGCGATGGCCTGGACGAGTTCAGCCTGGCCGCCGCCACCCACGTCGCCGAACTCAAGGACGGCGAGGTGCGCGAGTACGAGGTGAAGCCGGAAGACTTCGGCATCCGCAGCCAGACGCTGATCGGCCTCACCGTGGACAGCCCGCAGCAGTCCCTGGAGCTGATCCGCGACGCCCTCGGCCGGCGCAGGACCGAGGCCGGGCAGAAGGCCGCCGAGCTGATCGTGCTCAACGCCGGCGCCGCGCTCTACGCCGCCGACCTCGCCAGCACGCTGCACGAGGGCATGCACCTGGCCCACGATGCCCTGCACACCGGCCTGGCCCGGGAAAAAATGGACGAATTGGCCGCCTTTACCGCCGTTTACCGAGAGGAGAATGCACAGTGACTGTGCCCACGGTTCTGCAGAAGATTCTGGCCCGCAAGGCCGAGGAAGTCGCCGAGCGCCGCGCGCACGTCTCCTTCGCCGAGCTGGAGCAGCGCGCCCGCGCCGCCGACGCCCCGCGCGGCTTCGCCGCGGCGCTGCTGGCGCAGGCCCAGCGCAAGCAGCCGGCGGTGATCGCCGAGGTGAAGAAGGCCTCGCCGAGCAAGGGCATCCTGCGCGAGAACTTCTCGCCCGCGGACATCGCCCGCAGCTACCAGGAAGGCGGGGCTACCTGCCTCTCGGTGCTGACCGACATCGACTACTTCATGGGCAGCGACGCCTACCTGCAGGAAGCCCGCGCCGCCTGCGCGCTGCCGGTGATCCGCAAGGATTTCATGATCGACCCCTACCAGGTGGTCGAGGCCCGCGCCATCGGCGCCGACTGCATCCTGCTGATCGTCTCCGCGCTGGACGACGCGCGCATGGCCGAACTGGCTGCGGTGGCCAAGGAACAGCAACTCGACGTACTGGTCGAGGTGCACGACGGCGATGAGCTGGAGCGTGCGCTGAAGACCCTGGACACCCCGCTGATCGGCATCAACAACCGCAACCTGCACACCTTCGAGGTGAGCCTGGACACCACCCTCGACCTGCTGCCGGAGATTCCGCGCGATCGCCTGGTGGTGACCGAGAGCGGCATCCTCAACCGTGCCGACATCGAGCTGATGGAGGTCAACGAGGTGTATGCGTTCCTGGTCGGCGAGGCGTTCATGCGTGCCGATGATCCGGGTGTCGAGCTCAAGCGGCTGTTCTTCCCCGAGCGCCGTAGTGCTGTGCTGGGTGCCGATCCGGATTGAGTTTGTAGGGAGGCGCAATCAGGAAGGCTGGCATTGTTGTAGAGGGGTCAGCAAAGGTGTTCGGCCTTTGCCTCCGATCCCTCTCCATGTGCGCCCCGTCCTGACGGGAGAGGCGGCGTTCCGTCCGGCGTGGCCGAGGAATCCAATCGCGGACAAAGTCCGCTCCTACCGCATGAGCGAGCATGGCTTTTCGTAGGATGGCGTTGAGCGAAGCGATACCCATCAGCGCAACCGCATGGGTTTCGCAAGCTCAACCCATCCTACGAAAAACGCCTCGGCGCAGACAGTTGCTCCTACGCCCGAGCCTCCCTACGTTCTGCGCCCCACTCCGCAGGCGAAGCCGCACCACGGGAACAGCTGGAAGAACGCCGTTCCCCCCATGGAGGCAAGCGGCGCTCTTGCTGCCGAAGTTCAGCGGGTGCCGAACACCACCATGGTCTTGCCCTTCACATGCACCAGACCCTGCTCCTCCAGGCTCTTCAGCACGCGGCCGACCATCTCCCGGGAGCAGCCGACGATACGGCCGATCTCCTGGCGGGTGATCTTGATCTGCATGCCGTCGGGGTGGGTCATGGCGTCCGGCTGCTGGCACAGGTCCAGCAGGGTGCGGGCGACGCGTCCGGTGACGTCGAGGAAGGCCAGGTCGCCGACCTTGCGCGTGGTCTTGCGCAGGCGCTCGGCCATCTGGCTGCCGAGGGTGATGAGGATCTCCGGATCCTGCAGGCAGAGTTCGCGGAACTTGGTGTAGCTGATCTCGGCGACCTCGCATTCACCCTTGGCGCGAACCCAGGCGCTGCGTTCCTGGGCGGCGCTGCCGTCCTTCTCGAACAGCCCCATCTCGCCGAAGAAATCACCGCTGTTGAGGTAGCCGATGATCATTTCCCGGCCATCGTCGTCCTCGATCAGGACGGTGACCGAGCCCTTGATGATGAAGAACAGGCTTTCGCAACGATCCCCGGCGTAGATGATGGTGCTCTTTGGGGTGTAGCGGCGGCGGTGACAGTGTGCGAGCAACTTGTCGAGGTTTTTGTGTTTGGGTGTAAGGGTAATAGCTACCATGCCCGAGTCCCGAAATTATAAGAATGGCCCTGTGCACGACAGGCGCTTTTGTCGAGTTGTTATGTGTCGTCCCTGGCTGGCTTACCGTGACGTTACGACGCTCTCCCCCGAGCATCGGTGCCGCAGCTCGATGGCTGACGGTCTTTTTTGATGGCAAGAGCTTAAACAGACGTTCTGGCGCCGACAATCAAAAGCTGGTCGGGCTGTCAATTTAACCTCGTGAGTGTGCCAGTAAAATGACGCCAGCATAATAGAACGTTAAGGTGTCAGGGCTCGAATTGAGACCTGGTCAACATCGCCGGGCATGCCAGGCCTTGTGATAAGCTGTCGCCCCCTTTTTTCCGGCGGAAGCCTTTGCATGAAAGCGAGAATCCAGTGGGCCGGCGAGGCCATGTTCCTCGGTGAATCCGGCAGCGGTCATGTGGTGGTGATGGACGGTCCGCCCGATGCCGGTGGCCGCAACCTGGGCGTGCGCCCGATGGAGATGCTGCTGCTCGGCCTGGGCGGCTGCACCAACTTCGACGTGGTCAGCATCCTCAAGAAGGGCCGCCAGCCGGTGGAGAGCTGCGAGGCCTTCCTCGAGGCCGATCGCGCCGGCGAGGACCCGAAGGTGTTCACCAGGATCCACGTGCACTTCGTGGTCAAGGGCCGCGGCCTGAAGGAAGCCCAGGTCAAGCGCGCCGTCGAGCTGTCGGCGGAGAAGTACTGCTCGGCCTCGATCATGCTCGGCCGCGCGGGCGTGGAGATCACCCACGACTACGAGATCGTCGAGCTCGGTTGACATCCTCTCGTCACGGGATCGTCATGGCGGTGGCGTAAAGGCTGGCAGAGGTCGCCCGACCTCTGCATAATGCGCCACCTTTTTTCGGGGCCTGGCCCCAAACCAAGCAACCACAATCGCCAACGCGAAGAGGTGTAAACCGTCCTACGCAGGTGCGCCGTAAGCATCTGACGGGCATGCTCAACCACGCGGCAGAGCCGCATTGAAGAGAGTTCCCCCACGGTGAAAAGCAAACTCAAGCTCCACGGGTTCAACAACCTGACGAAGACCTTGAGCTTCAACATCTATGACATCTGCTACGCCGAGACGCCGGAAGACCAGCAGGCGTACGTGCAGTACATCGACGAAGAGTATGATGCCGAGCGCCTGACGCAGATCCTCACCGATGTTGTCGACATCATCGGCGCCAATATCCTGAACATCGCCCGTCAGGACTACGACCCCCAAGGCGCCAGCGTTACCATCCTGATCTCCGAGCAGCCGGTCACCCCGACCGACAGCCAGATCGAGGAATCCCCCGGGCCGCTACCGGAAACCATCCTGGCGCACCTGGACAAGAGCCATATCACCGTGCACACCTACCCGGAGATCCATCCGGTGGAAGGCATCGCGACCTTCCGGGTGGACATCGACGTTTCCACCTGCGGGGTGATCTCGCCGCTGAAGGCGCTCAACTACCTGATCCACCAGTTCGACTCGGACATCGTCACCGTGGACTACCGCGTGCGCGGCTTCACCCGCGACGTGGAGGGCAAGAAGCACTTCATCGACCACGAGATCAACTCGATCCAGAACTACCTCTCCGACGACACGTACGAGGCCTACCAGATGACCGACGTGAACGTGTACCAGGAGAACCTGTTCCACACCAAGATGCTGCTCAAGCAGTTCGACCTGGACAACTACCTGTTCGGCGATGCCACGAGCAACCTCTCGCCGGAGCAGCGCAAGCAGGTGGAAGAACGCGTCCGCCACGAGATGCTGGAGATCTTCTACGGTCGCAACATGCCGCACTGAGATGGCTGCAGGTTTTAGGCGGTAGGCTGTAGGCAAGAGCGAAGAGCGCGTCATGCTGTTCGCCTGAAGCCTGAAGCCTGAAGCCTGAAGCCTGAAGCCTGAAGCCTGAAGCCTGAAGCCTGAAGCCTGAAGCCTGAAGCCTGAAGCCTGAAGCCTGAAGCCTGAAGCCTGAAGCCTAGATGCGGTAGGTGGTCTTGGTCATCACCCTGGACAGCAGCGTCATGCCGAACTTGACCGGCGCCGGGAAGCGCAGGCCGCCAGCCTCGATGGCGTTGCTGGCGTGTTGTTCCTCGTCGATGCGCATCTGTTCGAGGATGGCGCGGCTCTTCTGGTCTTCGGCCGGCAGTTGTTCCAGGTGTTCGTCGAGGTGCTTGCACACCTGGTCCTCGGTGGCGGCGACGAAGCCCAGGCTCATGCGGTCGCTGATCAGCCCCGCCGCCGCGCCGACGCCGAAGGACAGGCCATAGAACAGCGGGTTGAGCAGGCTCGGGCGGCTGCCCAGTTCACGGATGCGCTGTTCGCACCAGGCCAGGTGGTCGACCTCCTCGTCGGCGGCTTCTTCCATGGCCTTGCGCACCTGCGGCAGCTTGGCCGTCAGCGCCTGGCCCTGGTACAGCGCCTGGGCGCAGACCTCGCCGGTGTGGTTGATGCGCATCAGCCCGGCGATGTGGCGGCTGTCGGCCTCGTCGAGCTCGGCGTCGGGCTGCACGATGGCCGGCGACGGGCGTGCCGGGTGACCGCTGAAGGGCAGCAGGGTGCGCAGCGCGGCATCGGCCTGCAGCAGGAAACGGTCGGCGGGGGAATAGTGACGGTCGGCGGACATGGCGCACCTCCGAAAGGGAAAACAGCGGCCAGTTTAACGGATTGCCGATGACAGGTCTTGCGGCGGGGCGGCTGCGTGGCCGCCCTGCGCTTGGCGGCTCAGCCCGGCGGCCAGTGCATCTGGCGCTGGCCGAGGACGTGCATGTGGATGTGGTGCACGGTCTGGCCGCCCAGGTCGTTGCAGTTCATCACCACGCGGAAGCCTTCCGCGCAGCCCTGCTCGGCGGCCAGGCGCTGGGCGGTGAGGAGGATGTGCCCGGCCAGCGGCTTGTCGGCCTCCTCCAGGTCGTTAAGGGTGGCGATGTGGCGCTTCGGCACCACCAGGAAATGCACCGGCGCCTGCGGGCCGATATCGTGGAAGGCGATGACCTGGTCGTCTTCGTAGAGCTTGCGCGCCGGGATTTCCCCCGCGGCGATCTTGCAGAACAGGCAGTCCATGGGATGTCCTCCGGTAGGGGGCGATGGTCCGCAGTTTAGCCGGCCGCGGCCGGGGAACACAGCCTGGCGCGCTGGAGCTACGGGTTGGGCAGCACCGAGCGGTTGGCCCGCCCGGCGATCCAGCGCACCAGCCAGCGCGGCGCCAGGCGCGGGCTCCAGGCCATCAGGCGGTTGCGCCAGCCGGGGATGATGATGGCCTTGTTGCGCCGCAGAGCCTTCATCGTGATCAGCGCCACTTCCTCGGGGCTCATCATCAGCTTGCTGCCGTCCAGGCGGGCGGCCTCCACGCTGGCATTGCGGAAGAAGGCCGTGCGCGTCGGCCCCGGGCACAGCACCGAGACCTTCACGCCGTGGCGCTTGAGCTCGCTGCGCAGCGCCTCGGACAGGTGCAGGACGTAGGCCTTGCTGGCGTAGTAGTTGCTCATCCAGGGGCCGGGCATGAAGCCGACCACCGATGCCACGTTGAGGATCTGCCCGCCGCCGCTGCGCGCCATCTGCCCGCCGATGGCGTGGCACAGGCGGGCCAGGGCGAGGACGTTGAGTTCGATCATCTCCTGCTCGCGGGACCAGTCCTGCTCGACGAAGGCGCCGCCGCTGCCGAAACCGGCGTTGTTCACCAGCAGCTCGATCTGCCGGCCGGACTGCTCCAGCTCATGCAGTAGTCCGGACAGCTGCAGCGGCTCGGACAGGTCGCAGATACGGAACAGCACATCCACGCCGAAACGCTGGGCCAGCTCATAGGCGATGCTTTCCAGGGCATCGCGCTGGCGCGCCACCAGGATCAGGGCCTGGCCGCGGCGCGCCAGGGCCTCGGCCAGGGCGAGGCCGATACCGCTGGAGGCGCCGGTGATCAGGGCATAGCGAGGCATCGATGGGTCTCCGGAATGGGGCGCGGATTCTAGCGCGCCCCATTGCCGTGGGCTATTGCTCCGAGGGCTCGTCGGTTTCGACGGCGGCCGCGTCCTCGTCGTCGTAGGCCTGGGGCTCGGCGGTCGCGGCCGGGTCGTAGCTCTGGTCCTGGCTGTAGGCCGCCTCCTGGGCGCGGGTGAGGTATCCCTGGTAGGCCGGGATGGCGATGGCGGCGAGGATGCCGACGACGGGCACCAGGATCGACGCCCAGGCCAGGCCTGTCACGCCGCGGCTGTTCGGCGGCGGCGGCGGGCCGTAGCGGTTGGCGCCGACGCTGCCCGGCACCAGCAGCATCAGCAGGGCCATGACGCTGCCCACCACGGGCACGAAGTTGAGCAGCCACAGCCAGCCGGACCAGCCGATGTCGTGCAGGCGCTGGACGCCGAAGAAGATGCTGACCACGGCCATGCCGACGCAGGCGGCGATCAGCACCAGGGCGCCCAGCGTCTGGGAGGCCGCAGTGAGGGCGGCGAAGAGGATGAACAGCGGGATCATGGCGAGGATCATGCCCATGCTCCAGCCCAGGTAGCGGACGCGGCCGATACGGCCCTGGACGGTGAAGTACTGCAGCTCGCCGTATTCCGGCAGCGCCTCGCCGACCGGTGCCTGCGGGGTGGCGTAGGGCGATTGGGCAGCGTTGCCGGAACTGGAGCCGACAGTGGCGGCCAGCGCCGCGGCGATGGGCTGGCTCGCGGACAGCTCGGCCTGGCGCGCCAGGTACTTGTCGATGATGATGCCGCAGGCGCTGCACTCGCTGGCCTTGGCCTGCTCGTGCCCGCACTTCGGGCAGGTCATCCGCTCGGCGCTGGCTGCCTGTTCCGCGGCTTGGGTCTCGGCGCCGGGGTGATCCTCGGTCTCCACCAGCGACAGGCTGGAAACCAGGTCGGACTCCTTGCGCGCCTGGGCGCCGGCGTTGTGCAGGGCCTGCAGGTACTTGTCGGCCTCGCTCTCGGAAAGGTCGCGCTTGAGCACGACCAGTTGCCCGCTGAACAGTGCCTCGATGCGCGCCAGGTCGCTCTTGAACAGGCGGGCGAGGTTCTCCTTGGCGGTTTCCAGCGGCGTCTGCGGCATCAGCGTGCCGTCGAACACGATCTTGTAGCGTGGTTCATCCATCGAGGGGCATCCTTGTCGGTTGATTGGGCTGTAGCTTCTGGCTACAGCCTAATCGCAGGCCCAGAGGGCAACAAGCCAGCATGCGCGGATTTGCGAGCCCGGTTCAGGGACGCAGCAGGCCGGGCAGGGCGCCGCCGCGCTGGAGGGCGTCGCGGTACTCCTGGTCCAGGCGCGCCACCAGCTCGTCCACCGACGGCAGGTCACTGATGTTGCCCACGCCCTGGCCTGCGGACCAGACGGTCTTCCAGGCCTTGGCCTCGTCATTCACCGGCTTGAGTTTCTCGCCGTAGTTCAGCTCGCCCTTCTCGTTCAGGCGCGCCATGTCGAAGCCGGCGGCCTCCAGGCTCTGGCGCATGAAGCTGGCCGGCACGCCGGAGACCGCGGGGGTGTGGATGATGTCGGCGGCGCGGGCTTCCAGCAGCATCTTCTTGTAGGCGGTGGAGGCGTTGCTCTCGCGGGTGGCGATGAAGCGCGTGCCGAGGTAGGCGAGGTCGGCGCCGAGGATCTGCGCCGCCAGGATCTCGTGCCCGCGGTTGAGGCAGCCCGCCAGCAGCAGCGTCTTGTCGAAGAACTGGCGGATCTCCGCGACCAGCGCGAAGGGGCTCCAGGTGCCGGCATGGCCGCCGGCGCCTGCGGCCACCGCGATGAGCCCGTCGACCCCGGCTTCGGCGGCCTTCTCCGCATGGCGGCGGGTGGTCACGTCGTGGAACACCAGGCCGCCATAGCTGTGCACCGCATCGACCACTTCGCGTACCGCCCCCAGGCTGGTGATGACGATGGGCACGCGGTGCTCCACGCACAGCGCAAGGTCCGCCTGCAGGCGTGGGTTGCTGTGGTGGACGATGAGGTTCACCGCATAGGGCGCCGCTTGCGGGGCGTTGGCCAGGCCGGCCTCGATCTCTTCCAGCCAGGCCTTGAAGCCGCTGCTCTCGCGCTGGTTCAGCGCCGGGAAGCTGCCGACGATGCCGCTGTGGCAGCAGGCCAGCACCAGTTGCGGGTTGGACACCAGGAACATGGGCGCCGCCACCAGGGGCAGGCGCAGACGGCGGTCGAGCAGGGCGGGCAGGGACATGGGAGGCTCCGGGCAGGATTCAGAAAGGTTTGACCACGACCAGAATGACGATGGCCAGCAGGAAAAGCACAGGGACTTCGTTGAACCAGCGGAAGAACACGTGGCTGCGGCGGTTCTCGCCACGGGCGAAGCGCTTGAGCATGGCGCCGCAGGCGTGGTGGTAGCCGATCAGCAGGACCACCAGGGTCAGCTTGGCGTGCAGCCAGCCCTGGCTCAGCCAGCCCGGGGTCAGGTAGAGCATCCAGGCGCCGAGCAGGATGGTGAGGATCATCGACGGGCCCATGATGCCGCGGTAGAGCTTGCGCTCCATCACCTGGAAGCGCTCGCGGCTGGCGGCGTCCTCGCTCATGGCGTGGTAGACGAACAGGCGCGGCAGGTAAAACAGGCCGGCGAACCAGCAGACCACTGCGACTATGTGCAGGGCCTTTATCCACAGATACAGCATCGATAGCTCCTCGGGTCACGGTTGCGCTGATAGTAGTGGCAGCCCCGTGCCAGCGTCATCCCCGCGAAGTCGCACGCCCCTGCCGGCGACTCGTCGCCCGCGGCGCTTCGGCCTGTTCATGCGGGGCCCGCGCTCTTATCATTGGCGGTTCTGAGTGAGCCCCTTATTGGCGGAGTGACGGACAGATGATCAAGGTCGGTATCGTAGGTGGTACGGGTTACACGGGTGTGGAGCTGCTGCGCCTGCTGGCCCAGCATCCGGAGGCGCGCGTCGAGGTGATCACCTCGCGCTCCGAGGAGGGTGTGAAGGTCGCCGACATGTACCCGAACCTGCGAGGCCACTACGACTACCTGTCCTTCAGCGTGCCGGACGTGCAGCGCCTGGGCGCCTGCGACGTGGTGTTCTTCGCCACCCCGCACGGCGTGGCCCATGCCCTGGCCGGCGAGCTGCTGGCCACCGGCACCCGCGTCATCGACCTGTCCGCCGACTTCCGTCTGCAGGATGCCGAGGAATGGGCCAAGTGGTACGGCCAGCCCCATGGCGCGCCGCAACTGCTGCCTGAGGCCGTCTACGGCCTGCCTGAAGTGAACCGCGAGGCGATCAAGTCGGCGCGCCTGATCGCCGTGCCCGGCTGCTACCCGACCGCCGCCCAGCTGGGCTTCATCCCGCTGCTGGAAGCCGGTCTGGCCGATACCTCGCGGCTGATCGCCGACTGCAAATCCGGCGTCAGCGGTGCCGGCCGCGGCGCCAAGGTCGGTTCGCTGTTCTGCGAGGCCGGCGAGAGCATGATGGCCTACTCGGTCAAGGGCCACCGCCACCTGCCGGAAATCAGCCAGGGCCTGCGCCGCGCCGCCAAGGGCGATGTCGGCCTGACCTTCGTCCCGCACCTGACGCCGATGATCCGCGGCATCCACGCCACCCTCTACGCCCAGGTGGCCGATCGCGGCGTGGACCTGCAGAAGCTGTTCGAGGAGCGTTACGCCAACGAACCCTTCGTCGACGTGATGCCGGCCGGCAGCCACCCGGAGACACGTAGCGTGCGCGGCGCCAACGTCTGCCGCATCGCTGTGCACCGTCCGCAGGGCGGCGACCTGGTGGTGGTGCTGTCGGTGATCGACAACCTGGTCAAGGGCGCTTCCGGCCAGGCGATCCAGAACATGAACATCCTCTTCGGCCTGGACGAGCGCCTCGGCCTGTCCAACGTGGCCCTGCTGCCCTGAGGCTGGCCCCGGGCTCCCGCTGCGGGAGCCCGTCCCGAAGGATGTTCGACGAAGGATTGACCTGGCTTAGTTGACCATTTTTCTCGGGTAAGCGGATAATAGCCCGCAATGTTGTAACGTACGGCTTCGGCCGGGAGACATCTGACATGACCATCGAGACCTTCACCCCCACCCCGCTGATCTTCTCCAACGGGGCCGCGCACAAGGTGAAGACGCTGATCGACGAAGAAGGCAATCCGCGTCTGAAACTGCGCGTCTTCGTCACCGGCGGCGGCTGCTCGGGCTTCCAGTACGGCTTCACCTTCGACGAGGACACCGCGGACGACGACACCGTGGTGGAACGCGATGGCGTCAGCCTGGTGGTCGACCCGATGAGCTTCCAGTACCTCGCCGGCGCCGAGGTGGACTACCAGGAAGGCCTGGAAGGTTCGCGCTTCGTGATCAAGAACCCGAACGCCGCCACCACCTGCGGGTGCGGACAGTCGTTCTCGATCTGAGTCGGCCGCAATGACGAAACGCCGCGCATCTGCGCGGCGTTTTCGTTTGTATCAGGCGGGGTAGAGGGCGCCGAGTATCCGTGGCCCGGCCGCGCCTGTGACTTCCGGGCGGTTGCCGGGCAGGCGCTGGAGGAAACGGTGCGCCAGCCAGGCGAAGGCCATGGCCTCCATCCATTCCGGCGCCACGCCGTATTCCGCGGTACTGGCCACTTTTGCCCTGGGCAGGTGCGCCGCCAGGCGCGCCATGAATGCGCCATTGAAGGCGCCGCCGCCACATACCAGCACCTCTTCGCAACCCGGCTGCGCATGCAGCAGGGAGTCGGCGATGCTGCGGGCGCTGAGCTCCAGCAGGGTGGCCTGCACGTCCTCGGCGGGCAGGGCGGGGCCTTCGGCCAACTGCGCCTTCAGCCAGGGCAGGTTGAAACGCTCGCGCCCGGTGCTCTTCGGCCCGCGGGTGGCGAAGAAGTCATCGGCGAGGAAGCGCTGCAGCAGTGCGTCGTTCACCTGGCCGCTGGTCGCCCAGGCGCCGTCGCGGTCATAGGATTCGCCGCGCTGGTCGTGGATCCAGCTGTCCAGCAGCACGTTGCCCGGGCCGCAGTCGAAGCCGCGTACCGGCTCGCCCGGGGCGAGCAGCGAGACGTTGCTGAAGCCGCCGACGTTGAGGACGGCCCGCAGCTTTTCGTTGCCGAACAGCGCCTGGTGGAAGGCCGGGACCAGCGGCGCGCCCTGGCCGCCGGCAGCCAGGTCGCGGCGGCGGAAGTCGGCCACCACGTCGATGCCGGTCAGCTCGGCGAGCAGGGCGGGATTGTCGATCTGCACGGTGAAGCCGCGCTGCGGCTCGTGGCGCACGGTCTGGCCGTGGCTGCCGATGGCACGTATGGCTTGCGGCGGCAGTTGCTGGCGCTGCAGCAGTTCCAGGATGCCCTGGGCGGCGAGCCGCACCCAGGCATTCTCGGCGCAGGCGCCGCGGGCGATCTCGTCGGGGCCGCTGGCGCACAGGGCCAGGAGTTCGGCGCGCAGGTCCGCGGGCATGGGCAGGTAGTGGGAGGCGAGTAGGGTGGTGGAGTCTTCACCCTGCTCGACCAGGGCGATGTCCAGGCCATCGAGGCTGGTGCCGGACATCACCCCCAGGTAGAGCGCCATGGTTCAGCGCTGCTGCTCTTGCTGCTTGTTCATGGCCAGGGAGGTGGGCTTCTCCTGGTCCATGCGCGCCATCAGCGGCTGGGTCTGGGCCAGGAAGCGCTTGCGGTCCGGGCCGGCCAGCGGGTCGGCCATCGGCAGCTTGGCGCTCAGCGGGTCGACGTACTTGCCGTTGATATGGAACTCGTAGTGCAGGTGCGGGCCGGTGGCCAGGCCGGTCATGCCGACGTAGCCGATGATCTGCCCCTGCTTGACCGCGACGCCGCTGCGGATGCCCTTGGCGAAGCGGCTCATGTGGCCGTAGACGGTCTGGTAGGTCGAGCCGTGCTGGATGACCACCGCGTTGCCGTAGCCGCCCTTGCGCCCGGCCTCGATCACCTTGCCGTCGCCGGTGGCCTTGATCGGCGTGCCGATGGGCGCGGCGTAGTCGACGCCCTTGTGCGCGCGGATCTTGTTCAGGATCGGGTGCAGGCGGCCCATGGAGAAGCGCGAGCTGATGCGGGCGAAGTCCACCGGGGTGCGGATGAACGCCTTGCGCATGCTGGTGCCGTCGGCGCGGTAGTAGCTGGTGTTGCCGGCCTTGTTGGTGAAGCGCACCGCGGTGTATTCCTTGCCGCGGTTGATGAAGCGCGCGGCGAGGATGTTGCCGGTGTCCACCTGGCGGCCGTTGACCACCTTCTTCTCGTAGATCACGTCGAACTGGTCGCCTTCGCGCAGGTCGAGGGCGAAGTCGATGTCGTAGCCGAAGATGTTCGCCAGGGCCATGATCAGGTCGTGGGACAGGCCGGCTTCCTTGCCCGCGGTGAACAGCGAGCTGTCGATGCGGCCGTGGGCGTAGGCGGTGTGCACGTCCGGCTTGACCAGGTCGCGCTTGAACGCATAGCCCTTGGCGGACTTGTTCAGGCTGATGGTCTCCAGGTCGCTCTGCTTGATGCGCAGGCTCTGCAGCTCGCCTTGCGGGCTGATCAGGAACTCGACTTCGTGGCCGACGTCCAGGCGGGTGAACTGCTTGGCGTCCTTGCCGCTGGCCAGCACGTCGTGCACCAGGCCGGCCGGCAGGCCAGCCTTGGCGAAGACGGTGGAAAGGGTGTCGCCCTTGCCCACGGTCACGCGCTTCCAGGCCGGTTCGGCGGGAGTGGCGGGCTGGGTATCGTTGGAGGCCTTGAGTGCTTTCTTTTCTTCTTCCGCGTCTTTTCCGGCGCGGTTGTCGTCGTTCTGCCCTTCGATCCGTGCGAAGGGAGAATCGCTGTTCTCGGTGACCTGCGGGCTTCGCAGGTCGTCCTTTTCCTGAATGATGCGGTCGGAACCGCCGTCCAGCTCCAGATTGAGCGTGGTCTTCTTCGCCTCGACTTCACTCGAGGGGAACACCAGCAGAGCCAGGCTGAGGAGCGCTGCTACACCGCTTGCGGCCAGCAGATGGCTCTTCGGATAGTAGGGCGCTTTCTGATTCGATTGCGTCATGGCATGAGTGGTGTTTTTGGAATGTGAAATAACTGCCTAAAATATAACCAAATTCCCCTCGAAGCAAGTCTATCGCCCAGGGTTTGACGCCATTTCCCCGTACGCCGGGCAAAACTTGTTTTTAGTGTCCGATCTTGTATGGTTGGTTCCCTTTTGATTGCCGGAAAAACGGAACAGGAACTGTGATGAAGTCGGTCGAAGAGCAGCTGGCGCTGATCAAGCGTGGTGCGGATGAACTCCTGGTGGAAGCCGAGCTGGTCGAAAAGCTCAAGCGTGGCCAGCCACTGCGGATCAAGGCGGGCTTCGACCCGACCGCGCCGGACCTGCACCTCGGGCATACCGTCCTCATTAATAAGCTGCGCCAGTTCCAGGACCTCGGCCATCGGGTGATCTTCCTCATCGGAGACTTCACCGGGATGATCGGCGACCCCAGCGGCAAGAGCGCCACCCGTCCGCCGCTGACCCGCGAGCAGGTGCTGGAGAACGCCGAGACGTACAAGTCCCAGGTCTTCAAGATCCTCGACCCGGCCAAGACCGAGGTGGCATTCAACTCCACCTGGATGGACAAGCTGACTCCGGCCGATTTCATTCGTCTCGCCTCCCAGTACACCGTCGCTCGCATGCTCGAGCGCGATGACTTCAGCAAACGCTATGCCAGCAACCAGTCCATCGCCATCCACGAGTTCCTCTATCCGCTGGTGCAGGGCTACGACTCGGTGGCGCTGCGCGCCGACGTGGAGCTGGGCGGCACCGACCAGAAGTTCAACCTGCTCATGGGGCGCGAGCTGCAGCGCGCCTACGACCAGGAGCCGCAGTGCATCCTGACCATGCCGCTGCTGGAAGGTCTGGACGGCGTGAAGAAGATGTCCAAGTCCCTGGGCAACTACATCGGTATCCAGGAAGCGCCGGGTGTCATGTACAGCAAGCTCGTTTCCATTCCGGACACTTTGATGTGGCGTTACTTCGAGTTGCTCAGCTTCCGCTCGATGGACGAGATCGATGCCCTGCGCAAGGATGTCGAGGCCGGTGCCAACCCGCGCGACGTCAAGATCAAGCTGGCGGAAGAGATCGTCGCCCGCTTCCATGGCGAAGAAGTCGCTGCCAATGCCCACAAGTCCGCAGGCAATCGCCTGAAGGAAGGCGAACTGCCGGAAGACATCCCGGAAGTGGAAGTGGCCGCCACCGAGGACCTGCCCATCGGCGCCGTGCTGAACCGCGCCGGCCTGGTGAAGAACTCCGCCGTGGCTCGCGACCTGCTGGGCGCTGGTGGCGTGCGCGTCGACGGTCATGCCGTGGATCGCAGCTTCGTCTTCAAGGTCGGTGCTACTCATGTAGTGCAGGCCGGCAAGAAGGCGTTCGCGAAGGTCACTTTGCTGGCCGAGTGAAAACTTTCAGAAAAGTGTTGACGGGCATTCTGAAGTCCCTATAATGCGCACCACTCCCAGCGACGAAGCGCTGAAAGAGCTTGAAAATCAAGCACTTAAGCAGGTTTGAAGTTGAGAGTGGTGATCAGGTGGGCGGTTCACTCGCCGCCTTTGGGTTCGACAGCTGCTCCGGCAGCGAGCCAAAAGGAAGATCGCCGAGGTGCTTGACAGTGGTTCTGATCGCTGTAGAATGCGCCTCCCGCTGACGAGAAGCTCCGGCCGATCGACAGCGCAAGCGGTTGAGTAGGAACGAAAAATTCTGAAAATAACGCTTGACGAAATAAGAGGTTGGCGTAGAATG
>NZ_BSQE01000046.1:0-17060 GCF_030268185.1 Pseudomonas sp. NBRC 100443
CTGAACATCTTGCGGGGGCTGTGAGGTTGAGTTGGCGCTCAACGGTTTAACCCGTGCCTTCAGCCCCCGCAAGCCCTCCAGACGCCCCCTTGAAAATATTCCGGACAGTAGTGCGCGAACGCGGGAACCCAGAGACTTTTGCGTTGGGCTCGGTGTAGCGCGCCGCTCCGAGTGCTCGGATGTTTCTTGTTTCGCCCCCTCGGGCGAGTCCCTTTTGTCAAACGCCACAAAAGGAACCAAAAAGGCTTGCCCCGACATACGGGCCCGATGGAGCCGGGCTACCCTCACGAATTCCCCCGCCACGGAGGCCCGCCCCGAGGGTACGTCCCTGTAGCCCACGGGGCTCTCGCGACATCCATGTCGCATGACCTCCTGAGCGCGGGTTTCGTTCGGCCTTCTGAAGGGGCGTTTCGGTGCGCTCGGGTGTTTCTCTGGAAGTCCAAGAGCAAACGCGCTTTTGCTCTTCGTAGGAGCGAGCTTGCTCGCGAACCGCCCGGTGACATCTGCGCACTGGTTCAACTCCGCCCCCTCTCCCTAACCCTCTCCCTGAAGGGAGAGGGGACCGTTGGGCAGGGCTTGATGTCATGGCGTTAGCCGGCAGCCTCGGTGATTTCCGACTGAGGAGTATCAGGATGACTCAGAACTCCCTAGCGGCTCAGGACAGCCCCCTCTCCCGCTTGCGGGAGAGGGCTGGGGAGAGGGTGCTCTTCATCACGCCAACCTCACCGCAGGAATTTCAAATCGGAAGGCGAGTCGATGGCGAACCTCTGCACCGTCTCCCCCAACTTGCCGCTGTCCGGATCGCGGCGCATGACCACGACCTGGTTGCTCTTCTGATTCGCCACCAGCAGGAAGCGCCCACTGGGATCGAGGCTGAACTCGCGCGGCTCGATGCCCTCCACCGAGCGCCGCTGCAATTCCTTCAACTGGCCACTGGCCGGATCCACCGCATACACCAGCAACTCGCTGGCCTTGCCGCGGTTGCTGGCGTAGAGGAAGCGCCCGTCCGGCGACAGGTGCACGGCAGCGGCAGCCTTGTGCGCAGCGTCCTGGCCAGCAGCCATGTCCACCAATTGCGTGCGCTTCAGCTGGCCGTCGTGCACCTCGAACACGGCAATCTGCCCGGCCATCTCCAGGGTCAGGTAGGCGTAGCGGCCGTCGCGGCTGAACAGCAGGTGGCGCGGGCCGCTGCCCGGCGGCAGGTCCACCGCTGCCGGTTGCGCCGGGCTCAGCGGGTGCTCGCGGTTGGCCGCCTCGTAGCGGTAGACGAAGACCTTGTCCGCGCCCAGGTCCTGCACGTAGACGTAGCGCCCGTCCACCCCGGAGACCACCGAGTGCACGTGGCTGCTGGCCTGTCGTTCGGGGTTGACGCGGGAGGCGCCGTGGCGCTCCTGCTGCACCACGCCGGTCAGTTGGCCCTGCTCGTCGATGCCGAGCACTGCCAGGTTGCCGCCGGGGTCCGGGTGCACCGCGTAGTTGGCCACGAACAGGTGCCCTCCCCCGGCCGCCAGGCTGGAGTAGGTGGGCTCGTCACCACGGCTTTGCACCTGGTTCAGCAGGCTCAGCTGGTGGCTGGCCGGGTCGATGGCGAAGGCGCTGACCTTGCCGAGCGGGTCGCTCGCGCCGGGGCCGTTCTCGTTGACGGCGTAGAGGCGCGTCTGGTCGGCATTGAGCGTCAGCCAGGAGGGGTTTTCGCTGGGCACCACCTGCAGCGCCTTGGCCTGGATGTGGCCGCTGGCGCTGTCGAAACGGTAACGATAGATGCCCTGGCTGCCGGCGCCGGTGTAGGTGCCGACCAGCAGGTCGTATTGCTGGGCGGCGCTGGCCGGCCCGGCGAACAGGCCGGTGCCGGCGCACAGCAGCAGGGTCAGGGCGGCGGGTTTGATCATGATGGGCGTGTCCTTGCAGGCAGAGGGTCGGTCACGGGTCGGACCGGGTGAAAAGGCGGCGGTTCAACCGGATCGACGCGCCCAGGCGCCGGGGTTGACCAGGTTCGTCGGGCGCTCGCCGGCCAGTGCCGCCAGCAGGTTGTCCACCGCGCAGCGGGCCATGGCCTCGCGGGTTTCCTCGGTGGCCGAGCCGATGTGCGGCGTCGCCACCAGGTTGTCCAGCTGCAGCAGCGGCGAATCCGCCGGCAGCGGCTCGCGCACGAACACGTCCAGGCCGGCGCCGCGGATGCGCCGCTCGCGCAAGGCCCGCAGCAGTGCCTCTTCGTCCACTACGCGGCCGCGGGAGATGTTCACCAGGATGGCAGAGGGTTTCATCAGCGCCAGTTCGCGTTCGCCGATCAGCCCTTGCGTCTCGGCACTCAGCGGCACGCACAGGCAGACGAAGTCGGCCTCGCCCAGCAGCGCATCCAGCGACAGGTGGCGCGCGCCGTAGCGGGCCTCCACCTCCGGCCGCGGCCGCCGCGCGCTGTACAGCACCCGCATGCCGAATCCGGCCTGGGCGCGGCGCGCCAGGGCCTCGCCGATGCGGCCCATGCCGACGATGCCGAGGCTCTTGCCGTGCACGTCGCAGCCGAACTGCGCCGGGCCGATGCCGGCCTGCCAGTGCCCGGCGCGGATCCAGCGGTCCAGCTCGGCCACCCGCCGGGCGCTGGCCAGCAGCAGAGCGAAGCCGGTGTCGGCGGTGGTCTCGGTGAGCACGTCGGGGGTGTTGGTGAGCAGCACGCCGCGGCGCTCCAGCTCGGCGATGTCGTAGTTGTCCACGCCCACCGAGACGCTGGAGACCACCTCCAACTGCGGCGCCAGGTCCAGCAGCGCGGTGTCCAGGCGCAGGCTGGCGCCCAGCAGGCCCTGGGCGCCGGGCAGCGCCGCGCGCAGACGGGCCAGGCCGTCGGCGGCCGGGTCCTCGATCAGGGTCACCTCGGCGTGGGCCTGCAGGCGCTGCATCAGCGCGTCGGACAGGCGCTTGTAGAGGACGATGCGTTTCTTCATGGTCGAATCTTCCTAGTGGCCCAGCGCCGGACGAAGGCGCTCGGCTTTCTGCGAGGGGTTGAGGATGGCGGTCAGGGCGACGGCCGCCAGCAGCGCGCCGCACATGAACAGGTAGGAGGCGCCGGGCCCGCCGGTGGCGCCGTTGAGGTAGCCCACCAGCCAGGAGCCGGAGAACGAGCCCAGCGCGCCCATGCTGTTGATCAGCGCCATGGCGCCGCCGGCGACGTTGCTCGGCAGCACTTCCGGGACGATGGCGAAGAACGGCCCGTAGGGCGCGTACATGCAGGCGCCGGCGATCACCAGCAGCGCGTAGGAAGCCCAGAAGTGCTGGCTGCCCAGGGCGTAGGAGCCGTAGAAGGCCAGGGCCGCGACCAGCAGCGGCGGCCAGACGAAGCGCTTGCGCTTCTGCAGGCGGTCCGAAGCCCAGGACACCCCGAGCATCGCCAGCACCGCCACCAGGTACGGCAGCGCCGACAGCCAGCCGGCGCTGACGATGTCCAGGCCCGAGGCCTGCTTGAGGATCGACGGCAGCCAGAGCACGAAGCCGTACACGCCGATGCTCCAGCAGAAGTACTGCAGGCAGAGGATGATCACCTTCGGCGAGCGGAACGCCTCGCGGTAGTTCTTCACCGGCTTGATGCCCTGCTGCTCGGCGGCCAGGGCGCGCTGCAGCGCGGCCTTCTCGGCCTCGTCCAGCCACTTGGCCTGGGCCGGGCGGTCATCCACCAGGCGCCACCAGATGAAGGCCCAGAGCACCGCCGGCAGGCCCTCGATGATGAACATCCAGCGCCAGTCGAACTGGCTCACCAGGTAGCCGGAGAGCACCGACATCCAGAGGATGGTCACCGGGTTGCCGAGGATCAGGAAGGTGTTGGCCCGCGAGCGCTCGGCGCGGGTGAACCAGTGGCAGAGGTAGATCAGCATGGCCGGCATCACCGCCGCCTCCACCACGCCCAGCAGGAAGCGGATGCCCACCAGCAGGTAGACGTCGCGGACCATGCCGGTGAGCGTGGCCAGGCCGCCCCAGAGGATCAGGCTGGCGAAGATCAGCTTCTTCACGCTGCGCTTCTCGGCGTAGATGGCGCCGGGCACCTGGAAGAAGAAGTAGCCCAGGAAGAACAGCGCGCCCAGCAGCGACGACATCGCCGGGGTGATGTTCAGGTCCCCGGCCATGCCGGAGGCGGCGGCGAAGCCGTAGTTGGCGCGGTCCAGGTAGGCCAGGCTGTAGGTGACGAAGACGATGGGCATGATGTGCCACCAGCGGCGTGGGGCGAGTCGGTCGATCTGCATGGCATTTCTCCTGAGCTTGTTGTTCTTGTCGCAACAGGTGCCGGCCGGGCCGGCGGTTTCGGGGTTCAGGCGCGCAGGCGGGCGTCGTGGGCTTCGAGTTCGTGGCGCAGGGGCAGGCCTTCCATGTCGCCGCGCGACTGCACCGCGCGGCTGCCGCACCAGTTGCCGCGGGCCACCGCATGGCGCAGGTCGCAGCCTTCCAGCAGGGCGCTGATCACGCCCACGGCGAAGGCGTCGCCGGCGCCCACGGTGTCCACCACCCGCGCCACCGGCTGCGCCGGCACCACGCCTTCGCGGCCGTCGGCATCGCGGAAGTAGGCGCCCTCGGCACCGAGCTTGATGGCCACGCATTCCACGCCCCGTTCAAGGTAGAAGCCGGCGATGGCTTCGGGCGACTGGCGGCCGGTCAGCAGGCGGCCCTCCTCCAGCCCCGGCAGCACCCAGTGGGCCTTGGACGCCAGGGCGTTGATCTCGCGCACCATGGTGGCGCGGTCCGGCCACAGCGAGGGGCGCAGGTTGGGGTCGAAGGACACGCTGCGGCCGGCGGCGCGCATGGCGTCCAGCAGTTGATGGGACAGCTCGCGGCAGCTCGCCGAAAGCGCCGGCACTATGCCCGTGGCGTGCAGGTGGCGGGCGCGCAGCAGACCCGGACGCAGCAGCGCCGGCGACATGCGGCTGGCCGCCGAATTGCGGCGGAAGTATTCCACCCGCGGGTCGCTGCCGTCGTCGCAGCGGGCCTTGAGCTGGAAGCCGGTGGGGTGCTGCGCGTCCACCTCCACGCCGTCGCAGTCCAGGCCCTCGCGGCGCAGGCTGGCCAGCACGAAGCGGCCCAGGCTGTCGTCGCCCACCCGGCTCAGCCAGTTCACCCGCAGGCCCAGGCGCGCAAGGCCGATGGCCACGTTGCTGTCGGCGCCGGCGATGCGCTTGCCGAAGCCATCCACCTCGGCCAGGTCGCCGCACTGCTCGGCGACGAACATGGCCATGGTCTCGCCGAAGCAGAGCACGTCGTGTTCAGCCATGGCGCACCTCCGCGGCGCGGCCCAACTGCGCCAGTTGCGCGACCTGCTCGCGGATCAGGCTGGCCAGGTCGTCGCCGGCCAGCGGGTATTCGATGGCGCGCGGCACGCCGGGGGCGAAGCGAGCCAGCAGCGCCTCCCACTCGTCGAGGTCGGCGGGCTGCGGTGGTATGGCCACCAGGCGCCCGTCCTCGCGGCGGCGCACCGCCTTGCAATGCACGTAGCGCACCCAGGGCCCGAGCAGGCGCGCGGCCTGCTGCGGCGACTCGCCCTGCCAGTGCCAGTTGCCGATGTCGAAGGTCATGGCCAGCGGCAGGCCCAGCTCGGCGGCGCGGCGAAAGCAGCGCAGCAGCGGCTCGACGCGGCCACCCTGGGCGGTCTGGTCGTTCTCCACCAGCAGCGCCGGCCCCTGCGCCAGCAAGGGGCGCAGGGCCTCCAGGTCGCACTCGTCGCGGTAGTGGCCGAGGGAAACCTTCAGCGCCACGGCGCCGGCCTCCCCTGCCAGGCGCAGGCGTTCGGCCACCGCCGGCTCCAGGCTGGCGTCGGCGCGCCACAGCTCCAGCGGCGCCGAGTACAGGCTTTCCAGCCCCTGGGCGGCGCTGGCCGCGGCCAGGGTGGCGGCGTCGGGCAGCGCGTCGAAGAGCTCTTCGCGCCATTCGACGCGGCTCGCGCCGGCCTCGGCCAGCAGCGCCAGGTAGGCGGCCTGGCCCCGCTGGCGCACGGCATCGGCGCCGAAACTGGACAGGCTGATGGATACGGGGTTCGCGTGCATTGTTCTTGTCCTTCTCGTTCAGCCGGATGAAACCGGTTTCATTTCTAGCTGAAAACTAGAGCGGCGCCGGGCCGCCCCGGTTTCAGCCGCGTGCTGGGGTGGAGCCTCTGACGATGAGTTCGGCGCGCAGGTCCAGGCGCCGCGCCGGCAGCGTGGCGCCCTGCAGGCGTTCCAGCAGGCACTGGAAGGCCGCCTGGCCGATGCGTTCGGTGGGTTGGGCCAGGGCGGTGATGCCGCCGCCGACCAGGGGGTACCAGTCCAGTTCGTCGAGGGCCAGCAGGCCGACCTCGTCGAACAGGCGCACGCCCATCTCGTGCAGGGTGCGGGTGGCGCACAGGGTGGCCACGCCATTGCAGGTGAACAGCGCCTGCGGGCCGTGCCCGGCGCCGGCGAGGAAGGCGGCCAGCTGCCCGCGCAGGTCGCCGCCGGTTTCCAGCACCTGGCCGCGCAGGCCGGGCCGGCGGGCGATGGAGGCCTGGAAAGCGGCCACCCGCTCCTGCCGCGAGCTGGTGCCGTCCAGCGGCTCGCTGACCGCCAGGATGTCGCGGTAGCCGCGGGCCTGCAGGTGGTCCAGGGCCTGCTCCACGGCATCGGCGTTGTCCAGCCCCACCAGGTCGGAGCGCAGCTCTTCCAACTGGCGGTCCACCAGCACCATGGGCAGCTCGCGGGCCAGGCTGGCCAGCTCGCCGGCATGGTGGCCGAGGGTGTTCACGATCAGGCCTTCGACGTTGTACGACTGCAGCGCTTCCAGGTGCAGGCGCTCCTGCTCGTCGTCGCGGTCGGTGTTGCACACCACCAGGCTGTAGCCGTGCTGGCGGCAGGCGGTCTCCACGCCGTGCATCACGGCGATGGAGTAAGGGTTGCGGATGTCTGCCAGGAGCATACCGACCAGCCGCGTGCGGCCGCGCTTGAGGCCGCTGGCCATGCGGTTGGGGCGGTAGCCGAGCTGCTCGATCACCGCCTCGATGCGCTGGGCGGTGGCGTCGGCGAGCAGTTGCCGGTCGCCGCCGATGTAGCGCGAGACCGTGGCCTTGGAAACGCCGGCAGCACGGGCCACCTCGCTGATGGTAACCCGCCCGCGGGCAGGCGGCAGCATGTCGTTCACCCTTTCGATCCTTTTGTATGCGCTTCTGCGGGAAGGGCTATGAAACCGGTTTCAATAAATCAGGGATGAAGTCTGTCGTCAAGCACCGGCGGACGCAACGGGATTCTGCTAGGGTTGAAACCCAGGAGATGGCATTCCTCCTTCAACCGCCCCGTGCTGATGATGCCTGCATGACCCCGGACGACATCCGCCCCCGGAGGAATGGATCATGTCATCAGCCATGCAGCCGCTTTCCGGCACCGCCGCGCTCGATCCGCACGTCGCGGACACACAAGCCGGCGACTTCCACAGCATCCTCTTCCCCGGCGCCCGGCGCCCTCCCCTGGCCAGCGCGCCGCCGCCCTGCTTCAAGGACCTGAACCTCGACCAGGTGGTCGACGCCATCACCGCCGACCGCCACGAGTACGACCTGGAGCCGTTCTTCTACACCCACCTGGACGACCTCGACGCCATCGTCTACCGCCAGGAGGTGATGCACGAGCTGCTCGACCCCGGCCTGCTCGCCGACCTCCAGGCCTTCGCCGCCGGCATGCGCGCCGTGCGCCGGCACCTGGTGCCGGAAGAGAAGCTCTACTACCCGCGCCAGCAACAGCGCAGCTTCGTCGAGGCGGTGCGCGTCTATTGCGCCACGCTCAACCAACTGGCCCAGGCCCTGGCCGCTCGCCCCTTCGAGTCGCGCGGCCTGCGCGGCTTGCTGGCGTACCTGGGGCGCTACCTGGCCTCGGAACGCTTCGTCGGCCTGGCCGGCAACACCCGGCACCTGCTCGACGGGCTCGGCGCCGTCACCTACTCGATGCTGATCAGCGGCAACCAGGTCCGCGTCCAGCGCTACGAGCCGACCGAGGACATCAGCACGGCCATCGGCAGGACCTTCGCCAAGTTCCGCCAGGGCGACGTGCGCGACTACCACGCTAAGTTCAACGAATGGCCGGGCATGAACCACGTCGAGGCGGCGGTGCTGGACATGGTGGCGCAGCTCTACCCGGAGGTCTTCGCCGAGCAGGCGGAATTCTGCGACAAGCATGCCGGCTTCCTCGACGACACCGTGCAGGCCTTCGACCGCGAGGTGCAGTTCTACCTGGCGTACCTGGCCTACATCCAGCCGCTGGTGGACGCCGGCATGAGCTTCTGCTTCCCCGGCGTGCGCACCGACAGCAAGGCCGTGTTCGCCCGCAACGCCTTCGACCTCGCCCTGGCCAGCCGCCTGGTGCGCAACAGCAACAAGCTGGAGGTGGTGTGCAACGACTTCGAGCTTGCCGGGCGCGAGCGCATCCTGGTGGTCTCCGGCCCCAACCAGGGCGGCAAGACCACCTTCGCCCGCCTGTTCGGCCAACTGCACTACCTGGCCTGCATCGGCTGCCGGGTGCCGGCCGGGTCCGCCGAGCTGTTCCTCTTCGACCGCCTGTTCACCCTGTTCGAGAAACAGGAGCGCCCCGGCGACCTGCGCGGCAAGCTGCAGGACGACCTGCTCCGCGCCCGCGGCATACTCGAAGGCGCCAGCGAGCGCAGCCTGGTGCTGATCAACGAAATCTTCTCCTCGACCACCGCCGCCGACGCCGCCTTCCTCGGCCAGAAGATCCTCGGGCGGATCATCGAACTGGACGCCCTCTGCGTGTGCGTCACCTTCATCTACGAGCTGACGCAGATGGGCGAGACCATCGTCAGCATGATGAGCTGCGTCGACCCGGACGACCCGTCCCGGCGCACCTTCAAGGTCCTGCGCAAGCCGCCGGACCGGCTGTCCTACGCCCTCTCCATCGCCCGCAAGCACCGCCTCACCTACGCCAGCGTGAAGGAGCGCATCCGGCCATGAAAGCCCACCTCATGTACCCGCAGGCCGACTTCGACCTGGACAGGCAGCCGCCGCTGCACGCCGACGACCTGGTCCAGGACCTGGCCCTGGACAGCCTGTTCGACGCCATGGCCGGCGACGACAAGTTCCTCCGCCAGGTCGCCCGCTGCGCCCTGCTGACCGCCTTCGACAGCACCCCGGAAGTGGTCGGCCATCGCCAGGCGGTGCTGCGCGACTGCCTGGCCAACCAGGCGCTGGTGCGCGACCTGTACCAGCTCGCGCTGGATGTGCTGGGGCTGGAGAAAAACGTCTACCTGAGCTTCATGACCAAGTACCCCAGCAGCATCATGCACCGCTCGCTGAAGCTGCTGCACCTGCAGATCGACCTGCTCCGGCGCCTGCGGCGGATGGCCGACGAGCAGGCCGGGCGCTTCGCCTCGGACGGCTTCGGCAAGCTGTTCGGGCTGATCCGCGAGGAAATCAGCGACCAGTATTTCGCCGAACTCAATGCGCATTTCGAGCAGCTCAAGCTGCGCAAGGGCTTCCTCGTCAGCGCCCGCCTGGGCCCGCTGAACCGCGGCCTGGACTACTGCCTGCGGCGCTACCCCAAGCCCCGGGGCAACTGGCTGCAGCGCCTGGTGCAGAAGAAACCGGAGAGCTATGTCTACGAGATCGCCGAGCGCGACGAAACCGGCGCCACGGCGCTGGCGGAGCTGCAGGACAGGGGCGCCAACGAGGTCGCCAACGCCCTCGCCCAGGCCGCCGAGCACATCACCAGCTTCTTCGAGATGCTGCGCACGGAGCTGGCGTTCTACATCGGCTGCCTGAACCTGCGCGAGCGCCTGAGCGAGCTGCGCTGCGCAATCGGCTTCCCCGAGGTCGGCCCCGCCGGGCAGTGCCAGCAGGCCTTCGAAGGCCTCTACGACATCTGCCTGGCGCTGAACATGCGGCGCCAGGTGGTGGGCAACGACCTGGCCGGCGACGGCCGCCGGCTGTTCGTCATCACCGGCGCCAACCAGGGCGGCAAGTCCACCTTCCTGCGCAGCATCGGCCTGGCCCAGCTGATGCTGCAGTGCGGCCTGTTCGTCCCGGCCCGGCGCCTGCGCGCCAACCTCTGCGACGGCCTGTACACCCACTACAAGCGCGAGGAAGACGCCAGCATGAGGCGCGGCAAGCTGGACGAGGAACTGGCGCGCATGAGCGAAATCGTCGACCACCTGAGCCCGCGCTCCATCCTGCTGTGCAACGAATCCTTCGCCGCCACCAACGAGCGCGAGGGCTCGGAAATCGCCCGCCAGGTCGTGCGCGCCCTGGCCGAGGCCGGGGTGAAGACCTTCTTCGTCACCCACCTCCACGACTTCGCCGAAAGCCTCTACCGCGAGCCGCCCGAAGGCAGCCTGTTCCTGCGCGCCGAACGCCGGGACGACGGCGGGCGGACCTTCCGCATCGTCGAGGGCGAGCCGCTGGCCACCGCCTTCGGCACCGACCTGTATGCGCAGGTCTTCGGCGAACCGGCCTGAGGGCGGAGCCGGTACGGTCGCACGACCGTCCGGCGGAGCGCAGCGCGCCGCCCTGCGCTTCATACTGCTGATGGGCGTGCTGAGCTTCTTCGCCGACTTCACCTACGAAGGCGCGCGTAGCAGCATCGGGCCGTACCTGGCGACACTGGGAGCGACGGCCACCGTGGTCGGCGTGGTCACCGGTCTCGGCGAGTTGCTCGGCTATGGGCTGAGGCTGGTGTCGGGCCGGCTCGCTGACAGCACCGGGCAGTTCTGGCCCATCAGCATCGCCGGCTACCTGCTGCAGATGAGTGCCGTCCCAGCACTGGCCCTGACTCACGACTGGCCCAGCGCCGCCGCACTGATCGTGCTGGAACGGGTCGGCAAGGCAGTGCGCAACCCACCACGCGACGTGATGCTGGCCCAGGCCGCCAGACAGGTCGGAGGCTACGGCTGGACGTTCGGTATCCACGAAGCTCTCGACCAGTTCGGCGCCATGCTCGGCCCCCTGCTGGTGGCGGCGGTACTCGCCCGCCAGGGGGACTACCGCAGCGCCTTCGCCTTGCTGCTGGTGCCGGCCGCGCTCAACATCGGCCTGGTGCTGCTGACGCGCTGGCTCTACCCGCGCCCCCAGGACATGGAGAACGAACCAGGCAACCCGGAGCAACACAACGGCCTGCCACACACCTACTGGTTGTACTTCTGCGCCGCCCTGCTGGTGGCGGCCGGTTTCGCCGACTACCCGCTGATGGCCTACCATTTCAGCCGCACCCACAGCGTGCCCACGCAGTGGATAGCAATCTTCTACGCGGTGGCGATGGGCGTGAGCGGCTGTGGTTCCCTGCTGTTCGGCCGCCTGTTCGACCGTTACGGCTTCAAGGTGCTGGTCGGCCTGACACTGGCGAGCAGCGCCTTCGCCCCGCTGACGCTGCTCGGCGGCTTCTGGTGCGCGCTCTGGGGAGCGGCGATCTGGGGTATGGGCATGGGCGTGCACGAATCCATCATCCCCGCCGCCGTCGCCCCCATGGTGCCCAGCACCCGCCGTGCCTCGGCCTTCGGCCTGTTCACCGCCGGCTACGGCATCGCGTGGTTCGCCGGCAGCAGTCTCATCGGCATCCTCTACGATCACTCGCTGGCGGCGACCGTGGCGTTCTGCGTACTCAGCCAGTTGGCGGCTGTTCCAATCCTCTGGTACGTCGGCCAGCGGATCGGGAATCTGGCCCCGGGCGACGACCGCTACTCGTCACCAGCACCACCGTAGCAAGCCCCCTCAACGTCCGGCAGTACCGGACATCCGTGCCAACGCTCCGGTACCGGCGACCATCAGTACCGCCGCCAGCAGAAAAGCGAGTACGGGCGAAACGGAGGTCCAGAGCAAACCGACAGTAGCGCTCGAAACGAACTTCGCCGTACCGTTCACCGTGCCGAGCGCACCGTAGCTCAGGGCCAGAGTCTCCGGCTCCACCATATCGGCGGTCACGGTGGACTCCAGGGCCTCCTGCACCGACACGTACAGGCCCGCGACGGTGAAGAGCAGCGCCAGCAATGGCACGCTGTCCAGCCGCAGCCAGAAGGCCAGTGCTGCCAGCAACGCCGTCAAGCTACCCAGGGCATACCCTGCGACAAGTACCGGCAGCGATCCCAAACGATCCGCCAACACACCGATGGGATAGGACGTCAGAACCTGGACCAGGTTGCGCCAGACATACAGCAGGCCGGCGACCTGTGCCGCCTGGACCACGCCCAGGGTATCGCTGAGCAATTGCGTGGCAGCGAGTATCAACAGGCTGTGACTGAAATCACCGACGCCGAACAGCCCGACCGCCCCCAGGTAGCGCTTGAAGCGCAGAGGCAGGCCCTTGAGGGTCTGGAAGAATTTCAGCTCTGGGTTCGCTGAGTGCTGCGGATCCTTGACCAGGGTCAGGAACGCCAGCACGGCAAGGACGCCGGGAATAACGCTCAGCCACAGCACCAGGCGGAACGGCCCGCTGTCATCGTCCCAGTGCAGCTGCTGGGCCCAGCCGAGCAGCGCGACGCCCAGCAGGGGCCCGGCCACGGCGCCCACAGTATCCATCGCGCGGTGGAAGCCGAAGGCCCGGCCGCGGGTCTCGGCAGTCACCGCCTGGATCACGATGACATCGCGCAATGGCCCGCGCAGCCCCTTGCCGAACCAGGACACCAGCCGCCCGAGGAGGATCAGTGGCCAGCCCAGCGCCAGGGCCAGCAGCACCTGGCCGACCGGCGTCAACCCGTAGCCGATCACCACCAGTAGCTTGCGATGCCCCAGCTTGTCGGCGATGTAGCCGGAGAACATCTTGGTGTAGGCGGCCAGGGCATCGGCGATGCCCTCGATGGTGCCCAGCGCGGCGGCGGGCACCCCGAGCACCGCCAGGAACCCCGGCAGGATCACGGTGGTGGTCTCGTAGCAGAAATCGCCCAGGGCGCTGGTCAACCCCGCCCCCGCGACAGTTCTATTGAGCCAGGTCGATCGGCTTGTGCTGCTTTGAGAGGTGTCGTTTTTTTCCAAGGGGCGTTCTTGATACTGGCTCATCATGCGATCTCGATGGTAAGGAGCACGTAATCCCAGCCGCTGCGCTAACGTCGGCGGAATCATGGTCAAATCTCGAATGTCGCCAGGACCGGATAGTGATCGGAGGCACTGTCGGTGGCAGGCGTACGAATCACTTGGTAGCCAACGGCCTTACTGGCGAGGGCTGGTGTAGCCAGAACGTAGTCACACCGCATCTGCGCGAACTCGGCGTTGGTATATGCCGCCGTTGGCACCGTGGGTGTCGGCGCTGGCTGGAGAAGGTGCCCTACATCGACCCAACCAGCCGTTTCGAGCGTTGCAAGTACCGTCCTATCAGCGTGACGCCCATCACCGGCGTAGCGAATACGGTGATGGGCAGCCAGCAGATCGAATCCCCGCGGCTCCGGATCATGCGGAGATGCCGAGTTGAAGTCTCCTGCAAGGAGCCGGTACTCACCGGGGGTGGCCTGCACGGCCAGATAGGCAGCCTCGCGACGCCTGACATCCACGCCATTCGGGCACAAATGGACACTCGTCAGGTGCAGGCTCTGCTTGATCCCGGGCAATGCCACCCTCAAAGATGCAACGCTGTGATGAAAGTTGGACGGATCGCTCTCGAACGAGAGCGGCCTCAGAGGCTGCCGAATAAAGATCGCAAGATGCTGCCCCGTCCTTGGCGCCAGGGCCAGAAAGCCTCGCATTTGAAGCTGGTGCTCCATGTCATACAACCAGCTCCCCCCATTCGCATCGAATCCACGGGCCTCCTGCATCAGGAAGACATCGGGTTCCAGCTCCCGCACCAAGCCAATCTGTGCCGCGGCCCGACGGGTATCGGCACCGTCACGGCCGGCGAACAGGGTGTTGTACGTCAGCACTTTCAACTGCATGGAGCACCTCTTTCAGGTCATCGGTTTTCGTCCTGCGCCTCGAACACGCGCTGGGCGTAGGTATCCAGTAAGGTTTCGCAGTGCTGCAGGCGCTGCTCCGCTTCCACCAGCAGTGGCGCGCCGTAGAAATCCAGCTTGCGGATCTTCTCCAACCAGTTCTGCAGCTTCTTCAGGTCGACATCGTTCTCTTCCAGCTCGGCATAGGTGAAGTGGCAGGCCGCGGTCTCCTTGGCGATCTCCGCCTCGAAGTCATCGCACTTGTCGAGCAACTCGCGGTATTCCTCATCACGGTCAGCCTTGAAGCGGCCGACGACCTTGTCCTCCTGCAGCCGATCCAGAGCGACGGTCTCCAGGATCACAGAGTCGCCGGACATCGCATCGATCTCGTGCTCCAGCATCTTCAGCTGGCGCACGTGTTCGTCGTTCTTGGGCAGCAGGCATACACCGTTCTGCAGGTACACAGCGCCCATGCCCTTGAGCTTGCGCCACAGCGCGATGCGCTTCTTGGCGGGCTCAGAAGGAACCTTGTAGGTGAGGAGGAGCCAGTTCTGGTTCGTCATGATGTGCAATCCTAATGTTACGACTGTTACATTTTAAAGGAATGAAAAAATATAAGCTTATGGTTACAGTTGGGGAGAAAGATAGAAACGGATTTTGTCCAGCTTGACGGCGTGAGTGGGTTGTACAGCTGCGATCGGCTATCCAGGGGGTTTTCCCCGAAGAGGTAAAAATGCTAGTTTTTACGGTAGGAGATGGCATTCCTCCTCATAACCGCCTTCGTGCTGATGATGCCTACGTGAACCCTGGACAGGGTGCGTAGGTGTGCGTCCTGTCCTTTTGCAAAAGGACCGGACCGTGACCGCAACACCCCACCCATTCCCCTCCCCCGCATCGCCCGTACCCTCTTTCCATGGGGGCTCGCCGGCATGTTGAAATCCATCCTGGTGATCGTCCTCGGCGGCTCCATCGGCTGCCTGCTGCGCTGGTTCCTCGGCCTGCAGCTCAACGCCCTGTTCCCCACCATTCCGCCGGGCACCTGGGCCGCCAACATGATCGGCGGCTACGTCGTCGGCCTGGCCGTGGCCTTCTTCGCCGCCAACCCTAGCCTCAGCCCGGAATGGCGCCTGCTGCTGATCACCGGCTTCTGCGGCGGCCTGACCACCTTCTCGACCTTTTCCGCGGAAACCTTCTCGCTGCTGCAGACCGGCCGCGTGGCCTGGGCGCTGGGGGAAATCGCGGTGCACGTCGTAGGTTCGCTGCTGGCAACGGCCGCGGGCGTTCTAACCTACACATTGCTGGGCGCACGCTGACGGAGGCGCAATCATGAAAGGCTACCTGGTGACATTCTTCACCCAACAGAGCCGCCGCCACGGCGGCAAGCTGATCACCGACTGGATGGTCGACCTGGCCCGGGGCATGAAGCTCAAGGGCGCCACCCTGGTCGTCGGCGCCGAAGGCTTCGGCCACGCCGGGCGGGTGCACTCCTACCACTTCTTCGAACTGGCCGACCAGCCGGTGGAAATCTGCCTGGCCGTCACCGAGGACGAGTGCGAGCGCCTGTTCGAACGCCTGGAGGCCGAGGACCTCGCCCTGTTCTACGTGAAGACCCCGGTGGAAATGGGCACCGTGGGCAAGCGCAAGGCCGACCGCGACCCCCCCGCCACCTGACGTTTACGGAGACCCGCGACATGAGCTTCACCGACCTCCCCGCCGGCCTGGGCATCCCGGACGATCTCTACGCCGTGATCGAAATCCCGGCCAACCATGCGCCGATCAAGTACGAGCTGGACAAGGCCAGCGGCCAGCTGTTCGTCGACCGCTTCCTCAGCACGCCGATGTTCTACCCGGCCAACTACGGCTTCATTCCATCCACCCTGAGCGAGGACGGCGACCCGCTGGACATCCTGGTCGTCGCCCCCTGCCCGGTCGCGCCCGGTACGGTATTGCGCTGCCGCCCGCTCGGCGTGATGTACATGACCGACGAAGCCGGGCCGGACGCCAAGATCATCGCCGTGCCCCACGACAAGCTCAGCACCCTGTACGCCAACCTGCGCCAGTGCGGCGACCTGAGCGACCTGCTGCTCAAGCAGATCCAGCACTTCTTCGAGAACTACAAGACCCTCGAACCCGGCAAATGGGTGCGCATGGAGCGCTGGGGCAGCCTGGACGACGCCCGCGAGGAAATCCGCAAGGCGGTGGCCGCCTATGGAGCGAGCCATTGAACGACAGCATTACCCAGCCCAGGGCGACTTGGTTACCTGCGCTCCCACTGCGCCTGGAAGCAAGCTATTTGTCACTCGGTCTGCTTGGTGGCTGGCTTTTCGCCCAGTCGGCCGCCGGCCTGGTCGGGCTGGTACCACTGAGCATTGGCCTGGCATGGGCGCTTGTCCGACTCGCCATAAGTGCCTATCGGCAATGCTCGGCGGCGCTCTGCTTCTGCGGCGGCATCGCAGCTTGCTCTTCCAAGCTTGCAGAGATCGTCAGCTTCTACACCCAGGGGCAGCGCTCCCTGGCTTTCAGCGAGATACCTGAGCTTTTCATCTGCGTAGTGCTTCCACCGCTCATCGCCATGATCTTGGTACTGCTAGTGAATCTCGTGCTCAACGATTGAACAACACAAGACAAGAAATCATCTGATTAGCCAACAGGACCCACCATGCCCGATTACCGCTCGAAAACCTCCACCCACGGCCGCAACATGGCCGGCGCCCGCGCCCTCTGGCGCGCCACCGGGATGAAGGACGAAGACTTCAAGAAACCGATCATCGCCATCGCCAACTCCTTCACCCAGTTCGTGCCCGGCCACGTGCACCTGAAGGACCTGGGCCAACTGGTCGCCCGCGAGATCGAGAAGGCCGGGGGCGTGGCCAAGGAATTCAACACCATAGCCGTCGACGACGGCATCGCCATGGGCCATGACGGCATGCTCTATTCCCTGCCGTCGCGCGAGATCATCGCCGACTCCGTGGAATACATGGTCAACGCTCACTGCGCCGACGCCATCGTCTGCATCTCCAACTGCGACAAGATCACCCCCGGCATGCTGATGGCCGCCCTGCGCCTGAACATCCCGGTGGTGTTCGTCTCCGGCGGCCCGATGGAAGCCGGCAAGACCAAGCTGGCCAGCCACGGCCTGGACCTGGTCGACGCCATGGTGGTCGCGGCGGACGATTCCTGCTCCGACGAGAAGGTCGCCGAATACGAGCGCAGCGCCTGCCCCACCTGCGGCT
>NZ_BSQE01000047.1:0-9836 GCF_030268185.1 Pseudomonas sp. NBRC 100443
CCTGGGTCAGGTTTTTTGACGGGGACGGAGCCTCCAAAAAGCAGACGACCACTGTCCAGCGGGGTCAGTGTAGTGGGCGTGTTTCTAACCCAATGGGTCGCGGAGCACCGGGGAGGCGGTTTTTTAGGGCAACGGCGAAAACGGCGTATTGCCCGCGGTCTGCAGTTCGATCAGGTAGTTGCGGAAGATCTGCCCCAGCACCTTGCTGGCGATGTCCAGTTCGTCCTTGCTCATCTGCTCGGCGACCAGGTCGGCGCTGTCCATGGCGTCTTCGGCGCCGTTCACCGCGGCCATCTTCAGCACTATGTAGGCCTGGATGTTGTTGGCCTTGACCCCTTCGCCGCGGAAGAACATGGTCCCCAGGCGCCACTGGGCCTGGGCGTGGCCCTGCAGCGAGGCTTTTTCGTACCAGCGCAGCGCGGCCGGGAAGTCGCGCGGGGCGCGTTCGCCGGTGTAGTAGTACTCGCCCAGTTCGAACTGCGCCTGGGCGTCGCCGCCATTGGCGATCTGCTGGCAGCTGGCCAGGGCCTGCTGCAGTTGCTCGGGCACCGTGTTCAAGCTGCAACGGCCGGTCGCCGGAACCAGCAGCGAGTTGCCTCCCGCCTGCGCGAGCAGGGGCGAGATGAACAACAGGCTGCCCAGCAGCAGGGCGCGACCAGAACGGTACATGGGGAGAAACGGCCTCCGGCAACGGGGCGGGCGCAATGCCCGGCCGGCGAAAACGTGCCGGCCTGCACATTATGAAATAAGCCGATGCTTCCTTACAAAGTCTTTACGGTGTTTTTCGCGGTTTCCGTCCGAATGGCCAAGAAACCGGCGTAGGGCTCGCCGGGAAAGCGTAACGACGGAAAATTGGCCGCGGCGGACGCCGCGGCCGGAGGGGCTTACTTGAGGGCGGCGAAGGCGCGCTCGGCGGCGTCCAGGGTCAGCTTCAGCTCGGTGTCGCCGTGGGCGATGGAGGTGAAGCCGGCCTCGTAGGCGCTGGGCGCCAGGTACACGCCGCCGTCCAGCATCAGGTGGAAGAAGCGCTTGAAGCGCTCGGCGTCGCTGGCCATCACGTCGGCGAAGGTGACGATGTCGTCCGCGCCGCTGAAGTACAGGCCGAACATGGCGCCGGCCTGGGTAGTGACGAACGGGATGCCGGCGGCATCGGCGCGCTCCTGCAGGCCCTGCAGCATGCGGCTGGTGTAGTCGGTCAGCTCGTCGTGGAAGCCCGGGCGGCTGATCAGCTTCAGGGTGGTCAGGCCGGCGGCCATGGCCAGCGGGTTGCCCGACAGGGTGCCGGCCTGGTAGACCGGGCCCAGCGGGGAAATCTGCTGCATGATCTCGCGCTTGCCGCCGAAGGCGCCCACCGGCATGCCGCCGCCGATGATCTTGCCGAAGGTCGACAGGTCCGGGGTCACGCCGTACAGCGCCTGGGCGCTGCCGAGGTGGACGCGGAAGCCGGTCATCACCTCGTCGAAGATCAGCACCACGCCGTGCTTGTCGCAGGCCTTGCGCAGGCCCTGGAGGAAGCCCGGGGCGGGCGGCACGCAGTTCATGTTGCCGGCCACCGGCTCGACGATGATGCAGGCGACGTTCCGGCCGCACTCGTCCAGGGCCTTCTCCACCGCTTCCAGGTCGTTGAACGGCAGGGTCAGGGTGTGCTTGGCGAAGTCCGCCGGCACGCCCGGGGAGTTCGGCACGCCGAAGGTCAGGGCGCCGGAGCCGGCCTTCACCAGCAGGCTGTCGGAGTGGCCGTGGTAGCAGCCCTCGAACTTGATGATGTCGTCGCGGCCGGTGTAGCCGCGGGCCAGGCGGATGGCGCTCATGGTCGCCTCGGTGCCGGAGCTGACCATGCGCACCATGTCCATGGACGGCACCAGCGAGCAGACCAGGTCGGCCATTTCCACTTCCAGCGCAGTCGGCGCGCCGTAGGACAGGCCGTGCTCCAACTGGCGGCGCACCGCGTCGAGCACTTCCGGGTGGGCGTGGCCGAGGATCATCGGGCCCCAGGAGCCGACGTAGTCGACGTAGCGCTTGTCGTCTTCGTCCACCACGTAGGCGCCTTCCGCGTGCTTGAAGAACAGCGGGGTACCGCCGACGCTCTTGAAGGCGCGCACCGGCGAGTTGACGCCGCCGGGGATGTGCTTCTGGGCGTTGGCGAAGAGGAGTTCGGAACGGGACATGGCGACCTCTCGTTGGGATCCGTGAAAGCGGCGCGCAGCGGCGCCGCGGGAAAGGGTTAGAACAGCGCGGCGAAGGCGCGGGCGCGGCGCTCCACTTCGGCCGGGGTGTCGGCGGCGAAGAGCGCGTTGATCACCGCCAGCAGGTCGGCGCCGCGGCCGATCAGCTCGGGGGCGTTGTCCAGGCTCACGCCGCCGATGGCCACCAGCGGCACGTTGGCGAAGCGCGCGCGGGCCTGCTCCAGCAGCTCGGGGCTGGCTTCGGAGGCGCCGGGCTTGGTCAGCGACTGGAAGAAGCGGCCGAAGGCCACGTAGTCGGCGCCCTCGGCGACGGCCTGGTCGGCCAGTTGCAGGCTGCCGTGGCAGGTGGCGCCGATGATCGCCTGGCGGCCCAGCAGGGCGCGGGCGGCGGCCAGGGAGCCGTCGGTCTGGCCCAGGTGCACGCTCACGCCCAGGCGCGCGGCCAGCTCGGCGTCGTCGTTGATGATCAGGGTGGCGCCGTGGCGCTCGCAGAGTTCGCGCAGGGCCTCGGCCTCGCGCAGGCGGCGCGACTCGTCGGCGGACTTGTCGCGGTACTGCAGCAGGCGCGCGCCACCGCGCAGCGCGGCCTCGACGTAGGGCAGCAGGCGGCCGTCGGCGAGCAGCTTGCTATCGGTGATGGCGTAGAGTCCGCGGAGTTTCATGAAGGCCTCGGCAGGTGAATCAGGAGCAGAAGTCCAGCGGCAGCCGGCGCGGGACATACTGGCCGTGGCCAGGGGCCTCGGCGTCGCGCAGGGTGCGCCAGGTGTAGTCAAGGGCGCTGCGCACGGCGCTGGGCAGGGCCTCGCCCAGGGCCAGGCGGCCGGACAGGGCGCTGGCCAGGGTGCAGCCGGAGCCGTGGTAGCTGCCCGGCAGGCGCTGGCAGGTGAAGGTGTGCCGGCTGCCGTCGCGGCCGTACAGGCGGTTGTGCACCTCGGACTCGTCGCCGTGGCCGCCGGTGATCAGCAGGTTGCGGATATACGGCAGCAGCTTCTCGGCGCATTCCTCGGCGCTGCCTTCGGGCAGCTCGGCGAGGATGCGCGCCTCCGGCAGGTTCGGCGTGGCGATGGCGGCCACCGGGAACAGCCGCTCGCGGATCGCGTAGCCGACTTCGTCCTTGCCCAGGGCGCCGCCGCCGCCGGCGCGCAGCACCGGGTCGCAGACCAGCGGCACGCCGGGCAGCGACTGCATGATCTCGAGCACGGTGTCGACCATCTCCACCGAGCCGAGCATGCCCAGCTTGACCGCGGCCACCGGCAGGTCGGCGATCACGGCGTTGGCCTGGGCCAGCACCCACTCGCGGTCGAGCACGCGGAAGTCGGAAACGTTGACGGTGTCCTGAACGGTCAGCGCGGTGACGGCGGGCGCCGCATGGCAGCCTTGGGCGATCAGGGCTTCGATGTCGGCCTGCAGGCCGGCGCCGCCACTGGGGTCGTGGCCGGACAGGCAGAGCACTACGGGACGGGAGGTTGGCGTTTTCATGGCGCGGGAGCTTACCACTAAACCTGGCAGGCGTCGTTTGCCCCGACCCCCGGCCCGGCGCTGCTTGATCGTCATGCCGGCGTGCTAAAGTTGGCCGATTCGAAAATCACGCCCACAGGGCGCGCCGATCGCGGGGGATGGGGCCCCTGGGCGCCGTCCGGAGGGGCACTGCGGGGTAGCATGCAGCGCTGGCTGATCCTCTTCCTTCTCCTTCTTTCGCCGCTGGCCGGCGCGGTCAGCTTCGACGAGCACACCAGCCGCCTGCCGCTGGGCCACTCGATCGACGTCTTCGAGGACGTGCGCGGCACCGCCGACATCGCCGACATCACCTCCGCGGCCCTGGCCGACAGCTTCCGCCGCCACGACCGCGACGTGCTCAACGCCGGCTACTCGCGCTCGGTGTTCTGGATCCGCCTGGACCTGGACTACCGCCCGCAGGAGTCCCAGGACCCGGCGCCCTGGCTGCTGGAACTGGCCTACCCGCCGCTGGACCGCCTGGACCTCTACCTGCCCGGCGCCGACGGCAAGTACCAACTGGCCCAGCGCACCGGCGATACCCTGCCGTTCGCCAGCCGGCCGATCAGCCTGACCAACTACCTGTTCGACCTCAAGCTGGCGCCGGGCAAGCCGCTGCGGGTGTACCTGCGCCTGGAGAGCCAGGGCTCGATCCAGGCGCCGCTGACGCTCTGGTCGCCCAAGGCCTACATGGAGAACCTGCCGGGCAACGTCTACGTGCTCGGCATCATCTACGGCGTGCTGCTGGTGATGCTGGTGTACAACCTGTTCATCTTCGTCAGCGTGCGCGACACCAGCTACCTCTATTACATCCTCTACATCGCCTCCTTCGGCCTCTACCAGGTCTCGGTCAACGGCGCCGGCATCGAGTACTTCTGGCCCGACAGCCCCTGGTGGGCCAACGCCGCCACGCCCTTCCTGATCGGCTCCGCCAGCCTGTTCGGCTGCCAGTTCGCGCGCAGCTTCCTGCACACCCGCGAGCACAGCCCGTGGGTCGACCGCACCCTGCTGGCGCTGATGGCCGTGGGCGCGCTGGTGATGCTGCTGGCGTTCTCGGCCAGCTATGCGCTGTCGCTGCGCCTGGCCACCTACCTGGCGCTGGCGTTCGTGGTGGTGATCTTCAGCGCCGGCATCCTCGCCTGGCTGCGCGGTATGCGCGTGGCGCGCTACTTCATCTTCGCCTGGACCGCCTTCCTCCTCGGCGGGACCATCAACACTCTGATGGTGCTGGGCTTGCTGCCCAACGTGTTCTTCACCATGTACTCCGGGCAGATCGGCTCGGCGCTGGAGGTGGGCCTGCTGTCCCTGGCCCTGGCCGACCGCATCAACGCCATGAAGGAAGAGCGCACGCGCATCCTCCAGGAATCCAGTCGCAAGCTGGAGCAGCTCAACCTCGAACTGGCCAACAGCAACCGCCTGAAGGACGAGTTCCTGGCCACCGTCACCCACGAGCTGCGCACGCCCATGAGCGGGGTGATCGGCTCGCTGGAGCTGATGCAGACGGTGCCCATGGACGTGGAGCTGGCGCAGTACCAGAAGACCGCCACCGGCTCGGCGCGCGACATGATGCGCATGGTCAACGACATCCTCGCGCTGATCGAACTGCAGGCCGGCAAGCTCTACCCGCGGCGCGAGCCCTTCAGCCTGCGCGGCCTGTTCGACAGCCTGCGCGCCCAGTACGCGCCGCGCGCCGAGGCCAAGGGCCTGCGCTTCGACCTGCAGCTGGACGAGAACCTGCCCGACACCCTGGAAGGCGACGCCGGCAAGCTGGCCCAGACCCTCGGCTACCTGCTGGACAACGCCATCAAGTTCACCCACCAGGGCGGCGTGAGCCTGCGCGTGGACGGCCAGCGGCAGAGCGACGGCGTCGCCCTGCGGGTGACGGTGCAGGACTCCGGCATCGGCTTCGAGACGCCGGCCGACGATGCGCTGTACCAGCGCTTCCACCAGCTCGACGGCTCGCTGACCCGCGAGTACGGCGGCCTGGGCATCGGCCTGGCGCTGTGCCGCCAGCTCACCGAGCTGCTCGGCGGGCAACTGCAGCACCATTCCAGCCCCGGGCGCGGCAGCCGTTTCGTCCTCGAACTGAACCTCGGCCAGCCGGCGCAGAGCTTCAGCGTGCCGCCGCGCCGCGCCGGCGGTCAGGCCCTGCGCCGCCCGGACCAGTGCACGGTGCTGGTGGTGGAGGACAACGCCATCAACCAACTGGTGATCCGCGGCATGCTGCTCAAGCTGGGCTACCGGGTGCGCACCGCCGACAACGGCTCGGAAGCCATCGACCTGCTGCGCCGCGAGAGCGTCGATGCCGTGCTGCTGGACTGCCAGATGCCGATCATGGACGGCTTCGCCACCTGCCGGGCGATCCGCGCGCTGCCCCAGGGCGGCGAGCTGCCGGTGCTGGCCATTACCGCCCACAGCCACAGCGGCGACCGCGAACGCTGCCTGGCGGCGGGGATGAGCGACTACCTGGCCAAGCCGGTGAAGTTCGAGGAGCTGCAGACCCTGCTGCACGACTGGCTGCTGTGCCAGCCGGCGCTGCCCAGCCACGCCTGATCCGCCACGCCTGTTGCTTCACGCGGCGCGCTCCGCTGGCCGGAACGCCCGCACCGCTGGCGCAATTCCCCCTATGGCCAAGTCCTGAACCGTGATTCACTGCTTGAAACAGTGAATCCGGATTCAGAGCATGGTCTACCGTCTCACCGAAGCCCGCCTGCAGAAAGATGTGGAGCTGCGCGAACGCATCCTCCAACTGGCCCTGGCGCGGGTCGCCGAGGGCGGCTTCGCGGCGCTGACCATGCAGGGCCTGGCCGAAGAGGCGGGCATCGCCACCGGCAGCCTGTACCGGCATTTCCGCGGCAAGGGCGAACTGGCTGCCGAAGTCTTCGCCCGCGCCAGCCAACGTGAGGTGGACGCCCTGGCCGTCGTCCTGCGCGGCCCAGGCGGGCCCGCCGGGCGCCTGGCCCGCGGCCTGCGCCAGTTCGCCCGGCGCGCCTGGGACAGCCGGCGCCTGGCCTTCGCGCTGATCGCCGAACCGGTCGACCCCGAGGTGGACGAGCAGCGCCTGCTCTACCGCGAGGCCTACGCCGAACTCTTCATCGAACTGCTGGAAGAGGGTGCGCGCAGCGGCCACTTCCATTGCGGCCCCGCGCCGCTGATCGCCGCCTGCCTGGTGGGGGCGATCGCCGAATCCCTGGTCGGCCCGCTATCGCCGCCGGCCCGAGCCGCCCGCGATGCCGGGCAACCCAGCCCTGGCCTGGAGCAAGTCAGCCAGGCCCTCGTCGATTTCTGCCTGCGCGCCGTCGGCGCGCCCCAGCCGGAGGAACAGCGATGAACCTGCACCAGTACGCCGAGACCCACGAAGTGACCAACCAGGTGCCGCCGCTGGACGGCGCCAACCTCTACCGCATCGACCTGCCGCTGCAGGAGTGGGTGCGTCGCTACGACGGCGGCTGGGCCGAGCAGCGCCTGGGAGCCTACGGCGCCCTGGCCGGCGGGCCGCTGATGGCCGCCGGCTTCCTCGCCAACGAGAACAAGCCGGTGTTCAAGAGCCACGACCGCTACGGCCACCGCATCGACCTGGTGGAGTTCCACCCGGCCTACCACGAGCTGATGCGCACGGCCATCGAGCACGGCATCCCGTCCATGCCCTGGACCGACCCGCGCGCCGGCGCCCACGTCGCCCGCGCCGGCCTGAGCTACCTGCACAGCCAGGCCGAGGCCGGCACCGGCTGCCCGCTGACCATGACCTTCGCCAGCGTGCCGGCGATCCGCCTGCAGCCGGACATCGCCGAGAAATGGCTGCCGAAGATCCTCGCCAGCGAATACGACCCGCGCAACCTGCCGATCGAGCAGAAGGCCGGCGCCACCATCGGCATGGCCATGACCGAGAAGCAGGGCGGCACCGACGTGCGCGCCAACACCACGCGCGCCTATCCGGTGGGCATCCCCGGCCCGGGCCAGGCCTACGAGCTGGTCGGGCACAAGTGGTTCTGCTCGGCGCCGATGTGCGACGCCTTCCTCACCCTGGCCTACACCGACAAGGGCCTGACCTGCTTCCTGCTGCCGCGCCACCGCCCGGACGGCACGCGCAACGAGTTCTACGTGCAGCGCCTGAAGAACAAGCTGGGCAACTGGTCCAACGCCTCCAGCGAGGTGGAGTACCGCGGCGCCCTGGCCTGGATGGTGGGCGAGGAGGGCCGCGGCGTGCCGACCATCATCGAGATGGTGGCCATGACCCGCTTCGACTGCATGGTCGGCTCCAGCGCCCTGATGCGCCAGGCGCTGACCCAGGCCGCGCACCACTGCGCCTACCGCCAGGTCGGCGGCCGGGTGCTGGCCGAACAGCCGCTGATGCAGAACGTGCTGGCCGACCTGGCCCTGGAAAGCGAGGCCGCGCTGGCCCTGACCATGCGCATGGGCCGCGCCCTGGACCACCTGCACGACGAGCAGGAAGACAAGTTCGCCCGCCTGGTCACCGCCGTGGGCAAGTACTGGATCTGCAAACGCGCCCCGGCGATGATCAACGAAGCCGCCGAATGCCTGGGCGGCGCCGGCTACGTCGAAGACACCATCCTCCCGCGCCTGTACCGCGAGGCCCCGGTGAACTCCACCTGGGAAGGCTCGGGCAACGTCCAGTGCCTGGACGTGCTGCGCGCCCTGTCCAAGGAGCCGGGCGTGCTCGACGCGCTGTTCCACGAACTCGGCGACGGCCACGGCGACGCCCGCCTGGCGTCCTTCATCGGCAACCTCAAGGCCTCCTTCGCCGACACCGCCGACATCCAGTTCCGCGCCCGCCAGCTCACCGAGGACGTGGCCGTGGCCCTGCAGGCCAAGCTGCTGCTGGAAGCCGGCAACGCCACCGTCTCCGACGCCTTCATCGGCAGCCGCCTGGGCGGCGGTGGCCGCGTCTACGGCACCCTGCCGCGCGGCACGGACGTCGAGGCGCTGGTGGCGCGGGCTACGCCGCATCTGGCCTGAGGAAAGGTCGGTAGAAAAGAGGGCCTTGAAAAAACGGCGGTGGATCAATAGGTTGCGGGAAATGTGTTCCCCACGGGTGTGGGGATGAACCGCGCAGGCTGCGGCCGCTGGCGGCGAACCAGTAGTGTTCCCCACGGGTGTGGGGATGAACCGAAGGGGCGGCCGGTGTTGCCACCTTCTCCCTGGTGTTCCCCACGGGAGTGGGGATGAACCGGAGGCGGACTACGCCGACGGGAACCAGTTGGAGTGTTCCCCACGGGTGTGGGGATGAGCCGGCTCATGGGTGATACGCCCTCTCGAAGCGGCAGGTGGAAATGGCCAAACGTGACAGATCCGGTGTTCCCCACGGGTGTGGGGATGAACCGGAACTCTCGGACTGGATCGCCAAGCAGCCGACGTGTTCCCCACGGGGGTGGGGATGAGCCGGAGTTTACCTACGCCACCGAGAAGCATGGCTTCGTGTTCCCCACGGGTGTGGGGATGAACCGCGATCAACCTCGACCTGGCGGGGGGGTGACATGTGTACCCCACGGGAGTGGGGATGAACCGACCACGTCACCGGATGGTTCAAAATCCATGCTGTGTTCCCCACGGGTGTGGAGATGAACCGGCACGTTACATTAAATCCGGCCTGGAGCTTATGTGTTCCCCGCAGGTGCGGGGATGAACCGCGCGTGCTCAGCAACCAGCTGGTGCGCCTGATGTGTTCCCCGCAGGTGCAGGGATGAACCGGCTGACGACCTGAGTGGCTGCTACGCCTGCATGTGTTCCCCATGGGGGCGGGGATGAACCGGGCGCAGTTCGTTCCCGATCATCCTGAGCGGCGTGTTCCCCGCGAATGCGCACTACTGTCCGGCACGCCTCATGCTATTAACAGCTGCCCCTGACGCAGGTTGATCTCGCGCATTCGCTCCTGCCGTCGTCGGTAACGTTCGGCCTCCAGGCCAGGACGCTGAAACAGCGTCGCCTGTACCTCCACCATCAGCATCCACAGGCTCTGCCGCGTTCCCGTCCTGCGTTGGTAAAGGTTCAGCAGCAAGTAGCTGATCAGTGCACAGAGAATCTGGATGCGCACGGCATTCTCGCTACGGCCCAGGAAACGCCTGACCTTCAGGTGTTGCTTGATCCATTTGAAAAACAGCTCGATCCGCCAGCGATCCCGATAGCGCTCGGCGATTT
>NZ_BSQE01000048.1:0-8211 GCF_030268185.1 Pseudomonas sp. NBRC 100443
GCGGGCTTACCCAATGTTGGCCAGAAGCCCGACGTGGCTTCCTCGAACAGGCCTAATACATAGATGCAGTCGGGTTTTCATGTTCAAAAGCGGGTTGACGGTGGGGGTGAGTCCATACATAGGAGCGCGCCCTGCGCGCGAAATCGCGGGCAGGGCCCGCTCCTACAGATCGCCGGGAGGCACGGTATTCCTTCCCCCGTAGGAGCGGACCTTGTCCGCGATAGCCGGACGCCCCGGCGCGGTTCGCGGATAAGATCCGCTCCTACGCCGCCCACCCGCGCCATTCCCCTGTAGGAGCGCGCCCTGCGCGCGAAATCGCGGGCAGGGCCCGCTCCTACAGGTCGTTGGATGGCACGGTATTCCTTCCCTCGTAGGAGCGGACCTTGTCCGCGATAGCCGGACATCCCGGCGCGATTCGCGGATAAGATCCGCTCCTACGCCGCCCACCCGCGCCATTCTCTGGTAGGAGCGCGCCCTGCGCGCGATTTCGCGGGCAGGGCCCGCTACAGGTCGTTGGATGGCACGGTATTCCTTCCCCCGTAGGAGCGGACCTTGTCCGCGATAGCCGGACATCCCGGCGCGATTCGCGGATGAGATCCGCTACGCCGCCCCACCCGCGCGCGCATCCGTGCATCGACGGATCGCCCAACGAAAAAGGGAGCCCGAAGGCTCCCTTGTTCATTGCGCTTGCGCGATCAAGCGAGGAACCCGCCGTCGACGTTCAGCGCCACGCCGGTGGTGTAGCTGGAGGCGTTGCTGGCCAGGTACAGCACGGCGCCGGCCATTTCGCTCGGCTCGGCCACGCGCTTGAGCGGGATGCGCTGCAGGGCGGCGTTGCGGATGGCGTCGTTCTTCACCAGGGCCGAGGCGAACTTGGTGTCGGTCAGGCCCGGCAGCAGGGCGTTGCAGCGAATGCCGAACTGCGCGCATTCCTTGGCGAAGACCTTGGTCATGCTGATCACCGCGGCCTTGGTCACCGAGTAGATGCCCTGGAACTCGCCGGGGCTGACGCCGTTGATCGAGGCGACGTTGATGATGCTGCCGCCGCCGTTCTCCTTCATCAGCTTGCCGCCTTCGATGGACATGAAGTAGTAGCCGCGGATGTTCACGTCCACGGTCTTCTGGAAGGCGCCCAGGTCGGTATCCAGCACGTTGCAGAACTGCGGGTTGGTGGCGGCGTTGTTGACCAGGATGTCCAGGCGGCCGAACTGCTCGCGGATCTGCGCGAAGACGCTCTGGATCTGCTCCATCTCGCCGATGTGGCAGGCGATGGCGGTGGCCTTGCCGCCGGCGGCATTGATGGCGTCGGCCACTTCCTGGCAGCCCTCGATCTTGCGGCTGGAGACGATCACGTGGGCGCCTTGCTGGGCCAGCAGCTTGGCGATGGCCTCGCCGATGCCGCGGCTGGCGCCGGAGACGAAGGCGATCTTGCCGTCGAGGTCGAACAGGTTGGTCTTGGACATGGGGTTCCCCTTGTTGTGATCGTCGTTACAGGCGCGATTTGCCGATGACCTGCAGGCTCATCTGCTCCAGCAGCTTGTTCATGTGGATGAACTGGGCGAAGCGCTTGTCCTGGGTCTGGCCGTGGAAGTAGCGGTAGTAGATCTGCTGCACGATGCCGGCCAGGCGGAACAGGCCGTAGGTGTAGTAGAAGTCGAGGTTGTCGATGCGCGGCAGGCCGGCGCGTTCGGCGTAGTAGTCGGCGAACTGCTGGCGCGTCAGCATGCCCGGCAGGTGGCTCGGCTGGCGGCGCATGAGCTGCACCGGCGCCGGGTCGTCGGCTTCGATCCAGTAGGCGAGGGTGTTGCCCAGGTCCATCAGCGGGTCGCCGATGGTGGTCAGCTCCCAGTCCAGCACGCCGATAATGCGCATCGGGTCCTTGGGGTCGAGGATGACGTTGTCGAAGCGGTAGTCGTTGTGCACGATGCCCGGCTTGGGGTGGTCGGCCGGCATCTTCTCGCGCAGCCAGGCCTTGACCGCTTCCCAGCTCGGCGCGTCGGGGGTCAGGGCCTTCTCGTAGCGGTCGCTCCAGCCTTCGATCTGGCGCTGCACGTAGCCCTCGGGCTTGCCCAGGTCGCCCAGGCCGCAGGCCTGGTAGTCGACGTTGTGCAGTTCCACGAAGCGGTCGATGAAGTTCTTGCACAGGGTGTTGGCCTGCTGCGCGTCGAGCTTGAGCTCCGGCGGCAGGTCGGCGCGCAGGATGATGCCGTTGACGCGCTCCATCACGTAGAACTCGGCGCCGATCACCGACTCGTCGGTGCAGTGCACGTAGGCTTTCGGGCAGTACGGGAAGCCGGCGTTGAGCTGGTTGAGGATGCGGTACTCGCGGCCCATGTCGTGGGCCGACTTGGCCTTGCGGCCGAACGGCGGGCGGCGCAGCACCAGCTCGTGGCTGGGGTATTCCAGCAGGTAGGTCAGGTTCGAGGCGCCGCCAGGGAACTGGCTGATCTTCGGCTCGCCCTGCAGGCCGGGAATGTGGGCCTTCAGGTAGGGATCGATGACCGCGGCGTCGAGCTCTTCGCCTTGGCGGATGCGGGTGGACTGGTCAGTCAGCGACATGCTTATCCCTTTCTTGTAGTCGGTAGTTGCCGGGGCAGCGGCGCCCGGGATCCATCATGCAGGGCAATAATGGTGTCCCGAGATAATTGGCTAATCTAATGCTCGCCTGCTACCCCCACAAGCGCCGCAGGGCGTTATTGGCGAGCGTGTTGGACCCCGATCAGGCTGCCTGATACGCCTTTGCCAGAGCGGCGCGGGCGAAAAAAAACCGGAGCCGCGGGGCCCCGGTTTCTCGTGCCGGCAGGCAGCGCTCCAGGTTAGACCGGGAACAGCTCGCCCAGCTTCATGGCCAGCATCATGTCGCCTTCGGCGCGCAGCTTGCCGGCCATGAAGGCCTGCATGCCGTCGGTTTCGCCGCTGGTGATGCCCTTGAGGGTCTCGCTGTCCATGATCAGGGTGACGTTGGGGTTCGGCGCATCGCCCTGCACGACTTCGCAGGTGCCATCCTTGACCACCAGGTAGTGGTTGTCGCCGTCCTCGATGTTGAACTGGAAGACCAGGTCCAGGCCGGCGGCGGCGCCAGCGTTGAATTTGCTCTTCATGGTGGAGACGATGTCAGCAACGCTCATGGTTCTATCCCTTTTCTAGGTTTTCTCGCGCGCCCGGGGGCGCAATGGGCCGGGCTCATCTATAGGTGATGAGCTCCGGCGCCCTCAACAGTTCCAGGTGCACGTGACTGTTGAAGGAAGCCAGGGACACTTCGTCGCCGCGGAACTTCAGGCGGCTGAGCGAAGTGTTGACGATCTGCCAGTTCAGCTCGAAGGCCTTGATCGCCGGCATGCCGACGATCTGCTGGAGCACGGCGGTGATGGTCCCGCCGGAGGTGAACACGGCGATATTGTCCTTGCCGCTGGCCTGGCGCAGCAGGCGCTGCAGGCCGTCGTGCACGGTGCCGAGGAATTCCTGCCAGCTGACCAGGCCGTCCTTGTGGTGCTCGCCGGAAACCCAGCGGGCGATCACGTAGGAGAACAGGCGCTGGAACTCGCCGCGGTGCTGCGCGGCGTTGCGCAGGATGTGCAGGGCCTGGGGCTCGTGCTGCAGCAGGTCGTCGAGGTGGGCGCGGATCACCGCGTCGGCCTCGAACTCGTTGAAGGCGGCGTCGATCTCCAGCTCCGGCACCTCGAGCCCGGCTTCGCGCATGCGCCCCAGGGCTTCGCTGGCGGTGTGGCGCTGGCGCTGCAGGTCGCCGGCCAGGCAGCGGTCCAGGCGTAGGCCCAGGCCCGCCAGGTGTTCGCCCAGGACCTGGGCCTGGCGCACGCCGGTCGCCGAGAGCACGTCGTAGTCGTCGGCGCCGAACGAAGCCTGGCCATGTCGAATCAGATAGATGCTGCCCACGCACGGACCTCGGCAGGGGGAAAGTTCCGGCGAGGGTATGAGGAAGGCCCTGGGCTGTCAACGAAAAAACATACGCTTGTTTGAATGCTATTCCCAACGCTGATGAAGGCGTTCGCCAGCGCTGGCTGCGGCCCGGCGGGCTGGGTATGCTTGCGGGATTCCCCGGCCCGGTCGGCGGGCGGGGCACAGGTCGATAGGGGGAAGTGTGGAGTTTCTTCTGGATTACGCGGGTTTCCTGGCCAGGACCTTCACCGTGCTGGTGGCGGTGCTGGTGGTGCTGGTGGTGGTCGCCGCCCTGCGCGGCCGCGGGCGGCGCAGCTCGGGCCATCTGGAAGTGCGCAAGCTCAACGACTTCTACAAGGACCTGCGTGAGCGCCTGCAGGGCAGCGTGCTCGACAAGGACAAGCTCAAGGCCCTGCGCAAGTCCGAGCACAAGGCGGCCAAGCAGGCGAAGAAGGCCGGCGCGCAGAAGAGCCGCATCTACGTGCTGGACTTCGATGGCGACATCAAGGCCTCGGCCACCGAGCACCTGCGCAACGAGATCACCGCGCTGCTCAGCCTGGCCACGCCCAAGGACGAAGTGGTGCTGCGCCTGGAGAGCGGCGGCGGCATGGTCCACAGCTACGGCCTGGCCGCCTCGCAACTGGCGCGCATCCGTCAGGCCGGCGTGCCGCTGACCGTGTGCGTCGACAAGATCGCCGCCAGCGGCGGCTATATGATGGCCTGCATCGGCGAGCGCATCCTTTCCGCGCCCTTCGCCATCCTCGGATCCATCGGCGTGGTGGCGCAGCTGCCCAACGTGCACCGCCTGCTGAAGAAGCATGACATCGATTTCGAGGTGCTCACCGCCGGCGAGTACAAGCGCACCCTGACGGTGTTCGGCGAGAACACCGACAAGGGCCGCGAGAAGTTCCAGGAGGACCTGGAGTCCACCCACGAGCTGTTCAAGGGCTTCGTCGCCCACTACCGGCCCAAGCTTGCCATCGAGGAAATCGCCACCGGCGAGGTCTGGCTGGGCCAGGCGGCGCTGGGGCGCAAGCTGGTGGACGAGCTGAAGACCAGCGACGAGTACCTGGCCGAACGCGCCCGCGAGGCTGACGTCTACCACTTGCAGTACGTGCAGAAGAAGAGCGTCCAGGAGCGCCTGGGCGTGGGCGCCAGCACGGTGATCGACCGCGTGCTGCTGAGCTGGTGGGAGCGCCTGGGGCGCAGCCGTTACTGGCAATGATTCCGGCGCGGGCGCAGGGGCGCCCGCGCGGCAGGCTTTGCAGAAGGAGAGCGTGATGAGTGCATTCAAGGCCCTCTGGGTTACCGAGTCCCCGCATGGCATCTACGAGCAGCAGGTGGTCGAGCGCGACACCAGCCAGTTGCCGGCCGGCGAGGTGCTGATCCGGGTGCGGTATTCGTCGCTGAACTACAAGGATGCGTTGTCGGCCAGCGGCAACCGTGGCGTGACCCGCAAGTACCCGCACACCCCCGGCATTGATGCCGCCGGGGTGGTGGAGGAATCCTCGGTGGGTGAGTTCGTCGCCGGCGACGAGGTGATAGTCACCGGCTACGACCTGGGGATGAACACCCCGGGCGGCTTCGGCCAGTACGTCCGCGTGCCGGCCGCCTGGCTGATCAAGCGCCCGCAGGGCCTGAGCCTGCGCGAGGCGATGATCCTCGGCACCGCCGGCCTGACCGCGGCGCTGTGCGTCGACAAGCTGGAGCGGGCCGGCGTGACCCCGGCCTCCGGCCCGGTGCTGGTCACCGGCGCCAGCGGCGGCGTCGGCAGCATCGCGGTGATGTTGCTGGCCCAACTGGGCTACAGCGTGGCGGCCTCCACCGGCAAGCTGGAGCAGGCCGAGTTCCTCAACGGCCTGGGCGCGCGGCAGATCATCGACCGCGCCACCGTTGCCGACGGCGTCGACAAGCCGTTGCTCAAGGAGCAGTGGGCCGGCGCGGTGGACACGGTCGGCGGCGACATCCTGTTCAACGTGGTCAAGTCGCTGCAGTACGGCGGCAGCGTGGCCTGCTGCGGGCTGACCGCCGGCGCCGCGTTCAAGGCCACGGTGCTGCCGTTTATCCTGCGCGGGGTGAACCTGCTGGGCGTGGACTCGGTGGAGCTGCCGCTGGTGGTCAAGGCGTCCATGTGGGACAAGCTCTCGCTGCAGTGGAAGCTGCCGCGCCTGGAGGAGCTGGTGCGCGAAATCCGCCTCGACGACCTGCCCACCGCCATCCACCAGATCCTCGCCGGCAAGCTGGTCGGCCGGCTGCTGGTGAACCTCGACTGATACCCGCGCCGGGGCCGGGCGTTCAGCCCAGCTCCGGCAGCAGGTAGCCCTCCCACAGCGTGTCGGCGAACTGCTCGCGGAAGAACCCGAAGTGGCCGATGCGCTTCACCCCCAGCTGTTCCGGGGCGATGCGCCGGCTCACCTTGGGCGCGCTGCGGTAGAAGCCGAGCAGGGCCTCGGTGCTGCGCTGGGACATCATCTCGTCGTCGGTGAACGACAGCGAAACGATGGGCGTGTGCACCGCCGAATAGCGGATGCGCATCTGCTCACCTTCGCCCAGGGCGTACTGCGGGTGCAGGCACCAGCGCCGCCATTGCTCGATCACCCCGCGCGGCAGGTCGCCGACGATGCCCAGGCGGCGGCCCGGGAAGTAGCCCAGCAGCGGCGTGACGGTCGGCGCGATGAAGTGCCAGAGCAGCCAGGCGCGGCCGCGCAGGCCGGCGGTGTTGTCGCGCCAGTAGCCGCTGCCGCTGGCGATGCTGAAGGCCCGGGTGATGCGCGCGCGGCCGTCGACGAAGGGCAGGATCTGCCCGCCCAGGCTGTGGCCGATCCAGTACAGCGGCTTGTCCTGCGCGGCCTCGGCCACCGCCGCGAGCACGGCGCTGCAATCGTGGCGGCCCCAGTCGACGACGTTGGCCTTCACCTCGCGCAAGGGGCCGCTGCGCGACTGGCCCATGCCCTGGTAATCGAAGGTCACGACCAGATAGCCGCGCTCGGCCAGCCAGTTGGCGAAGGCGCCGTAGAAGCGCTGCTCGACGCCCATGGCCGGGACGATCAGGGCGGCGCCGAGCATCTCGCCCGGCGGCCGGTACCAGTGGCTGGCCAGGCGCTGGCCGTGGCCGTTGTCGATCTCGCGGGGCTGCGGGGTTGTCATGCTGCATGCTCCTGGGGCTGGCCGGCTGCGTGGATTCGGGTTGAAGGATGGCGGCGTGTCAGGGCAGTATACGAAGGCTAGAAATTAATTCTAGAAAAATATTCTAGAAGCGATCCGCACAAGGAACCCCATGGGCCGAGCTTCCCGCAAAGACGACATCCTCCAGGCCGCGCTGGCCTGTTTCAGCGAATCCGGGGTGGACGCTACCACCATCGAGATGATCCGCGACCGCTCCGGCGCCAGCATCGGCAGCCTGTACCACCACTTCGGCAACCGCGAGCGGATCATCGGCGCGCTCTACCTGGAAGGCATCGGCCAGTACGCGGCCCTGCTCGACGCCGGGCTGCGCGAGGGCATGGGCGCCGAGGCCACGGTCAAGCTGTTCGTCACCTGTTACATCGACTGGGTGGTGGCGCACCCGGACTGGGCCCGCTTCATCCTGCACAACCGCGGCCGGGTGGAGGCGGGGGAAATGGGCGAGCAACTGCGCGAAGCCAACCGCCAGCAGGGCCGGCGCATCGCCGAGCTGCTGGCGGTGCACCGCCAGGCCGGCGCCTTCCGCGAAATGCCCTTCGAGCTGTTCAACTCGGTGGTGATAGGCCCCACCCACGACTATGTGCGCAACTGGCTGGCCGGGCGGACGCGGGTGGAGCTGGCGGATTGCCGGGACCTGCTGGCGCAGATCGCCTGGGAGAGCATCAGGGCGTAGGGCGGATGACCGTTTGTGGTTATGCGCCGTTGGCCGTGCCTCCGGGGTGTGCGACGTGGCCGGTGAATCCAATCGCGGACGGAGCCCGCTCCTTGCGCCGAGGGGCTCTTCGTAGGATGGGTTGAGCTTGCGATACCCATGCTGCCGTGGTGATGGGTATCGCTTCGCTCAACGCCATCCTACGAAAAGCCGTGTCACCGGGGTGTCCGGCGGGAGCGTTGAGTCCAATCGCGGACAAGGTCCGCTCCTACGCCCGTGCTTCCCTGTAACTGTAGGAGCGGACTTTGTCCGCGATTCGGACTTCCAGAGAAACCTCCGCGTACTCCGAAACGCCCCTTCAGAAGGCCGAGCGAAACCGGCGCTCAGGAGGTCATGCGACATGGATGTCGCGAGAGCCCCGATGGGCTACAGGGACGTACCCTCGGGGCGGGCCTCCGTGGCGGGGGAGTTCGTGAGGG
>NZ_BSQE01000049.1:0-3874 GCF_030268185.1 Pseudomonas sp. NBRC 100443
GGCAGACTCGGTGCGGCGCAGAAACACCCAAGCCAAGGCAACTGGGTTATTCCCCTTCGGGCCAGCGCAAGTATTGTTCGCGGCAATGACGAGCTTAAGGCCGGAGTGGGGCAAGCTTCGCGAGCCAGGCCATAACCCCAAATGAAAAACACCGTTTCCCCCAGGCAGAGAAACGGCATCCTTTCTTAAGTGAACAGCATTGCCGCATCGCGGGGCTTTTCTACATCCGGGGCCTCAGCCCCGCCGCGACAACGGCTGGCGTTCGAAACGCACACCGGCCAGGCCGGTATTCTGCAGCGCCCGGATATTGGCGTGATCAGTACCCTCGGGCGTATCACGCACCGCGCGGTAGTGCTCACCGAAGGCCAGCAGGGTTTCCTCCAGGCTCAGGCCCTCGAGGATGGCGAAGCCGAGCGTCTTGCAGGACCCCTCGTTCTGCCCGGCCGGGTTTTCCACCGGGCCGTTGCTGAAGGCGCTGGGGCTGTAGCTGTAGTGCTCGGCGATGAACGCCAGGGTATCGGTGAACAGGTGCTGCTCGCTGCGCAGGCGCGCGCGGAAATCGGTGAGGGTCATCAAGGCGGGCTCGTCAGTGTTTCTTGGCGGTGTCGAAGGCGGCCTGCTGCTCGGGCGAGGCCTCCTTCTGGTATTTCGCCTTCCATTCGGCGTAAGGCATGCCGTAGATCTCCTCGCGGGCCTGTTCCGGGCTCAGTTCCAGGCCCATGTCGTCGGCCGCGGCCTTGTACCACTTGGACAGGCAGTTGCGGCAGAAGCCGGCGAGGTTCATCAGGTCGATGTTCTGCACGTCCTTGCGGTTGCGCAGGTGCTGCACCAGGGTGCGGAACGCCGCGGCTTCCAGTTCCGTGCGTTGTTCCTGGCTGAGGTCGAGGATGCTGTGTTCGGGCTTGCTCATGGGTCGGGCTCTCGCGTGGCGCGTCGTCGTGGGACGTCGGGGCTCTTCGGGGCTGCGCAGATGATAAGAGCGGGGGCGGGCGCCAGCAATGGCCGTTGGCCAGGCGGCGCCGCGCGGCTCAGCGCTGCGCGGCGAGGGCGATCGACACCGATTCGGCGAAGCGCAGGGCGTGGGGCTTGTCCACTTCCACCTCGGCGTAGCGCACCGCCGGGTGGGCCATGACCAGGTCGAGGATTTCCTGGGTCAGGCGCTCCAGCAGGGCGAAGCGGTTCTCCTCGACATGGGCGATGATCGCCTTGGTGATGGTGCGGTAGTTCAGCGCGTGCTCGATGTCGTTGACCTGCACCGCCTCCTGCGAGGGGTAGAGGATGGTCAGGTTGATCAGCACGTCCTGCTTGTTGAGGATTTCCTCTTCCTTGATGCCGATGTAGGTGCGCACGCGCAGATCCTTCACGCGGATCCGCGCCATGCCCGGCTGCAATTGCGTCATTTCACTTGCTCCGTCCGATCAGTTGCAGGAATTCCTGGCGGGTGTTGCTGGAGTCGCGGAAGGCGCCGAGCATCACCGAGGTGAACATCTGCGAGTTCTGCTTCTCCACCCCGCGCATCATCATGCACATGTGCTGGGCCTCGATCACCACCGCCACGCCGGCAGCGCCGGTGATGCGCTCGACCGCCTCGGCGATCTGCCGCGTCAGGTTCTCCTGGATCTGCAGGCGGCGGGCGAACATGTCGACGATGCGCGCCACCTTCGACAGGCCCAGCACCCGTCCGGTGGGAATGTACGCCACATGGGCCTTGCCGATGAAGGGCAGCAGGTGGTGTTCGCACAGCGAATACAGCTCGATGTCGCGAACGATCACCATCTCGTCGTTATCCGAGGCGAACAGCGCGCCGTTGACCACCTCTTCCAGGCTCAGCTCGTAGCCGTGGCACAGGTAGCGCATGGCCTTGGCGGCGCGCTTGGGGGTGTCGAGCAGGCCCTCGCGCTCGGGGTTCTCGCCCAGGCCCAGGAGTATCTCGCGGTAGTTCGCGGACAGGGAATCGGTCATTGCAGGTTTCCTCGCGCCACGCCGGGCGGTCATTTGAGGTGCCGGCCGCCGTTGACGGTCAAGGTGGTGCCGGTGACGTAGGGGGTGTCCAGCAGGTAGCGGATGGCCTGGTAGACGACGTCCGGCCCGGGCTCGATGCCCAGGGCGGATTTCGCCAGGGTGCGCGCGCGGTAGTCGGCGTCGTCCCCGGCGTTGAACATGACCAGCGCCGGGGCGATGGTGTTGACCTTGATCTTCGGCGCCAGGCGCGCGGCGAAGGACAGCGTCAGGCTGTCCAGCCCGGCCTTGCTGGCGCAGTAGGCGACGTGCTTGGCGCTGCCCTTGCGCACCACGTCGTCGCTGACGTGGATGATGTCGGCCGGCTGCGAGCGCTCCAGCAGCGGCGCGCAGTGCAGGTTGATCAGGTAGGGGGCGAGCATGTGCACGCTGAACAGCTCGCGGAAGGCCTCGGCCTCGTGGCCGGGCGTTTCGGCGAGCCACGCCGAGGCGTTGTGGACGATGGCGCGCAGGCTGTCGGTGTGCGCCTTGAGTTCGTCGATGAAGGCGAGGATGCCGGCCTCGTCGGCGAAGTCGCCGTACAGGCAGGTTGCGCCGCGCTCGCGCAGTTGCTGCAGCCCGGGCTTGTCGCTGCGGTAGCTGACGATCACCGGCTGGCCCGCGTCGAGCAGGCGCAGCGCGCAGTGCAGGCCGACGCGCTGGCTGGCGCCGGTGATCAGGATGGGGGCCGGGGATGCGCTCATGCGAGCCTCGTGGCTGGTGGAAAACCGCCGGCGGAGGCATATCCGAGCGGCGCGGTGGGAAAAAACTATACCAGCCCGGCGGCGCCGGCGAACACCCGTGGCCGGCTTGCGGCATAATGGGCGTTTGTCGCATGAACCGGGAGTTTCCATGAAAGTCGCCATTCTGTCCGGGTCGGTCTACGGCACCGCCGAAGAGGTCGCGCGCCATGCCAGGCGCCTGCTGGAGGCCGCGGGCCTGGAGACCTGGTTCGAGCCGCGCGCCACCCTGGACGCGCTGATCGAAGCCGCGCCCGACGCCTTCCTGACGGTCACCTCGACCACCGGTCTGGGCGAGCTGCCGGACAACATCCAGCCGCTGTACTACGCCCTGCGCGACCGCCTGCCGAACTGGCGCGGCCTGCCCGGCGCGGTGATCGGCCTGGGCGACTCCAGCTACGGCGACACCTACTGCGGCGGCGGCGAGCAGGTGCGCGAGCTGTACGCCGAACTGGGCCTGCGCGAGGTGCTGCCGATGCTGCGCCTGGACGCCAGCGAGACGGTCACCCCGGAGACCGACGCCGAGCCCTGGATCGCCGAGTTCATCGCTGCGTTGAAGGGTTGATGCACGACCTGCAGCGAGCCCCACCTGTAGGAGCGCGCCCTGCGCGCGAATCGCAGGCAGGGCCTGCTCCTGCGAGAAGCTGTGCTCGCCTGCAACGTAGGAGCGACTGTCTTGCGCCGAGGTGCTCTTCGTAGGATGGGTTGAGCTTGCGAAACCCATGCGGTGGCGCTGATGGGTATCGCTTCGCTCAACGCCATCCTACGAAAAACCGTGCTTCCTGGAACCGTAGGAGCAACTGTCTTTCACTGCTGCACGGTACCTGTTCTCCAGCAGGTACCGTCCCTGACCATGGCGTTCAACCGCACGATGAGCACACGCATGCAGGCCACCAGGGCAACCTTGGCGCATCGACCGTTCTCGCGCAGGCCTTGGTAGCGGCGGGCGAAGTCTTCCTGATAGCGAATAATCGACAAGGTCGTCATGTACAGGATGCGCCGGATCATGCCTCGTCCTCCCCGGATTCGGCGCTGTCCCGACTTCTGCCCGCTGTCGCTGTTGTACGGGGCCAGGCCCACCAGGGCGGCGATCTGGCGGCGGTTCAGTTGTCCCAGCTCCGGCAGATAGGCCAGCA
>NZ_BSQE01000050.1:0-3138 GCF_030268185.1 Pseudomonas sp. NBRC 100443
AACGAACCTTGCTGTCTGGTCTTTGTACCGGAACCGTTCTTTAAAAATTTGGGTATGTGATAGAAGTAGACTGAATGATCTCTTTCACTGGGGATTGTTCAAGTCAAGGTAAAATTTGCGAGTTCAAGCGCGAATTTTCGGCGAATGTCGTCTTCACGTTCGAGACGTATGACCAGATTGCTTGGGGTTATATGGTCAAGTGAAGAAGCGCATACGGTGGATGCCTTGGCAGTCAGAGGCGATGAAAGACGTGGTAGCCTGCGATAAGCTTCGGGGAGTCGGCAAACAGACTTTGATCCGGAGATCTCTGAATGGGGGAACCCAGCCAGCACAAGCTGGTTATCACACACTGAATCCATAGGTGTGTGAGGCGAACCAGGGGAACTGAAACATCTAAGTACCCTGAGGAACAGAAATCAACCGAGATTCCCTTAGTAGTGGCGAGCGAACGGGGACTAGCCCTTAAGCTTCTTAGAATCTAACAGAACGCTCTGGAAAGTGCGGCCATAGTGGGTGATAGCCCCGTATGTGAAAGGTTCTAGGAAGTGAAATCGAGTAGGACGGCGCACGTGAAACGTTGTCTGAACATGGGGGGACCATCCTCCAAGGCTAAATACTACTGACTGACCGATAGTGAACCAGTACCGTGAGGGAAAGGCGAAAAGAACCCCGGAGAGGGGAGTGAAATAGAACCTGAAACCGTATGCGTACAAGCAGTGGGAGCCCACTTGTTGGGTGACTGCGTACCTTTTGTATAATGGGTCAGCGACTTATATTCAGTGGCGAGCTTAACCGAATAGGGGAGGCGTAGCGAAAGCGAGTCTTAATAGGGCGTTTAGTCGCTGGGTATAGACCCGAAACCGGGCGATCTATCCATGAGCAGGTTGAAGGTTAGGTAACACTGACTGGAGGACCGAACCCACTCCCGTTGAAAAGGTAGGGGATGACTTGTGGATCGGAGTGAAAGGCTAATCAAGCTCGGAGATAGCTGGTTCTCCTCGAAAGCTATTTAGGTAGCGCCTCACGTATCACTCCAGGGGGTAGAGCACTGTTTCGGCTAGGGGGTCATCCCGACTTACCAAACCGATGCAAACTCCGAATACCTGGAAGTGTCAGCGTGGGAGACACACGGCGGGTGCTAACGTCCGTCGTGAAAAGGGAAACAACCCAGACCGTCAGCTAAGGTCCCAAAGTTGTGGTTAAGTGGTAAACGATGTGGGAAGGCTTAGACAGCTAGGAGGTTGGCTTAGAAGCAGCCACCCTTTAAAGAAAGCGTAATAGCTCACTAGTCGAGTCGGCCTGCGCGGAAGATGTAACGGGGCTCAAACCACACACCGAAGCTACGGGTGCATCGCAAGATGCGCGGTAGAGGAGCGTTCTGTAAGCCTGTGAAGGTGAGTTGAGAAGCTTGCTGGAGGTATCAGAAGTGCGAATGCTGACATGAGTAACGACAATGGGAGTGAAAAACTCCCACGCCGAAAGACCAAGGGTTCCTGCGCAACGTTAATCGACGCAGGGTTAGTCGGCCCCTAAGGCGAGGCAGAAATGCGTAGTCGATGGGAAACAGGTTAATATTCCTGTACTTCTAGTTACTGCGATGGAGGGACGGAGAAGGCTAGGCCAGCTTGGCGTTGGTTGTCCAAGTTTAAGGTTGTAGGCTGGGCACTTAGGCAAATCCGGGTGTTCAAGGCCGAGAGCTGATGACGAGCTTTCTTTTAGAGAGCGAAGTGGTTGATGCCATGCTTCCAGGAAAAGCTTCTAAGCTTCAGGTAACTAGGAACCGTACCCGAAACCGACACAGGTGGTCGGGTAGAGAATACCAAGGCGCTTGAGAGAACTCGGGTGAAGGAACTAGGCAAAATGGCACCGTAACTTCGGGAGAAGGTGCGCCGGTGAGGGTGAAGTATTTACTGCGTAAGCCCACGCCGGTCGAAGATACCAGGCCGCTGCGACTGTTTATTAAAAACACAGCACTCTGCAAACACGAAAGTGGACGTATAGGGTGTGACGCCTGCCCGGTGCCGGAAGGTTAATTGATGGGGTTAGCGAAAGCGAAGCTCTTGATCGAAGCCCCGGTAAACGGCGGCCGTAACTATAACGGTCCTAAGGTAGCGAAATTCCTTGTCGGGTAAGTTCCGACCTGCACGAATGGCGTAACGATGGCGGCGCTGTCTCCACCCGAGACTCAGTGAAATTGAAATCGCTGTGAAGATGCAGTGTATCCGCGGCTAGACGGAAAGACCCCGTGAACCTTTACTGTAGCTTTGCACTGGACTTTGAGCCTGCTTGTGTAGGATAGGTGGGAGGCTTTGAAGCGTGGACGCCAGTTCGCGTGGAGCCAACCTTGAAATACCACCCTGGCATGCTTGAGGTTCTAACTCTGGTCCGTGATCCGGATCGAGGACAGTGTATGGTGGGCAGTTTGACTGGGGCGGTCTCCTCCTAAAGAGTAACGGAGGAGTACGAAGGTGCGCTCAGACCGGTCGGAAATCGGTCGCAGAGTATAAAGGCAAAAGCGCGCTTGACTGCGAGACAGACACGTCGAGCAGGTACGAAAGTAGGTCTTAGTGATCCGGTGGTTCTGTATGGAAGGGCCATCGCTCAACGGATAAAAGGTACTCCGGGGATAACAGGCTGATACCGCCCAAGAGTTCATATCGACGGCGGTGTTTGGCACCTCGATGTCGGCTCATCACATCCTGGGGCTGAAGCCGGTCCCAAGGGTATGGCTGTTCGCCATTTAAAGTGGTACGCGAGCTGGGTTTAGAACGTCGTGAGACAGTTCGGTCCCTATCTGCCGTGGACGTTTGAGATTTGAGAGGGGCTGCTCCTAGTACGAGAGGACCGGAGTGGACGAACCTCTGGTGTTCCGGTTGTCACGCCAGTGGCACTGCCGGGTAGCTATGTTCGGAATAGATAACCGCTGAAAGCATCTAAGCGGGAAACTAGCCTCAAGATGAGATCTCACTGGGAACTTGATTCCCCTGAAGGGCCGTCGAAGACTACGACGTTGATAGGTCGGGTGTGTAAGCGCTGTGAGGCGTTGAGCTAACCGATACTAATTGCCCGTGAGGCTTGACCATATAACACCCAAACAATTTGTGTGTTAGACGGTGAAGTCGACGAACCGAAAGTTCG
>NZ_BSQE01000051.1:0-1632 GCF_030268185.1 Pseudomonas sp. NBRC 100443
GGGCGCAGGGTGGTGTCGGCCTGAGCCTCACCGGCAATGTCATGATCGACGGCCGGGCTCGCAGCGAGCCTGGCAACGTGGTGGTGGAGGACGAGCGACATCTGGAGTTCCTGCGCGAGTGGGCACGACGAGGAAGCAGCGGCGGTACCCAGCTCTGGATGCAGATCAACCACCCCGGGAAGCAGGCGATGAACGGCCTCAATCGGGAGAACCTGGCGCCCTCCGCCATCCCCTTCAACGCAGAGTTGGCTCCCTATTTCCCGACACCCCGCGAAATCCGGCCTGATGAGATCAAGGAGGTCATCGATCGTTTCGCCAGCACCGCTCGTATCGCCAAGAAAGCTGGATTTGGTGGCGTACAGATCCATGCCGCCCACGGCTACCTGATCAACCAGTTCCTGTCGCCGCACCATAACCGACGCGAGGACGACTGGGGCGGTACGCCGGAGAAGCGTCGGCGTTTCCTCATGGCCGTCTATCACGCTATGCGAGATGCGGTGGGCCACGATTACCCGATAGGTATCAAGCTCAACTCGGCCGATTTCCAGAAAGGCGGTTACGACGAAGGTGAATCCATGGAGGCCGTGCTGGCCATCGCGGATGCTGGTATCGACATGATCGAGATTTCCGGCGGCACCTATGAGTCACCGGCGATGACTGGCGCACAGCCGGTGCAGAAGGAAAGTACTCGTCAGCGCGAGGCCTATTTCCTCGCGTTCGCCGATAGGGTGAGGGAACAGACGTCCGTGCCACTGATGGTGACCGGTGGCTTTCGTACCGTCGCGGGCATGAATGAGGCGTTGCAGAGTGGGGCTCTGGAGCTGGTCGGGCTGGCTCGCCTGCTCAGCCTCGACCCCGCCGTACCGCAACGTCTCCTTGCTGGCCTGGACCCTAGCCATGAAGTCAGCCCCAGGGTTTCCGGCGTGGAGGCCATCGACCGCTCGCGGATGATGGAAATCATCTGGTACACGCACCAACTCATGCGCATCGCGCGCAAGGGACAGGCCCGCCCGGACGAATCCGTCCTGAAAGTCGCGCTCTGCTACATGCTGGGCAATTTTGTCCGCGGCGACATCGGCTTGCCCAAGTTCCGCGCCGGCTGAGCGCGTGTGCCTGCCGGTGAGTAACCGGCCTTCCCTGAAGTGATTCCAGACCTGGCACTTCGCTGTCCGCCGGTTAGCCCCTGTCGGATGGTTTCTGCCATCGCAAACGGAGAACACCCATGGTATTCGAACTCCCCCAGCTTCCTTTCGAACTGGACGCGCTCGCTCCCCATATTTCGAAAGAGACGCTCGAATATCACTACGGCAAGCATCACGCTGCCTACGTAGTGAAATTGAACGAGTTGATCCGAGGTGGCGAGTTCGAAGGCCGCACCCTGGAGGAAATCATCAGGATCTCCGAAGGGGCGACCTTCAACAACGCTGCGCAAATCTGGAACCACAGTTTCTATTGGAGCTGCCTGAGCCCCAGCGGCGGCGGTCGGCCGGACGGCGCGCTGGGCGATGCCATCGACACCGGATTCGGCTCCTTCGAGGGTTTCCAGCAGGCGTTCAACGACAAAGCGGTCAGCAACTTCGGCTCTTCCTGGACCTGGCTGGTGAGAAAGCCCAGCGGCTCGCTCGCCATCGT
>NZ_BSQE01000052.1:0-1584 GCF_030268185.1 Pseudomonas sp. NBRC 100443
CTTCCTAAGAAACACCTTCTACAGCCTGAAGGGTGAAGCCAAATTCAGCAGCCCGACGGTGCAAGCCTTTGACAACACGCTCGCGATACTTTTGCTCGTAGTGGTCGGCGCCCGGATCCTCATAGGCCATGCCGAAGCGCATCGCGTTATAGAACAGGATGGCGATCTTACGCGCAGTGGCGGTCACGGCCTTGGCCTTGCCGATACGTGCCGACAAGCGTCGGTAGAAAGCACCCAGCGCCGTATTGGTTTTGCCAATGGTTACCGCAGCCAAGCGTAGATGCGCGGTGACCCGATTCTTAGTCTTGCGTGTGTGGGCGGAAAGCACCTTGCCACCGCTGATTCGGCAGCCCGGCGCCAACGTCAGCCAGGAGGTGAAATGCTGGGCGGTACGCCATCGACTCAAGTCGGTGCCGCACTCGGCAACCAGACGCAAGGCCAAGTAAGGGCCGATACCATGGATCTGCGTGAGGTCGACGCCGACCAATTGATAGAGCAAGGTGCGGACGTCGAAGTTGAGTGCGTTCGGCTGTCGCGTAGGGTGCCGTGCTTTGGGTAACGGCTCGCCAGGCAATGGCTTCTGCTGAGCGAGTTGGTGCAGGCTCCGCGCTATTTGCTGGTCGCACAGCTCAAGCTGCATCTGGTAGGCGTCGTACATGGCCAGCGCCTGCGCCAGGGCAAAGACATGCTCCGGTTGATAGTTGCCGACCAGAGCACTTCGAATGATTTCGAGACTGGACTTGCAGCGTGTGTCACGCATGCGGGCCAAGATCAGGGCATCGCGTTCGCCGGCAACGATGGCTCGAATGATGCGCATGCCCGTGGCCCCGGTTATGTCGGTGACCACATGATGCAATTGCAGATTCATGTGGGTGAGCGCCTTTTGCATGTGCTGAATATGCGCGGCGGCGTAATCAAGGTGGCGCTCTCGCAGGCGCAGGTAGCTGCGCAGTGCCGCAATCTCGCGATCGGGATGGAAGCTGGCTCGCAGCAAACCACAGGCATGTAATCGCTGGATCCATTGCGCGTCGTTGACGTCGGTTTTGCGCCCGGGCACGGCACGGGCATCCCTGGCATTGGCCAACACAACCTGCAGGCCATGGGACTCTAGAATCTCGTAGACCGGGATCCAGTACACCCCAGTCGACTCCATTGCCACGGTAGTGATCCCGAGATCAACCAGCCAAGCGGCCATACGTTCCAGGTCGGCCGTAAACGCGTTAAAGGTTTGCACCGCCTCTTCTGTGATGTCGGCAGGCACCGCTACCACATGGAAGCGCGAGCCGATATCGATCCCAGCTGCCCGGTCATGAATAACCGGCAGGCCATGACGCTGCGCTTTGGTCGTTTTCATGAGTACCCTCCATTCACCGGAAGTGCTGGACGGGGACTCGGATCAAATCACATTCCTAAACGGGGTCACGAAACGTGCCACCACTAACGGGTCCGCAGCTTCCCCTGGGTCAGGTTTTTTGACGGGGACGGAGCCTCCAAAAAGCAGACGACCACTGTCCAGCGGGGTCAGTGTAGTGGGCGTGTTTCTAACCCAATGGGTCGCGGAGCACCGGGGAGGCGGTTTTTTAG
>NZ_BSQE01000053.1:0-1069 GCF_030268185.1 Pseudomonas sp. NBRC 100443
AACTGCTGTACCTGCTGGACTCCACCACGATCACCCTCAAGGGCCCTGGCTTCGACGAATGGACGCTGTCCAATCGAACCCGCTCCCAGGGGCTGAAAGTCCATGTGCTGTATGCCGAGCAGGCGGCGGCGCCGGTGCATTGCAGCTTCAGCGCAGCCAACGTCAACGACATCGACGAAGGCCGGACGCTGGGTATCGAGCCACAGGCCACCTACGTATTCGACAAGAGCTATTACGACTTCAACTGGTGGGCGAGCCTGGATGCCCAGAAGGCCCGCTTCGTCCCACGATTCAAGTCCAATGTGCGGCTCAAGGTCCTGGCCTTGCGCGAAGTCCCCCAGCAAGACCGGGAAACGATCCTGCGAGACGAAGAGGTGAGCTTCTCCAACCGCAACCCAGGTGGCCGACGGCGTAATCACTACACCCAGCCCCTGCGGCGAATCCTGGTGAACCGCCCAGGCGATGAGCCGCCTCTGAGCCTGGCGACCAACGACCTGAGCAGCCCGGCGGCAGAAATCGCCGAGCGCTATCGGGATCGCTGGCGGATCGAGCTGTTTTTCAAATGGATCAAGCAACACCTGAAGGTCAGGCGTTTCCTGGGCCGTAGCGAGAATGCCGTGCGCCTCCAGATTCTCTGTGCGCTGATCAGCTACTTGCTGCTGAACCTTTACCAACGCAGGACGGGAACGCGGCAAAGCCTGTGGATGCTGATGGTGGAGGTACAGGCGACGCTGTTTCAGCGTCCTGGCCTGGAAGCCGAACGTTACCGACGACGGCAGGAGCGAATACGCGAGATCAACCTGCGTCAGGGGCAACTGTTAATAGCATGAGGCGTGCCGGACAGTAGTGCGCAAACGCGGGAACCCAGTGACTGCGGGGTTCGCGAGCAAGCTCGCTCCTACGAAAAGCAAAAGCAAAAGCGCGTTTGCTCTGGCTTTTGGTCTTCCAGAGAAACATCCGCGCACTCCGAAACGCCCCTTCAGAAGGCCGAGCGAAACCGGCGCTCAGGAGGTCATGCGACATGGATGTCGCGAGAGCCCCGATGGGCTACAGGGACGTACCCTCGGGG
>NZ_BSQE01000054.1:0-952 GCF_030268185.1 Pseudomonas sp. NBRC 100443
GGCTTGGCGGCCTCGTACGCCAGGATCGCCTCGCGGGCGGCCAGGCGCCGAGCCACCAGACCGGGGGCCCAGGGTTTCAGCAGTCGATCGATCAGGTTCATCAGCTGAACTCCGCCAGAGCCGGGCCCGGCCGGCGGCCGGCAGCGCGCGCCTGCTCTGCTGCAGCACGACGCTCCCATTCCCGGCGGCCGGCGCGGATCTTCTCGATGTCCTCCATGGTGTGGGTGCGCCCGTTGAAGATCACCGTCCGGCCTTCCAGTACCGCGGCCTCGGCCTCCAGGTACTTGTCGAGCATCTGCTGCGCTGTCAGAGCCATGGTCCGCTTCCAGTGTTGAGCCAGCCCCCGGAGGTACTGGCGTGGTTATCGTTCGAGGGTTGCTGCTGGGCGACCGGCTCCGGCGCGGGCTCAACGCGCACGCGCTCCAGCTGGTCGAGGTCGAGGCCGAAGCGCTGCTGACTGATGCGCAGCGCGGCCAGGGCGTACACGAAGCAGTCCAGCGCCTCGTTTCGGCGCCCGCCGGAGTCCCAGCGCAGGACGCGGACGCCCTTCGCCATCACCGGCTTCTTCTTCTCGGCGGTGATCTGCTTCAGCTCGTCCTCGTCGCAGATGTCGCTGTCGATCGGGAAGTGCACACAGCCAGGCGTCGGCTGCCACGGGATCGGCACGTCGATGCGCAGGCGGCTGTAGATCAGCTCCTTCGCGTTGTCGGTGCCCAGTTCGGTCTTGTAGACCTTGCGCTTGCGGCGCTTCGGGAAGTTGGCGATGGGCTTGCCGTAGGTGCTGGCCCCGAAGGTCGGGATCACCCAGTGCACGCCGTGCTTGGCGCTCTCGGCCTCCACCTCGTCGGAATAGTGGCCGCCGGCGTCCCAGCACCAGCGCATGACGCCCATCGGCACGCCGTCGGCGCGGGTGAACTGCCGGTGAATCTCCAGCCCGACCTTGCGCCGCAGT
>NZ_BSQE01000055.1:0-801 GCF_030268185.1 Pseudomonas sp. NBRC 100443
GACGGTCTGACCAGGGGTCAATGTTCTTCAGCAAGGGTTGGAGCGACTTGGCGCCCCGTTGGCGGGAACTCGTTGATCAGTGGCTCATTTCCATCTCCCGGCAAGCATTCGGCTTGCGCTGGTAGGTTTGTTCGCTGCACAGCAGCACCCAGGCGATACGCAGGTTGCGGTTGGCCAGTCGCACTGCCGCGCCCTTGCGCCCCAGACGTTGTAGCCAGCGCTGCAGGCGCCGATCGTCCGGGTGTTCGGAATCGGGCCGCAGTTGCTTCAACACCGCATGCGAGCCTACGACCATCAGGCTGCGCACATAGGCGTCGCCACGTTTGGTCATCTTGCCCAGCCGCACCTTCTGCCCGCTGCTGTGCTGGTCGGGCACGATACCGAAGTAGGCAGCGAACTGACGCGCATTGGCGAAACGTTCCGGCTCGACCTGTTTGGCCAGCAAGGCCGTGGCCGTGATCGGACCGATACCACGTACCGTCATCAGCCGTTTCGCTGTCGGGTCGGCGGCGGCACAGGCTTCCAGACGCCCGGTCAGCGCGGCGATACGCTCGCCCAGCCGTTTCCATTCGTTCAGCATCTCGTCGATCAGCTCGCGCAGCAGCGCCGGCAACGGCTGGTGGGCGTCTTCCAGCACCCGGGTGACACCTTGCTTCAAGCCCACATCCCCCTGTGCCAGGGCGATGCCCTGCTCCAGCAGCAGCCCGCGGATCTGATTACCCATGGCGGTGCGCCGCTGCACATAGCCCCGCCGGACACGGTGCCAGGCCTGCATCGCCAGTGCCGCGACGCTCTTCACCG
>NZ_BSQE01000056.1:0-719 GCF_030268185.1 Pseudomonas sp. NBRC 100443
CCGGACGGGCAGATCTCCCTGACCGATCCGGATGCGCGATCCATGGCCACCAGTGGCAGAGGCACCGGCGTGGTCGGCTACAACGTGCAGACGGCCGTAGATACCCAACATCACCTCATCGTCGCCCACGAAGTCACCAATGTCGGCCATGATCGCTCGGCACTGGCGATGATGGCCGAGCAGGCGCGCAGCGCCATCGGGGTTGAAGGCCTGACCGTCGTCGCCGATCGTGGTTATTTCAAGGGCGAAGAAATACTTGCCTGCGACCAATCTGGCATCACCACCTATGTCCCTAAGCCGCTGACATCCAATAGCAAGGCGGACGGGCGCTTCGGCAAGCAGGATTTTGTGTATGTGCCGGAGAAAAATGAGTACCGCTGTCCCGCGGGGCAAAGCCTGATTTATCGCTACACGAATCTTGAGGCCGGCCTGACGACACATGCGTACTGGAGCTCGAACTGCAAGCAATGTGCACTCCGAACGCAGTGCACCAGTGAGCCATTCAGGAGAGTTCGACGCTGGGAGCACGAGGACGTCATCGATGCCATGCAGCGTCGCCTCGATCATCAGCCAGAGATGATGAGCATCCGCCGCCAGACCGTCGAGCATCCATTTGGCACGCTCAAGCACTGGATGGGCTCGACGCACTTCCTGACCAAAACGCTACCCCGAGTGAGCACCGAGATGAGCCTGCATGTGCTCGCCTACAACCTCAAACG
>NZ_BSQE01000057.1:0-648 GCF_030268185.1 Pseudomonas sp. NBRC 100443
GGGCGACGATGAGGTGATGTTGGGTATCTACGGCCGTCTGCACGTTGTAGCCGACCACGCCGGTGCCTCTGCCACTGGTGGCCATGGATCGCGCATCCGGATCGGTCAGGGAGATCTGCCCGTCCGGTGCGTCACGCAACTGCTCCTCCATGTCCTTGAGCGCCTCCATCTGCTGCTTGAGCTTTTCGAGCTTGTCCTGCAAGCGGATGGCCTTGGCTTCGGCGACATCAGATTGCGTCCGGTCGGCGGTATCCATCGCCGCCAGATAGCGCTCGATGCTTTTTTCGATCTGCTCCATGCGGGCGCGCAGCTTGCCGTGAGTGAAGTTGCGATCACGGTTGTTGACCGCTTTGAACTTGCTGCCGTCGATGGCCACCAGCGACTGGGAGAACAAGTCGAGCTGACGACACAGCACGACGAACTGCCGGCAGACATTGCGGATGGCCTTGCCATTGTCACGGCGGAAATCAGCAATAGTTTTGAAGTCCGGCGCCAGCCGTCCAGTCAGCCACATCAGTTCAAGGTTGCGCTGGCATTCGCGCTCCAGGCGGCGGCTGGATTGGATGCGATTGAGGTAACCGTAGATGTAGATCTTCAGCATCACGGCGGGATGATAAGACGGTCGCCCGGTTACAGCCGGTGCCACTC
>NZ_BSQE01000058.1:0-648 GCF_030268185.1 Pseudomonas sp. NBRC 100443
GGGCGACGATGAGGTGATGTTGGGTATCTACGGCCGTCTGCACGTTGTAGCCGACCACGCCGGTGCCTCTGCCACTGGTGGCCATGGATCGCGCATCCGGATCGGTCAGGGAGATCTGCCCGTCCGGCGCTTCACGCAACTGCTGCTCCATGTCCTTGAGCGCCTGCATCTGCTGCTTGAGCTTTTCGAGCTTGTCTTGCAGGCGGACGGCCTTGGCTTCGGCAACATCAGATTGCGTCCGATCGGCGGTCTCCATCGCCGCCAGATAGCGCTCGATGCTCTTCTCGATCTGCTCCATGCGGGCGCGGAGCTTGCCCGGAGTGAAGTTGCGATCACGGTTATTGACGGCTTTGAACTTGCTGCCGTCGATGGCTACCAGTGACTGTGAGAACAGCTCCAGCTGGCGGCACAGCACGACAAACTGGCGACAGACATTGCGGATGGCCTTGCCATTGTTACGGCGAAAATCAGCGATGGTTTTGAAGTCTGGCGCCAGCCGTCCAGTCAGCCACATCAGTTCCAGGTTGCGCTGGCATTCGCGCTCCAGGCGGCGGCTGGATTGGATGCGATTGAGGTAACCGTAGATGTAGATCTTCAGCATCACGGCGGGATGATAAGACGGTCGCCCGGTTACAGCCGGTGCCACTC
>NZ_BSQE01000059.1:0-621 GCF_030268185.1 Pseudomonas sp. NBRC 100443
GCCAGATCACCAAGGCGGCGGATGAGTCTCCCTACCGCCTGCGGCTTCACATTGCCTGCCCGCATTGTCAGCGGGAGCAGCACCTGAAGTGGGGCGGCAAGGATTGCGAGTTCGGCCTGAAGTGGGAAAAGAACGACCTGGGCGAGGCTGAGCGCGCCTGGTACGTCTGCGAGCACTGCGCGGCCTGCTTTGATCACCGGGACATGGTGGCGGCCCAGGCGAAAGGCCGCTGGATCTGCGACGAGACCGGCAGTTGGACACGCGACAGCATCGACTGGTACGGCCCGGACAACGAGCCAATCCGCACGCCCCGTTCCGTCAGCTTCTACTGCTGGGCGATCTACAGCACCTGGACCACCTGGGTGTCGTTGGTGGACGAGTGGCTCAAGGTCAAGGGCGACCGCGAGAAACTGGTTACCTTCATCAACACCACGCGCGGCGAGGTGTGGGAGGAGGAGCAGGGCGACCGCGTGGAGTGGAAGACGCTCTACGCCCGCCGCGAGAACTTCCCGAAGGTGCCGCCGCAGGCGCTGGTCCTGATGGGCGGTATCGACACCCAGGACGACCGCTACGAGGGCCGCGTCTGGGCCTTTGGCCTGGGCGAGGAGGCCTGGCTGGTGC
>NZ_BSQE01000060.1:0-621 GCF_030268185.1 Pseudomonas sp. NBRC 100443
GCCAGATCACCAAGGCGGCGGATGAGTCTCCCTACCGCCTGCGGCTTCACATTGCCTGCCCGCATTGTCAGCGGGAGCAGCACCTGAAGTGGGGCGGCAAGGATTGCGAGTTCGGCCTGAAGTGGGAGAAGAACGAACTAGGCGAGGCCGAGCGCGCCTGGTACGTCTGCGAGCACTGTGCAGCCTGCTTTGAACACCGAGACATGGTGGCGGCCCAGGCGAAAGGCCGCTGGATCTGCGACGAGACCGGCAGCTGGACACGCGACAGCATCGACTGGTACGGCCCGGACAACGAGCCGATCCGCACGCCACGTTCCGTCAGCTTCTACTGCTGGGCGATCTACAGCACCTGGACCACCTGGGTGTCGTTGGTGGACGAGTGGCTCAAGGTCAAGGGCGACCGCGAGAAGCTGGTCACCTTCATCAACACCACGCGCGGCGAGGTGTGGGAGGAGGAGCAGGGCGACCGCGTGGAGTGGGAGACGCTCTACGCTCGCCGCGAGAACTTCCCGAAGGTGCCGCCGCAGGCGCTGGTCCTGATGGGCGGTATCGACACCCAGGACGACCGCTACGAGGGCCGCGTCTGGGCCTTTGGCCTGGGCGAGGAGGCCTGGCTGGTGC
>NZ_BSQE01000062.1:0-570 GCF_030268185.1 Pseudomonas sp. NBRC 100443
TTGAACTCGCAAATTTTACCTTGACTTGAACAATCCCCAGTGAAAGAGATCATTCAGTCTACTTCTATCACATACCCAAATTTTTAAAGAACGGTTCCGGTACAAAGACCAGACAGCAAGGTTCGTTCTACCGAACATTCCTGTCTGAGCTTTACGACGATTGCGGAAGATGGTGGAGCCAAGGAGGATCGAACTCCTGACCTCCTGCGTGCAAAGCAGGCGCTCTCCCAGCTGAGCTATGGCCCCATCGGATCAAGGCACCACCACAACAATTGGTGGGTCTGGGCAGATTCGAACTGCCGACCTCACCCTTATCAGGGGTGCGCTCTAACCAACTGAGCTACAGACCCAATCGTTTTGGCCCTGCAGGTCGACCTCACCCTGCTCTCTATCCAAGAGCCTGGGGTGCGCTCTAACCAACCGAGCAACAACCTAATCGTCTAACCAGTGAATCAAGCAATTCGTGTGGGAGCTTATGAGAAAGCCGGGATCTTCGATTAAGGAGGTGATCCAGCCGCAGGTTCCCCTACGGCTACCTTGTTACGACTTCACCCCAGTCATGAATCACTC
>NZ_BSQE01000063.1:0-568 GCF_030268185.1 Pseudomonas sp. NBRC 100443
GGGCGCAGGGTGGTGTCGGCCTGAGCCTCACCGGCAATGTCATGATCGACGGCCGGGCTCGCAGCGAGCCTGGCAACGTGGTGGTGGAGGACGAGCGACATCTGGAGTTCCTGCGCGAGTGGGCACGGAGAGGAAGCAGCGGCGGTACCCAGCTCTGGATGCAGATCAACCACCCCGGGAAGCAGGCGATGAACGGCCTCAATCGGGAGAACCTGGCGCCCTCCGCCATTCCCTTCAACGCGGAGCTGGCTCCCTATTTCCCGACACCCCGCGAAATCCGGCCTGACGAGATCAAGGAGGTCATCGATCGTTTCGCCAGCACCGCTCGTATCGCCAAGAAAGCTGGATTTGGTGGCGTCCAGATCCATGCCGCCCATGGCTATCTGATCAACCAGTTCCTGTCGCCGCACCATAACCGACGCGAGGACGACTGGGGCGGTTCGCCGGAGAAGCGTCGGCGTTTCCTCATGGCCGTCTATCACGCTATGCGAGATGCGGTGGGCCACGATTACCCGATAGGTATCAAGCTCAACTCGGCCGATTTCCAGAAAGGCGGTTACGACGAAGG
>NZ_BSQE01000064.1:0-498 GCF_030268185.1 Pseudomonas sp. NBRC 100443
ATGCCATCGACACCGGATTCGGCTCCTTCGAGGGTTTCCAGCAGGCGTTCAACGACAAAGCGGTCAGCAACTTCGGCTCTTCCTGGACCTGGCTGGTGAGAAAGCCCAGCGGCTCGCTCGCCATCGTGAACACCAGCAACGCGGAAACGCCGCTGACCTCTGCCGATAGGCCCCTGCTGACCTGCGACCTGTGGGAGCACGCCTATTACATCGATTATCGCAATGCCCGTCCCAAGTACCTCAATGCGTTCTGGCATCTGGTGAACTGGGATTTCGTAGCGGCCAATCTGGCCTGCTGAGTCATTGCATCGGCGACCTCCACCCACCAAGAGAGTCAATGTAATGAACAACGATCAAGACTCCCGTTGTCTGTCCGCAATCGGTGAAGCGGGCAGGTCATCGCCATTGAGCAAACTCGAGTCGCTGGGAGTCCGTTACCCCGTGATGCAGGCCGGCATGACGTCCATCTCGGGGCCGGCTTTGGCCGGGGCGGTTTGT
>NZ_BSQE01000065.1:0-473 GCF_030268185.1 Pseudomonas sp. NBRC 100443
TTGAACTCGCAAATTTTACCTTGACTTGAACAATCCCCAGTGAAAGAGATCATTCAGTCTACTTCTATCACATACCCAAATTTTTAAAGAACGGTTCCGGTACAAAGACCAGACAGCAAGGTTCGTTTCTTCGAACATTCCTGTCTGAGCTTTACGACGATTCGGAGATGGTGGAGCCAAGGAGGATCGAACTCCTGACCTCCTGCGTGCAAAGCAGGCGCTCTCCCAGCTGAGCTATGGCCCCAAATCACTACGATTTGGTGGGTCTGGGCAGATTCGAACTGCCGACCTCACCCTTATCAGGGGTGCGCTCTAACCGACTGAGCTACAGACCCATATAGGGTTGCCTAATCGTCTAACCAGTGAATCAAGCAATTCGTGTGGGAGCTTATGAGAAAGCCGGGATCTTCGATTAAGGAGGTGATCCAGCCGCAGGTTCCCCTACGGCTACCTTGTTACGACTTCACCCCAGT
>NZ_BSQE01000066.1:0-435 GCF_030268185.1 Pseudomonas sp. NBRC 100443
GGATCGACTTCGGATAGACCGCGCCGTCCAGACGCTTGTCGCCAAGGAACGTCGGCGAGCCCTCGCCCTCGACGTCAGCGTCGAACTTCGACAGCTCGTCGTAGATCACCTCGTCGGGCGACTTCTCTCGGTAGTTCCGGGAGGCCTTGCCGCCACGAATCCAGAGGTTGCGGCGGTTCGAGAACACCTTGTTGTCCAAGGTGTTGTTGCCGTCCTTCCGGCCGAACCAGGGCGCGAGCTCCAGCATGACCGGAACGTCGCGGATCAGACCGTTGACGTGGCTTTTGCTGATGTCCTCGGCGTCCGGATCGGTCGGACTCCACATCATCACGTTGCGGCGCTTGTGCTGGATCTTGTAGCCGATGTTGGCCATCAGCAGCTTCGTGTAGCCAATCCGGGCCGACTTCACGAAGTTGACCACCCGGATCAGGTCGT
>NZ_BSQE01000067.1:0-435 GCF_030268185.1 Pseudomonas sp. NBRC 100443
GGATCGACTTCGGATAGACCGCGCCGTCCAGACGCTTGTCGCCAAGGAACGTCGGCGAGCCCTCGCCCTCGACGTCAGCGTCGAACTTCGACAGCTCGTCGTAGATCACCTCGTCGGGCGACTTCTCCCGGTAGTTCCGGGAGGCCTTGCCGCCACGAATCCAGAGGTTGCGGCGGTTCGAGAACACCTTGTTGTCCAGGGTGTTGTCGCCGTTTTTCCGGCCGAACCAGGGTGCGAGCTCCAGCATGACCGGCACGTCGCGGATCAGGCCGTTGACGTGGCTCTTGCTGATGTCCTCGGCGTCCGGGTCGGTCGGACTCCACATCATCACGTTGCGGCGCTTGTGCTGGATCTTGTAGCCGATGTTGGCCATCAGCAGCTTCGTGTAGCCAATCCGGGCCGACTTCACGAAGTTGACCACCCGGATCAGGTCGT
>NZ_BSQE01000068.1:0-414 GCF_030268185.1 Pseudomonas sp. NBRC 100443
TCTTCTCCTTGAAGGCTTCCAGCATGCGCTCGGCGATGCCCAGGCCGATGGAGGCGAAGCCGCTGGCGAAGTACGGGCGGTACGGGGTGTAGAAAATCTTGCTGTAGGGGTACAGGCCGAAGCCGGCCGAGCGGCCTTCCATCATGTCCTTGGCCGCCTGGATGCGGTGGTTGGGCACGAAGGCGTCCTTCACCACCAGGGTCTTGGTGCCGCTGCCCTTCATGCCGGCGGCGTACCAGTCGTCGCGAATCTCGTAGTCGCTGCGCGGCAGCACGGCGAAGCAGTACACCTGCTCGCCCTCGGCGTTCTGCCGGCGGCAGCCGAGGATGGCCCATTCGGCGTGGTCGCTGCCGCTGCTCCAGCCCATCTCGCCGTTGAACAGGATGCCGCCCTCGACCTCCTGGATGCGCCCGA
>NZ_BSQE01000069.1:0-407 GCF_030268185.1 Pseudomonas sp. NBRC 100443
CGAACTCCCCCGCCACGGAGGCCCGCCCCGAGGGTACGTCCCTGTAGCCCGCGGGGCTCTCGCGACATCCATGTCGCATGACCTCCTGAGCGCCGGTTTCGCTCGGCCTTCTGAAGGGGCGTTTCGGAGTGCGCGGAGGTTTCTCTGGAAATCCCAAAAGCAAAAGCCAGAGCGGACGTGCTTTTGCTTTTCGTAGGAGCGAGCTTGCTCGCGAACCCCGCAGCCACTGGGTTCCCGCGTTCGCGCACTGCTGTCCGGCACGCCTCATGCTATTAACAGCTGCCCCTGACGCAGGTTGATCTCGCGTATTCGCTCCTGCCGTCGTCGGTAACGTTCGGCCTCCAGGCCAGGACGCTGAAACAGCGTCGCCTGTACCTCCACCATCAGCATCCACAGGCTTTGCCGCG
>NZ_BSQE01000070.1:0-399 GCF_030268185.1 Pseudomonas sp. NBRC 100443
GGCTTGGCGGCCTCGTACGCCAGGATCGCCTCGCGGGCGGCCAGGCGCCGAGCCACCAGACCGGGGGCCCAGGGTTTCAGCAGTCGATCGATCAGGTTCATCAGCTGAACTCCGCCAGAGCCGGGCCGGGGCGGCGACCGGCGGCGCGGTCCTGTTCTGCCGCTGCACGGCGCTCCCATTCCCGGCGGCCGGCGCGGATCTTCTCGATGTCCTCCATCGTGTGGGTGCGTCCGTTGAAGATCACCGTCCGCCCTTCCAGCACCGCGGCCTCAGCCTCCAGGTACTTGTCGAGCATCTGCTGCGCTGTCAGAGCCATGGTCCGCTTCCAGTGTTGAGCCAGCCCCCGGAGGTACTGGCGTGGTTATCGTTCGAGGGTTGCTGCTGGGCGACCGGCTCCGG
>NZ_BSQE01000071.1:0-395 GCF_030268185.1 Pseudomonas sp. NBRC 100443
CCTCGTCCTCCCCGGATTCGGCGCTGTCCCGACTTCTGCCCGCTGTCGCTGTTGTACGGGGCCAGGCCCACCAGGGCGGCGATCTGGCGGCGGTTCAGTTGTCCCAGCTCCGGCAGATAGGCCAGCAGCCCAGCCGCGGTGACCGGCCCCACGCCTTTGACTTGGCATAATTGCTGGGCCTGTTCTGCGTCCACGACGTTCATCGCTTTGGCAATTTCCTTGTCATAGCCGCGGATCGTTTCTTTAAGCGCCTTGATGGCGCCTTCCAGGCATTGGCGGACGAAGGAATCCCGGGCTTGATGCAAACGACGACGTTCATCATCGCGCTGGCTGACCAGTTGCTCTCGGCGTTGCACCAATTCCCGTAGCCGCTCGCGCTCTGGCGAAGGCACCGT
>NZ_BSQE01000072.1:0-388 GCF_030268185.1 Pseudomonas sp. NBRC 100443
CGTGCCCACTCGCGCAGGAACTCCAGATGTCGCTCGTCCTCCACCACCACGTTGCCAGGCTCGCTGCGAGCCCGGCCGTCGATCATGACATTGCCGGTGAGGCTCAGGCCGACACCACCCTGCGCCCAGGCCTCGTAGAGCGGCAGCAGCCAGTGGCTGGGGGCTCCATGCTTGTCGCCCATGGATTCGTGCATGGCCGCCTTGGCGATGCGATTGCGGATGATGGTGCCGGTCTTCAGGATCAGTGGCTTGGCCAGGCCTGATTCGGGATATTCGACCGATGGCTTTTCTGACTGGAATGCGTTCATGGGAGCCCTCGCTGCAGCAACCTGCGTGTGCAGACGACTCTAAGGACTGGCCCTGCGCATGACGAACGATGATTTCTGTC
>NZ_BSQE01000073.1:0-380 GCF_030268185.1 Pseudomonas sp. NBRC 100443
GCCGCCTGCTCGGCATACAGCACATGGACTTTCAGCCCCTGGGAGCGGGTTCGATTGGACAGCGTCCATTCGTCGAAGCCAGGGCCCTTGAGGGTGATCGTGGTGGAGTCCAGCAGGTACAGCAGTTCCTTCCCGTCACGGCGTAACTGCCGGCAGACGCCCGCCATCAGGTAGTGCGCAACCTGGGCGAAGACCTCGGTATTACGGCGTTCGTTGGCGTCGGCCAGGGTGGAACGCCGGATCGGGCCCGTACCCAGGTGATAGTGCTGATGGGGATGGCTGTTGAAGCTGGTTTCAAGCGCCCGCAGGCTGCTCACGCCGGCCAGTTGGGCATACACCATGGCGACCAGGTGATCCCAGCTGCCAAAGCGCTTGCTGTG
>NZ_BSQE01000074.1:0-379 GCF_030268185.1 Pseudomonas sp. NBRC 100443
TCCTGAACATCTTGCGGGGGCTGTGAGGTTGAGTTGGCGCTCAACGGTTTAACCCGTGCCTTCAGCCCCCGCAAGCCCTCCAGACGCCCCCTCGAAAATATTCCGGACAGTAGTGCGCGAATGCGGGAGCCCAGTGGCGTGGGGGCTTGGTGTAGCGCGCCGCTCCGAGTCTGCCCGACCGTCTTGTTTCGCCCCCTCGGGCGAGTCACTTTTGTCAGTCGCCACAAAAGTAACCAAAAAGGCTTGCCCCGGCATACGGGCCCGATGGAGCCGGGCTACCCTCGCGAACTCCCCCGCCACGGAGGCCCGCCCCGAGGGTACGTCCCTGTAGCCCATCGGGGCTCTCGCGACATCCATGTCGCATGACCTCCTGAGCGCC
>NZ_BSQE01000075.1:0-376 GCF_030268185.1 Pseudomonas sp. NBRC 100443
CAGGCAGTTATGGATGCAGTTCCCAGGTTGAGCCCGGGGATTTCACATCCATCTTACCAAACCACCTACGCGCGCTTTACGCCCAGTAATTCCGATTAACGCTTGCACCCTTCGTATTACCGCGGCTGCTGGCACGAAGTTAGCCGGTGCTTATTCTGTTGGTAACGTCAAAACAGCAAGGTATTAACTTACTGCCCTTCCTCCCAACTTAAAGTGCTTTACAATCCGAAGACCTTCTTCACACACGCGGCATGGCTGGATCAGGCTTTCGCCCATTGTCCAATATTCCCCACTGCTGCCTCCCGTAGGAGTCTGGACCGTGTCTCAGTTCCAGTGTGACTGATCATCCTCTCAGACCAGTTACGGATCGTCGCCT
>NZ_BSQE01000076.1:0-371 GCF_030268185.1 Pseudomonas sp. NBRC 100443
GAGTGATTCATGACTGGGGTGAAGTCGTAACAAGGTAGCCGTAGGGGAACCTGCGGCTGGATCACCTCCTTAATCGAAGATCCCGGCTTTCTCATAAGCTCCCACACGAATTGCTTGATTCACTGGTAAGCGACGGTTAGGCAACCCTATATGGGTCTGTAGCTCAGTCGGTTAGAGCGCACCCCTGATAAGGGTGAGGTCGGCAGTTCGAATCTGCCCAGACCCACCAATCGTTGGAAATTAGGGGGCCATAGCTCAGCTGGGAGAGCGCCTGCTTTGCACGCAGGAGGTCAGGAGTTCGATCCTCCTTGGCTCCACCATCTTCCGCAATCGTCGTAAAGCTCAGACAGGAATGTTCGGTAGAACGAACC
>NZ_BSQE01000077.1:0-365 GCF_030268185.1 Pseudomonas sp. NBRC 100443
TCACTACGTAGGCAGCGTGATGCTTGCCGTAGTGATATTCGAGCGTCTCTTTCGAAATATGGGGAGCGAGCGCGTCCAGTTCGAAAGGAAGCTGGGGGAGTTCGAATACCATGGGTGTTCTCCGTTTTCGATGGCAGAAACCATCCGACAGGGGCTAACCGGCGGACAGCGAAGCGCCAGGTCTGGAATCACTTCAGGGAAGGCCGGTTACTCACCGGCAGGCATACGCGCTCAGCCAGCGCGGAACTTGGGCAAGCCGATGTCGCCGCGGACAAAATTGCCCAGCATGTAGCAGAGCGCGACTTTCAGGACGGATTCGTCCGGGCGGGCCTGTCCCTTGCGCGCGATGCGCATGAGTTGGTGCG
>NZ_BSQE01000078.1:0-362 GCF_030268185.1 Pseudomonas sp. NBRC 100443
CCCCATATTTCGAAAGAGACGCTCGAATATCACTACGGCAAGCATCACGCTGCCTACGTAGTGAAATTGAACGAGTTGATCCGAGGTGGCGAGTTCGAAGGCCGCACCCTGGAGGAAATCATCAGGACTTCCGAAGGGGCGACCTTCAACAACGCTGCGCAAATCTGGAACCACAGTTTCTATTGGAACTGCCTGAGCCCCAGCGGCGGCGGTCGGCCGGACGGCGCGTTGGCCAATGCCATCGACACCGGATTCGGCTCCTTCGAGGGTTTCCAGCAGGCGTTCAACGACAAAGCGGTCAGCAACTTCGGCTCTTCCTGGACCTGGCTGGTGAGAAAGCCCAGCGGCTCGCTCGCCATCGT
>NZ_BSQE01000079.1:0-356 GCF_030268185.1 Pseudomonas sp. NBRC 100443
GGCTCCAGGCCCATCAGCTCGCGGCCGAGGATCTGCGCGCAGACGTCGTAGTCGGTGTAGGCGTGGGCGCCGGTCATGTGCGAGTCGCGGAACAGCCGCTGCATCTCGTTGCTCTCGAACCAGGCGGTGCCGCCGGCGGCCTCGAACAGGCGGTCCACGGCCTGGATGCACATCTTCACCGCGTAGGCCTGGTTGGTGCGCCAGAAGGCCAGGGTCTCGCGGCTGGGGTATTCGTGGCGCTCGCCGTGCTCGGCGTGGTCCTGCCAGGTCTTCTCGAGGAAGGCGCGGGCGGCGGCCACCTGGTGGGTGGACTCGGCCAGGCGCATCAGCGCCGGGGTGGCGGTGCCGACGCTGGC
>NZ_BSQE01000081.1:0-351 GCF_030268185.1 Pseudomonas sp. NBRC 100443
AGCAAGCTCCCTTCATCCGCTCGACTTGCATGTGTTAGGCCTGCCGCCAGCGTTCAATCTGAGCCATGATCAAACTCTTCAGTTCAATACTGATCGGGTTTTGAGAAAACCCTAAACTTGGCTCAGCAATCGCAAAAAACTCTCGAATTCACGAGTGTTACTTGTGATGCTGATAATCTTGCGATCACCAGTCTTAACTCACAAGCACCCACACGAATTGCTTGATTCAACTTGTTAAAGAGCAGTTGGTTGATTCTTTCGTCTCAACCGAGGCCGCGCATTCTACGCCAACCTCTTATTTCGTCAAGCGTTATTTTCAGAATTTTTCGTTCCTACTCAACCGCTTGCGCT
>NZ_BSQE01000082.1:0-344 GCF_030268185.1 Pseudomonas sp. NBRC 100443
CCGGTGCATTGCAGCTTCAGCGCAGCCAACGTCAACGACATCGACGAAGGCCGGACGCTGGGTATCGAGCCACAGGCCACCTACGTATTCGACAAGGGCTATTACGACTTCAACTGGTGGGCGAGCCTGGATGCCCAGAAGGCCCGCTTCGTCACACGATTCAAGTCCAATGTGCGGCTCAAGGTCCTGGCCCAGCGCGAGGTTCCCCAGCAAGACCGGGAAACGATCCTGCGAGACGAAGAGGTGAACTTCTCCAACCGCAACCCAGGTGGCCGACGGCGTAATCACTACACCCAGCCCCTGCGGCGGATCCTGGTGAACCGCCCAGGCGATGAGCCGCCTCT
>NZ_BSQE01000083.1:0-330 GCF_030268185.1 Pseudomonas sp. NBRC 100443
CGGCGGGGTCGAGGCTGAGCAGGCGAGCCAGCCCGACCAGCTCCAGAGCCCCACTCTGCAACGCCTCATTCATGCCCGCGACGGTACGAAAGCCACCGGTCACCATCAGTGGCACGGACGTCTGTTCTCTCACCTTCTCGGCGAACGCGAGGAAATAGGCCTCGCGCTGACGAGTACTTTCCTTCTGCACCGGCTGTGTGCCGGTCATCGCCGGTGACTCATAGGTGCCGCCGGAAATCTCGATCATGTCGATACCAGCATCCGCGATGGCCAGCACGGCCTCCATGGATTCACCTTCGTCGTAACCGCCTTTCTGGAAATCGGCCGAGT
>NZ_BSQE01000084.1:0-325 GCF_030268185.1 Pseudomonas sp. NBRC 100443
TGCTATCCCGGCCCGCCCGCAGAATGGCGTGGGCATCATTGCGATCATTCTTCGCTCCGCTCCGGTGCTCGGCCACCCGCTGGGCCGGCAGGATACGCACCGGGTTGCCCTGCGCCTGCAGCAGCCGAGCCCAGGCCTGTGCTCCAGGGCCGGTTTCCATCAGCACCGTCACGCCCTCCGACAGCTTCTGCAGAAACACCTGAAACGCTTCACGCGACTTGATTCGCTGTTCGTACGCCAGTTGACCCAGGGCGTCTTCCCCCGCCACCTGGAAGACCTTTTTCGCCAGATCCACGGCGACTGTCGTGCACACCGATACATCGGT
>NZ_BSQE01000085.1:0-322 GCF_030268185.1 Pseudomonas sp. NBRC 100443
CACACAGCCAGGCGTCGGCTGCCACGGGATCGGCACGTCGATGCGCAGGCGGCTGTAGATCAGCTCCTTCGCGTTGTCGGTGCCCAGTTCGGTCTTGTAGACCTTGCGCTTGCGGCGCTTCGGGAAGCTGGCGATGGGCTTGCCGTAGGTGCTGGCCCCGAAGGTCGGGATCACCCAGTGCACGCCGTGCTTGGTGCTCTCGGCCTCCACCTCGTCGGAATAGTGGCCGCCGGCGTCCCAGCACCAGCGCATGACGCCCATCGGCACGCCGTCGGCGCGGGTGAACTGCCGGTGAATCTCCAGCCCGACCTTGCGCCGCAGT
>NZ_BSQE01000086.1:0-314 GCF_030268185.1 Pseudomonas sp. NBRC 100443
CCTCGCCTAGAGTTGCTGGAGCATCGTCAGCGGGGGCGGCGTATGAAGCGATTCATCGAGGAAGCGAGCCGGACACAGGTCAGCTTGCTGCCGGAATGCCTGGATGACTTCGTTGCCGAAGACAATCCGATCCGTGTAGTGGAAACCTTCGTCGAGCAACTCGACCTAGCGGCCTTGGAGTTCGATGGAGTGGCACCGGCTGTAACCGGGCGACCGTCTTATCATCCCGCCGTGATGCTGAAGATCTACATCTACGGTTACCTCAATCGCATCCAATCCAGCCGCCGCCTGGAGCGCGAATGCCAGCGCAACCT
>NZ_BSQE01000087.1:0-311 GCF_030268185.1 Pseudomonas sp. NBRC 100443
ACCTACCAGCGCAAGCCGAATGCTTGCCGGGAGATGGAAATGAGCCACTGATCAACGAGTTCCCGCCAACGGGGCGCCAAGTCGCTCCAACCCTTGCTGAAGAACATTGACCCCTGGTCAGACCGTCGCGGATCGATGCCTACGCTCCTACCGGCCTTCGAGGCCTCTTTGTAATCGGCATTCCGCGGGCTTACCCAATGTTGGCCAGAAGCCCGACGTGGCTTCCTCGAACAGGCCTAATACATAGATGCAGTCGGGTTTTCATGTTCAAAAGCGGGTTGACGGTGGGGGTGAGTCCATACATAGGAGCG
>NZ_BSQE01000088.1:0-311 GCF_030268185.1 Pseudomonas sp. NBRC 100443
CCTCCAGGTACTTGTCGAGCATCTGCTGCGCTGTCAGAGCCATGGTCCGCTTCCAGTGTTGAGCCAGCCCCCGGAGGTACTGGCGTGGTTATCGTTCGAGGGTTGCTGCTGGGCGACCGGCTCCGGCACGGGCTCAACGCGCGCGCGCTCCAGCTGGTCGAGGTCGAGGCCGAAGCGCTGCTGGCTGATGCGCAGCGCGGCCAGGGCGTACACGAAGCAGTCCAGCGCCTCGTTTCGGCGCCCGCCGGAGTCCCAGCGCAGGACGCGGACGCCCTTCGCCATCACCGGCTTCTTCTTCTCGGCGGTGATCT
>NZ_BSQE01000089.1:0-309 GCF_030268185.1 Pseudomonas sp. NBRC 100443
ACCCTGGATCAATGACCTGCGCATTGCGGTCAAGCTGGGTTTGCAGGGGATGTTTAAAGAGCCGCCGATGACGGCGGTGGAGTGGGCCGACAAGCACTTCTACATGTCGGCCGAGTCCTCGTACAACGAGGGCCGCTGGAAGACCGCTCCTTTCCAGGTCGCCATCCTGAACGCGATGGGCAACGACCTGATCCGGGTGGTCAACTTCGTGAAGTCGGCCCGGATTGGCTACACGAAGCTGCTGATGGCCAACATCGGCTACAAGATCCAGCACAAGCGCCGCAACGTGATGATGTGGAGTCCGACCGA
>NZ_BSQE01000090.1:0-303 GCF_030268185.1 Pseudomonas sp. NBRC 100443
GTTCTGCCGGCGGCAGCCGAGGATGGCCCATTCGGCGTGGTCGCTGCCGCTGCTCCAGCCCATCTCGCCGTTGAACAGGATGCCGCCCTCGACCTCCTGGATGCGCCCGAACGGCGCGATGCTGCTGCTGGCGGTGGCATCGGGGTTCTCGCCCCAGACCTCGTCCTGCAGTTGCTTGGAGAACATCGCCAGCTGGTGGCTGTGGGTGCACAGCAGGCTGAAGGCCCAGGCGGTGCTGGCGCAGGCGCCGGCCAGGGCGACCACGCAGTCGGCGAACTCGGGCAGGGAGATTTCCATGCCGCC
>NZ_BSQE01000091.1:0-297 GCF_030268185.1 Pseudomonas sp. NBRC 100443
GTATCACCATCAACACTTCGCACGTCGAATACGACTCGCCGGTACGCCACTACGCTCACGTAGACTGCCCGGGCCACGCCGACTACGTGAAGAACATGATCACCGGTGCTGCCCAGATGGACGGCGCGATCCTGGTTTGCTCGGCTGCCGACGGCCCCATGCCGCAGACCCGCGAGCACATCCTGCTGTCCCGTCAGGTAGGCGTTCCCTACATCGTCGTGTTCCTGAACAAGGCCGACATGGTTGACGACGCCGAGCTGCTGGAACTGGTCGAGATGGAAGTTCGCGACCTGCTGA
>NZ_BSQE01000092.1:0-295 GCF_030268185.1 Pseudomonas sp. NBRC 100443
GGAAACCCCACACTACCATCGGCGATGCGTCGTTTCACTGCTGAGTTCGGGATGGGATCAGGTGGTTCCAACGCTCTATGGTCGTCAAGCAATTCTTTCGGATGCTCGTGGCTTACGCACACGCTCATCCTGATTCGGGTATGTGACAGGTCTTCTTTGCGGTTCTTGCGAACTTTCGGTTCGTCGACTTCACCGTCTAACACACAAATTGTTTGGGTGTTATATGGTCAAGCCTCACGGGCAATTAGTATCGGTTAGCTCAACGCCTCACAGCGCTTACACACCCGACCTATCA
>NZ_BSQE01000093.1:0-291 GCF_030268185.1 Pseudomonas sp. NBRC 100443
GCTCTCGGCCTCCACCTCGTCGGAATAGTGGCCGCCGGCGTCCCAGCACCAGCGCATGACGCCCATCGGCACGCCGTCGGCGCGGGTGAACTGCCGGTGAATCTCCAGCCCGACCTTGCGCCGCAGTTCCTCGCTGCCGGGATCGCCGTAGAGCACGAAGCGATGCACCAGCCAGGCCTCCTCGCCCAGGCCAAAGGCCCAGACGCGGCCCTCGTAGCGGTCGTCCTGGGTGTCGATACCGCCCATCAGGACCAGCGCCTGCGGCGGCACCTTCGGGAAGTTCTCGCGGCG
>NZ_BSQE01000094.1:0-291 GCF_030268185.1 Pseudomonas sp. NBRC 100443
GTGTAAGCGCTGTGAGGCGTTGAGCTAACCGATACTAATTGCCCGTGAGGCTTGACCATATAACACCCAAACAATTTGTGTGTTAGACGGTGAAGTCGACGAACCGAAAGTTCGTGTGAACCGCAAAGAAGACCTGTCACATACCCGAATCGGGATGAGCGTGAGCGTAAGCCACGAGCATCCGAAAGAATTGCTTGACGACCATAGAGCGTTGGAACCACCTGATCCCATCCCGAACTCAGCAGTGAAACGACGCATCGCCGATGGTAGTGTGGGGTTTCCCCATGTGAG
>NZ_BSQE01000095.1:0-284 GCF_030268185.1 Pseudomonas sp. NBRC 100443
GAGAAGTCGCCCGACGAGGTGATCTACGACGAGCTGTCGAAGTTCGACGCTGACGTCGAGGGCGAGGGCTCGCCGACGTTCCTTGGCGACAAGCGTCTGGACGGCGCGGTCTATCCGAAGTCGATCCGAGGCTCGACGCCCGGGATCGCCGGTAGCTGCCAGATCACCAAGGCGGCGGATGAGTCTCCCTACCGCCTGCGGCTTCACATTGCCTGCCCGCATTGTCAGCGGGAGCAGCACCTGAAGTGGGGCGGCAAGGATTGCGAGTTCGGCCTGAAGTGGGA
>NZ_BSQE01000096.1:0-276 GCF_030268185.1 Pseudomonas sp. NBRC 100443
GCCGGATGGCGGCGAGCCTCGGCATCAGCACCCAAGCCTTTGATAAATGGGGCGTCGAGCCAGTGGCTCGGATCGGCCGCGAGGCCTTCTACGACGTCCGCTCGGTGCTGGAGAACCGCCTGGCCCAGGCGGAGCGGAAACACCAACCTGAGGGGGACTACCCGGACGGGATCGACCCCTATGCAGAAGCGAAGCTGACGCAAGAGCGTCTGCGCCTCACCGCGGCCCAGGCCTACGCCCAAGAGCAGAAGAACCAGGTCCAGGACAAGCTCCTGG
>NZ_BSQE01000097.1:0-275 GCF_030268185.1 Pseudomonas sp. NBRC 100443
AGGAATCTGCCTGGTAGTGGGGGACAACGTTCCGAAAGGAGCGCTAATACCGCATACGTCCTACGGGAGAAAGTGGGGGATCTTCGGACCTCACGCTATCAGATGAGCCTAGGTCGGATTAGCTAGTTGGTGGGGTAAAGGCTCACCAAGGCGACGATCCGTAACTGGTCTGAGAGGATGATCAGTCACACTGGAACTGAGACACGGTCCAGACTCCTACGGGAGGCAGCAGTGGGGAATATTGGACAATGGGCGAAAGCCTGATCCAGCCATGC
>NZ_BSQE01000100.1:0-270 GCF_030268185.1 Pseudomonas sp. NBRC 100443
TGTACCCCTACAGCAAGATTTTCTACACCCCGTACCGCCCGTACTTCGCCAGCGGCTTCGCCTCCATCGGCCTGGGCATCGCCGAGCGCATGCTGGAAGCCTTCAAGGAGAAGACGCGCAACCGCGTACGCGCCTACACCGGCGCCAGCGTCGGCACCGCCACCCCGGCGCTGATGCGCCTGGCCGAGTCCACCCACCAGGTGGCCGCCGCCCGCGCCTTCCTCGAGAAGACCTGGCAGGACCACGCCGAGCACGGCGAGCGCCACGAAT
>NZ_BSQE01000101.1:0-269 GCF_030268185.1 Pseudomonas sp. NBRC 100443
TCCACGGCCAGGCGCCCGGCGCGCAGGAACAGCTGCTCGCGGTCGGCGTGGGTGGCCAGGGTCGAGCCGTTGCCCGGCAGCGACAGGCCCAGGGCCTCGGTCAGGCAGTTCATCGAGTTGGCGGTGAACATGCCGGAGCAGGAGCCGCAGGTGGGGCAGGCGCTGCGCTCGTATTCGGCGACCTTCTCGTCGGAGCAGGAATCGTCCGCCGCGACCACCATGGCGTCGACCAGGTCCAGGCCGTGGCTGGCCAGCTTGGTCTTGCCGGC
>NZ_BSQE01000102.1:0-263 GCF_030268185.1 Pseudomonas sp. NBRC 100443
GACCTACTCTCACATGGGGAAACCCCACACTACCATCGGCGATGCGTCGTTTCACTGCTGAGTTCGGGATGGGATCAGGTGGTTCCAACGCTCTATGGTCGTCAAGCAATTCTTTCGGATGCTCGTGACTTACGCACACGCTCACCCTGATTCGGGTATGTGACAGGTATTTGCGGTTCACACGAACTTTCGGTTCGTCGACTTCACCGTCTAACACACAAATTGTTTGGGTGTTATATGGTCAAGCCTCACGGGCAATTAGT
>NZ_BSQE01000103.1:0-259 GCF_030268185.1 Pseudomonas sp. NBRC 100443
TACTCTCACATGGGGAAACCCCACACTACCATCGGCGATGCGTCGTTTCACTGCTGAGTTCGGGATGGGATCAGGTGGTTCCAACGCTCTATGGTCGTCAAGCAATTCTTTCGGATGCTCGTGGCTTGCGCTCACGCTCACCCTGATTCGGGTATGTGACAGGTATTTGCGGTTCACACGAACTTTCGGTTCGTCGACTTCACCGTCTAACACACAAATTGTTTGGGTGTTATATGGTCAAGCCTCACGGGCAATTAGT
>NZ_BSQE01000104.1:0-258 GCF_030268185.1 Pseudomonas sp. NBRC 100443
GGCTCGCCCACCAGTTGAAGTCGTAATAGCCCTTGTCGAATACGTAGGTGGCCTGTGGCTCGATACCCAGCGTCCGGCCTTCGTCGATGTCGTTGACGTTGGCTGCGCTGAAGCTGCAATGCACCGGTGCTGCCGCCTGCTCGGCATACAGCACATGGACTTTCAGCCCCTGGGAGCGGGTTCGATTGGACAGCGTCCATTCGTCGAAGCCAGGGCCCTTGAGGGTGATCGTGGTGGAGTCCAGCAGGTACAGCAGTT
>NZ_BSQE01000105.1:0-257 GCF_030268185.1 Pseudomonas sp. NBRC 100443
AGCGTGAGGTCCGAAGATCCCCCACTTTCTCCCGTAGGACGTATGCGGTATTAGCGCTCCTTTCGGAACGTTGTCCCCCACTACCAGGCAGATTCCTAGGCATTACTCACCCGTCCGCCGCTGAATCAGAGAGCAAGCTCCCTTCATCCGCTCGACTTGCATGTGTTAGGCCTGCCGCCAGCGTTCAATCTGAGCCATGATCAAACTCTTCAGTTCAATACTGATCGGGTTTTGAGAAAACCCTAAACTTGGCTCAG
>NZ_BSQE01000106.1:0-257 GCF_030268185.1 Pseudomonas sp. NBRC 100443
GCTGAGCCAAGTTTAGGGTTTTCTCAAAACCCGATCAGTATTGAACTGAAGAGTTTGATCATGGCTCAGATTGAACGCTGGCGGCAGGCCTAACACATGCAAGTCGAGCGGATGAAGGGAGCTTGCTCCCGGATTCAGCGGCGGACGGGTGAGTAATGCCTAGGAATCTGCCTGGTAGTGGGGGACAACGTTCCGAAAGGAGCGCTAATACCGCATACGTCCTACGGGAGAAAGTGGGGGATCTTCGGACCTCACGC
>NZ_BSQE01000107.1:0-255 GCF_030268185.1 Pseudomonas sp. NBRC 100443
CCAGGTGATAGTGCTGATGGGGATGGCTGTTGAAGCTGGTTTCAAGCGCCCGCAGGCTGCTCACGCCGGCCAGTTGGGCATACACCATGGCGACCAGGTGATCCCAGCTGCCAAAGCGCTTGCTGTGTTTGTCGGCGCCGTGTTCGGCGACCAGTCGATCGAAGACGCCGCGAGGCAGCGCTTTTAGTACATCGTGAAAACGGCTTATCCTGAACATCTTGCGGGGGCTGTGAGGTTGAGTTGGCGCTCAACGGT
>NZ_BSQE01000108.1:0-255 GCF_030268185.1 Pseudomonas sp. NBRC 100443
GGGAAACGATCCTGCGAGACGAAGAGGTGAACTTCTCCAACCGCAACCCAGGTGGCCGACGGCGTAATCACTACACCCAGCCCCTGCGGCGGATCCTGGTGAACCGCCCAGGCGATGAGCCGCCTCTAAGCCTGGCGACCAACGACCTGAGCAGCCCGGCGGCAGAAATCGCCGAGCGCTATCGGGATCGCTGGCGGATCGAGCTGTTTTTCAAATGGATCAAGCAACACCTGAAGGTCAGGCGTTTCCTGGGCC
>NZ_BSQE01000109.1:0-255 GCF_030268185.1 Pseudomonas sp. NBRC 100443
TCCCCACGCTTTCGCACCTCAGTGTCAGTATCAGTCCAGGTGGTCGCCTTCGCCACTGGTGTTCCTTCCTATATCTACGCATTTCACCGCTACACAGGAAATTCCACCACCCTCTACCGTACTCTAGTCAGGCAGTTATGGATGCAGTTCCCAGGTTGAGCCCGGGGATTTCACATCCATCTTACCAAACCACCTACGCGCGCTTTACGCCCAGTAATTCCGATTAACGCTTGCACCCTTCGTATTACCGCGGCT
>NZ_BSQE01000110.1:0-255 GCF_030268185.1 Pseudomonas sp. NBRC 100443
CCGATTCCGAACACCCGGACGATCGGCGCCTGCAGCGCTGGCTACAACGCCTGGGGCGCAAGGGCGCGGCAGTGCGACTGGCCAACCGCAACCTGCGTATCGCCTGGGTGCTGCTGTGCAGCGAACAGACCTACCAGCGCAAGCCGAATGCTTGCCGGGAGATGGAAATGAGCCATTGATCAACGAGTTCCCGCCAACGGGGCGCCAAGTCGCTCCAACCCTTGCTGAAGAACATTGACCCCTGGTCAGACCGTC
>NZ_BSQE01000111.1:0-255 GCF_030268185.1 Pseudomonas sp. NBRC 100443
TCCCCACGCTTTCGCACCTCAGTGTCAGTATCAGTCCAGGTGGTCGCCTTCGCCACTGGTGTTCCTTCCTATATCTACGCATTTCACCGCTACACAGGAAATTCCACCACCCTCTACCGTACTCTAGCCAGGCAGTTATGGATGCAGTTCCCAGGTTGAGCCCGGGGATTTCACATCCATCTTACCAAACCACCTACGCGCGCTTTACGCCCAGTAATTCCGATTAACGCTTGCACCCTTCGTATTACCGCGGCT
>NZ_BSQE01000112.1:0-255 GCF_030268185.1 Pseudomonas sp. NBRC 100443
CGAAGGACTCCATCACCAAGGGATCAGCATCCGGGTGGCGGCGACTCACCGTCTTGCAGACGGTCTCCAGCGCCGAGCCAATCTTGGCGGCGATTTTCGCCAGGGCGAACGTGGCGAACGGGGCCGGAACCAGGAGCTTGTCCTGGACCTGGTTCTTCTGCTCTTGGGCGTAGGCCTGGGCCGCGGTGAGGCGCAGACGCTCTTGCGTCAGCTTCGCTTCTGCATAGGGGTCGATCCCGTCCGGGTAGTCCCCCT
>NZ_BSQE01000113.1:0-255 GCF_030268185.1 Pseudomonas sp. NBRC 100443
TGCCACTGATGGTGACCGGTGGCTTTCGTACCGTCGCGGGCATGAATGAGGCGTTGCAGAGTGGGGCTCTGGAGCTGGTCGGGCTGGCTCGCCTGCTCAGCCTCGACCCCGCCGTACCGCAACGTCTTCTTGCTGGCCTGGACCCTAGCCATGAAGTCAGCCCCAGGGTTTCCGGCGTGGAGGCCATCGACCGCTCGCGGATGATGGAAATCATCTGGTACACGCACCAACTCATGCGCATCGCGCGCAAGGGAC
>NZ_BSQE01000114.1:0-255 GCF_030268185.1 Pseudomonas sp. NBRC 100443
GTTGTACGAGGACTCGGCCGACATGTAGAAGTGCTTGTCGGCCCACTCCACCGCCGTCATCGGCGGCTCTTTAAACATCCCCTGCAAACCCAGCTTGACCGCAATGCGCAGGTCATTGATCCAGGGTGGCAAGGTACTCATCGAGGATTCCCGGGATGTCGTCGCTGAACTCAGCGGAAAGGTTTCGCGCCAGGGCGATCTCCCGCTCGAAGGACTCCATCACCAAGGGATCAGCATCCGGGTGGCGGCGACTCA
>NZ_BSQE01000115.1:0-255 GCF_030268185.1 Pseudomonas sp. NBRC 100443
GTGAGGTCCGAAGATCCCCCACTTTCTCCCGTAGGACGTATGCGGTATTAGCGCTCCTTTCGGAACGTTGTCCCCCACTACCAGGCAGATTCCTAGGCATTACTCACCCGTCCGCCGCTGAATCCGGAAGCAAGCTCCCTTCATCCGCTCGACTTGCATGTGTTAGGCCTGCCGCCAGCGTTCAATCTGAGCCATGATCAAACTCTTCAGTTCAATACTGATCGGGTTTTGAGAAAACCCTAAACTTGGCTCAGC
>NZ_BSQE01000116.1:0-255 GCF_030268185.1 Pseudomonas sp. NBRC 100443
GCATGCAGGCCACCAGGGCAACCTTGGCGCATCGACCGTTCTCGCGCAGGCCTTGGTAGCGGCGGGCGAAGTCTTCCTGATAGCGAATAATCGACAAGGTCGTCATGTACAGGATGCGCCGGATCATTCCTCGTCCTCCCCGGATTCGGCGCTGTCCCGACTTCTGCCCGCTGTCGCTGTTGTACGGGGCCAGGCCCACCAGGGCGGCGATCTGGCGGCGGTTCAGTTGTCCCAGCTCCGGCAGATAGGCCAGCA
>NZ_BSQE01000117.1:0-255 GCF_030268185.1 Pseudomonas sp. NBRC 100443
TGCGCAGCGCGGCCAGGGCGTACACGAAGCAGTCCAGCGCCTCGTTTCGGCGCCCGCCGGAGTCCCAGCGCAGGACGCGGACGCCCTTCGCCATCACCGGCTTCTTCTTCTCGGCGGTGATCTGCTTAAGCTCGTCCTCGTCGCAGATGTCGCTGTCGATCGGGAAGTGCACACAGCCAGGCGTCGGCTGCCACGGGATCGGCACGTCGATGCGCAGGCGGCTGTAGATCAGCTCCTTCGCGTTGTCGGTGCCCA
>NZ_BSQE01000118.1:0-255 GCF_030268185.1 Pseudomonas sp. NBRC 100443
GCGTCCATTCGTCGAAGCCAGGGCCCTTGAGGGTGATCGTGGTGGAGTCCAGCAGGTACAGCAGTTCCTTCCCGTCACGGCGTAACTGCCGGCAGACGCCCGCCATCAGGTAGTGCGCAACCTGAGCAAAGACCTCGGTATTACGGCGTTCGTTGGCGTCGGCCAGGGTGGAACGCCGGATCGGGCCCGTACCCAGGTGATAGTGCTGATGGGGATGGCTGTTGAAGCTGGTTTCAAGCGCCCGCAGGCTGCTCA
>NZ_BSQE01000119.1:0-252 GCF_030268185.1 Pseudomonas sp. NBRC 100443
GCAGCCTGCGGGCGCTTGAAACCAGCTTCAACAGCCATCCCCATCAGCACTATCACCTGGGTACGGGCCCGATCCGGCGTTCCACCCTGGCCGACGCCAACGAACGCCGTAATACCGAGGTCTTCGCTCAGGTTGCGCACTACCTGATGGCGGGCGTCTGCCGGCAGTTACGCCGTGACGGGAAGGAACTGCTGTACCTGCTGGACTCCACCACGATCACCCTCAAGGGCCCTGGCTTCGACGAATGGACGC
>NZ_BSQE01000120.1:0-252 GCF_030268185.1 Pseudomonas sp. NBRC 100443
CATTCCGCGGGCTTACCCAATGTTGGCCAGAAGCCCGACGTGGCTTCCTCGAACAGGCCTAATACATAGATGCAGTCGGGTTTTCATGTTCAAAAGCGGGTTGACGGTGGGGGTGAGTCCATACATATCGCCGCGCTGACCGGGCGTCTGGAAGCCTGTGCCGCCGCCGACCCGACAGCCAAACGGCTGATGACGGTACGTGGTATCGGTCCGATCACGGCTACGGCCTTGCTGGCCAAACAGGTCGAGCCG
>NZ_BSQE01000121.1:0-246 GCF_030268185.1 Pseudomonas sp. NBRC 100443
GGCTCGCCCACCAGTTGAAGTCGTAATAGCCCTTGTCGAATACGTAGGTGGCCTGTGGCTCGATACCCAGCGTCCGGCCTTCGTCGATGTCGTTGACGTTGGCTGCGCTGAAGCTGCAATGCACCGGCGCCGCCGCCTGCTCGGCATACAGCACATGGACTTTCAGCCCCTGGGAGCGGGTTCGATTGGACAGCGTCCATTCGTCGAAGCCAGGGCCCTTGAGGGTGATCGTGGTGGAGTCCAGCA
>NZ_BSQE01000122.1:0-228 GCF_030268185.1 Pseudomonas sp. NBRC 100443
GCGTCGCTGCCGAACATCATGAAAGCGAAGAAGAAGCCGCTGGACGTGGTGACCCCGGACGCCCTCGGCGTTTCCACCGCTTCCACCGTGAAGACCCTGAAAGTGGAAGCTCCGGCTGCCCGCAGCGCCGGCATCAAGGTCAAGTCCGTGGCTGAACTGGTCGAGAAACTGAAGAACGAGGCGAAAGTAATCTGATGGCTATCCTGGTAATCGCTGAGCACAACAACG
>NZ_BSQE01000123.1:0-220 GCF_030268185.1 Pseudomonas sp. NBRC 100443
TGGCTCGCGAAGCTTGCCCCACTCCGGCCTTAAGCTCGTCATTGCCGCGAACAATACTTGCGCTGGCCCGAAGGGGAATAACCCAGTTGCCTTGGCTTGGGTGTTTCTGCGCCGCACCGAGTCTGCCCGACCGTCTTGTTTCGCCCCCTCGGGCGAGTCCCTTTTGTCAAACGCCACAAAAGGAACCAAAAAGGCTTGCCCCGACATACGGGCCCGATGG
>NZ_BSQE01000124.1:0-218 GCF_030268185.1 Pseudomonas sp. NBRC 100443
GGCGCTCAGGAGGTCATGCGACATGGATGTCGCGAGAGCCCCGATGGGCTACAGGGACGTACCCTCGGGGCGGGCCTCCGTGGCGGGGGAGTTCGCGAGGGTAGCCCGGCTCCATCGGGCCCGTATGTCGGGGCAAGCCTTTTTGGTTCCTTTTGTGGCGTTTGACAAAAGGGACTCGCCCGAGGGGGCGAAACAAGACGGTCGGGCAGACTCGGAGC
>NZ_BSQE01000125.1:0-212 GCF_030268185.1 Pseudomonas sp. NBRC 100443
CGCCACGGAGGCCCGCCCCGAGGGTACGTCCCTGTAGCCCATCGGGGCTCTCGCGACATCCATGTCGCATGACCTCCTGAGCGGGGGTTTCGTTCGGCCTTCTGAAGGGGCGTTCCGGTGCGCTCGGGTATTTCTCTGGAAGTCCAAAAGCCAGAGCGAATGCGCTTTGGCTTTTCGTAGGAGCGAGCTTGCTCGCGAACCCAGGGTTCGCG
>NZ_BSQE01000126.1:0-207 GCF_030268185.1 Pseudomonas sp. NBRC 100443
GTCTGGGGCGCAAGGGCGCGGCAGTGCGACTGGCCAACCGCAACCTGCGTATCGCCTGGGTGCTGCTGTGCAGCGAACAAACCTACCAGCGCAAGCCGAATGCTTGCCGGGAGATGGAAATGAGCCATTGATCAACGAGTTCCCGCCAACGGGGCGCCAAGTCGCTCCAACCCTTGCTGAAGAACATTGACCCCTGGTCAGACCGTC
>NZ_BSQE01000127.1:0-205 GCF_030268185.1 Pseudomonas sp. NBRC 100443
AGATGACCAAACGTGGCGACGCCTATGTGCGCAGCCTGATGGTCGTAGGCTCGCATGCGGTGTTGAAGCAACTGCGGCCCGATTCCGAACACCCGGACGATCGGCGCCTGCAGCGCTGGCTACAACGCCTGGGGCGCAAGGGCGCGGCAGTGCGACTGGCCAACCGCAACCTGCGTATCGCCTGGGTGCTGCTGTGCAGCGAACA
>NZ_BSQE01000128.1:0-205 GCF_030268185.1 Pseudomonas sp. NBRC 100443
GACGGTCTGACCAGGGGTCAATGTTCTTCAGCAAGGGTTGGAGCGACTTGGCGCCCCGTTGGCGGGAACTCGTTGATCAGTGGCTCATTTCCATCTCCCGGCAAGCATTCGGCTTGCGCTGGTAGGTTTGTTCGCTGCACAGCAGCACCCAGGCGATACGCAGGTTGCGGTTGGCCAGTCGCACTGCCGCGCCCTTGCGCCCCAG